>MGOD01000001.1:0-3907 GCA_001795245.1 Chloroflexi bacterium RBG_16_70_13
AGGGGGAGGTGGTCAGGGTGAGCCCGACGTCGACTCCCCGGACTCAACTGCGGAAGTTGGAACGCTTAGCCTGAGGACGGCAGGTCCCGCTACAGGAACCGTCGGAACGGCGTTCGCGTGACGACCGGCCACGCGAGCGCGAACGAGCCGACGATCCCGAGCGACGCGACGAGCAGCGCCTTGAGGTCGATCGGGAGCGCGGTCGGTCGGAGGGCGACCGCGAGCACCACCAGGACGGGGCCCTAGAGCATGAACGCGGCGTAGGAGCTTCGGGCCGCCGCCTTCCGAAGCCGCCCGGTGCCGTTCAGGTGCCGCTGCACGAACGCGAGCACCCAGAGCGTCGCGGCGACCGCGAGCACGCCCTCGCCCATCGCCGCGAGGAACGCCAGCGGTCCGAAGCCCCCGAAGAACACCTCCTCGTCCAGCCCGAGCGGCTCGGCCGACCCGACGAACGACCCGACGAGGAGCATCGCCACGACCGTCGCGATCCCGCACCGCCTGGCGAGGTCCCGCGGCACCGGCCGGAGCCAGCCGTTCCGAGCGGCGAGGACCCCCAGGCCGAACATCGCGAGGTACTCCGGCCAGCCCCACACGTGCAGGTTCAGGAACTGGTTCGAGTCCGCGAGCAGGCCGATCCGCACGGCGAACGTGGTCAGGCCCACGGCGAGCGCGAGCAGCACCAGGTGCCGCCATCGCAACGGGCCGGTCGACGGAGCCGGCGGCGGACGCAGCCGCCACCACCCGACGAGGCCGAGCGAGAACAGGAGCAGGACGCCCACGAACCACATCGGGCCGTTGTCCAGGTACGGGTCGCTGTCCAGGTACGAATCCCAGAAGCCGCGGTGCCGGAACGGCCCGAACAGCGAGTACTCCAGGAGCGGCCACACGACGAGCGTGTAGGCGGCGAACGGGACCCCGAGCCGGAGGAGGCGGTCCGAGACGAAGCGCGAGGGTCCCTTGCGCTCGAGCGAGTCGTGCGTCAGAAGCCCCGAGATCAGGAAGAACAGCGCCATGAGGAACAGGCCGCCGAGGGTCACGTTCGCGATCACGAAGATGAGCTCGACGGCGGGTGAGAGGGAGCCCTCCCGGAAGTCCTGATAGATCCAGCTGCCGAACTCGGCGTACCCGTTGATCGCGTGCGAGGCGATGATCCCCGCGATCAGCAACGTCTTGAGGTTGTCCAGGTAGGCGAGCCGCTCGCCGACCGTCGGGCGACGCACAACCGCCCGGCGCTCGGCCGGCGCGAGAACCGGAACGGGATCCGTCCCGCGATCCGACGGGACCACTGGTCGGGCCATCGATACCCACCCCTCCTCCCAGGGAAGGGTCCGGCGCGGACACCGGGTACCCTAGGGTCGAAGGCCCCGCGGCGGCGGGGACGCTCGGGGTGCCCCGACCCCGAAGACGCCGGGTGGCCGCATCGCCCAGCCCGGGCTCGAGTCCTGCCCTTCAGGGCATGCTGGACGGTTCCTGAACTCGCTCGCCGACCAGCTGTCTGTCTGCCGGGCGTCGGCTAGCGTCGGCGTTCGGGCATCGTGGACGGGCCGACGTTCGAGCGGAGCCACTGGTTCAGCGGCTTCGAGGCCTCCAGGAACTCGACCACCCGGTCCTTCGCCTTGGCGGTCCCGAGCCAGGCACCGGCGGGCCACTCGCGCCACGTGATCAGGCCCTTGTACCGGAGGAGCTCGATGCGCGGGTGGTCCTTCGGGTACCCCCTTGGCGCGCTCTTCAGGACGTCGTGGCCGGTCACGTCTAGCCCCGCCGCCTTCGCCTTCGACACCACGGCCTCGAGCTTGCGCCCGGGAGCGTCGGCGGCCACCGCCTGCCGGTAGCGCTCGAGCTGGTCCGGCGCCATCTCCCACATGCCGGACCCGACCCCGAGGCCGCGCGCGTCGACCTGGATGTAGCCGTCGCCGATCATCGCGCCGATGTTCGTCTTGTACGGCGACTTGTCCGCGCTGAACCGGACGTCGCGGTACGGCCGGAAGATCCGGCCCTCGCCCCACTGCGGCGCGAGCTCCTCGAGCAACTGCTCCATCGGCGCGCGGACCAGGGTCTGGTACTTCTCCTTGTTCCGCTGCCAGTACGCCTTGGAGTTCTCCTCCTCGAGTCCGTCGAAGAACTCCAGCGCCTCCGCCTTCCAGCCTCGGAACGCCATCGCACGCCCCTTCTCCCGACGAGCCGAGCCTATCCAACGCCGGCGACGAGCACGGCGTAAGAGCTAGCGGAAGCGCCGACCCCCCGGGTACCCCTCGGGATCGATCCGGACGCTCGACCAGCCCAGGTCGCCGATCGCGGCCAGGGCCCGGCCGAGCCGCGGGTGCGTGATCAGGCGCTCGACCTCGTCGGGCGACACCCTACCCTGGCAACGTCACCGTCGTGGCGGACCCGGACCGGGTCGAAGCCGAGCGCCCGGATCTCTTGCTCGGCGGCGTCGATCCTGTCGAGGAGCTCCGGCGTGATGCGGATGCCGGTCCGCACGCGCGAGGACAGGCACGCGAGGGCCGGCTTCTCGGCCACGCGCAGGTCGAGCCCCCGCGCGATCTCCCGGACGAGGGCCTTCCCGACCCGCTCCTCGAGCAGCGGGTTGCGGATCCCGGCCCGCTCGCCCGCCCACAGGCCGGGGCGGAGGTCGTCCAGGTCGTCGGCGATCGCGCCGGCCATCACGACGGCGCCGTCCGCGCTCGCGGCGATCGCCCCGAGCGTCGCGTACAGCTCGGCCTTGCAGTGGTAGCACCGCATCTCGTCGTTGCGCGCGTAGGCCTCGCGCTCGACCTCGCGCGTGCGGACCACGCGGTGCGCCGCGCCGAGGTCCGCGGCGACGGAGCGCGCGAACTCGAGCTCGCCCCCGGGGTAGCTCGGCGAGAGCGCGGTCACGGCCGTCACCGACGACGGCCCGAGGGCGCGGGCCGCGAGCGCGAGGACGAGCGCGGAGTCGACGCCGCCCGAGTGCGCGACGATCGCCCGATCGCCGTAGGAACGGATCCGCCGCTCGACCGCGTCGCGGACGTCCGCGGCGCTCCTCATCTCGGTTCCTCGAGCAGCCGGTGCGCGAGCGCCGACGCGGCCTCGTGCACGGCGCGGACGGACCGGTCCAGCTTGCGGGCGGCCTCGACCACGTCGTCGTGCTCGGGCTTCGCGCTGACCGCCCGGCCGTCCAGGTACGCCACCTTCACGCGGACCGCCGGGCCGCCCTCGGCGAGCTCGACCTCGACCACACGACGCTCGAGCTCGGGACGCGCGACGCCGTGCACGCGGACGCCGAGCGTGGTCGTGTGCTCGAAGAACGCGCGCCGGACCGCGGCGAGGTCCTCGGGCTCGCACAGGGCCGAGATCGTCAGGGCCGGGCGCCCGCGCTTCATCACGATCGGCGTCGACCACGCGTCGAGCGCCCCGGTCTGCAGGAGCGCCTCGATCGCGTCGGGCACCAGCTCGGGCGACAGGTCATCGACGTTGGCCTCGACCACCACCAGCCGCCGCCCACCGGCGGCAGCGCCCGTGGGCGTGCCGAGCAGGACGCGCACCACGTTCGCGACCCCGGCGGGATCCCGGGCACCGGCGCCCACGCCCACGGCCTCCAGGCGCATCTCGGGCATCTCCGGCACGGGCTCGCCGAGCGCCGTGAGGATCGCCGCGCCGGTCGGCGTGACGGGCTCGGGCAGCTCGTCGGGGGCCTGGGGTGGCCGGACGTCGAAGCCCCGCAGGAGCTCGAGGGTCGCTCGCGCCCCGCGCCCGAGCGGGACGGCCGGGACGGCGATCGTGCCGACGTCGAGCGCGTCGAGCGCCGCCGCGACGCCCACCACGTCGACGAGCGTGTCGTCGGCGCCGAGCTCCTCCAGTTGCACCTCGGCGACCGGGACCCCGTGCACGCGGGCCTCCGCGTCGCCGAGCCGCGACAGGACGGCCA
>MGOD01000001.1:4017-4114 GCA_001795245.1 Chloroflexi bacterium RBG_16_70_13
GCGGAGCCCGCGCCGGGTCACGCTCCGCGTGTCGACCTCGATCCGGCGGCCGAGCACGCTCGAGACCGCGTCGGTCACGGCGTCGCGGGGGGCGCCG
>MGOD01000001.1:4234-4361 GCA_001795245.1 Chloroflexi bacterium RBG_16_70_13
CGCCCACGCCGTCGTCGACGTTCACGCACGCGACCCCGGGCGTGCACGAGGCGAGCATCGACAGCAGGGCGGCCAGCCCGCCGAACGTCGCGCCGTAGCCGACGCTCGTCGGGCAGGCGATCACGGG
>MGOD01000001.1:4372-4569 GCA_001795245.1 Chloroflexi bacterium RBG_16_70_13
CGCCGCCGACGACGCTGGCGAGCGCCCCCTCCATCCCGGCGACGACCACGACCGCGTCCGCCCGCTCGAGCCCGGGCCGCGCCGCCTCGAGCCGGTGCAGGCCGGCGACGCCGACGTCCGCGACGACCTCGGTCTCGGTGCCGATCATGCGCGCCGTGAGCTCGGCCTCGTCTGCGACCGGCAGGTCGGAGGTCCCG
>MGOD01000001.1:4629-5083 GCA_001795245.1 Chloroflexi bacterium RBG_16_70_13
CGCGCCCGCGGACGCTCGAGGACCTCCAGGCCGCCCGCCACCTGTCGCACCGCGTCCACGTGCTCGGGCGAGGTCCGGGTCACGAGGATCGGGCCGACGTTGCCCTCCAGGAGCCCGGCGACGATGGACCGAACCTCCTCGGGGAGCTTGCCCTCCGCGTAGACGATCTCGCAGCGGCCCTGTCGGAGCTCGCGGTGGTGGTCCACCTTCGCGAAGCCCAGGTCCGAGAACGGGAGGTCGCGGATCTCACCGGTGGCGGCGGAGGCCGAGACCTCCCCGCTCGCGACGCGCTCGAGCAGGTCGTGCAGGCGGCGTTCGTAGGTCGTCGGGGTCCCCACCGCCGTCACGATACCTTCGGCGCTCGGGCCCCGAGGTCCGGGACCGGCGCCCCGCCCGGCGTGCGGACCGCACCGAGGTGGGTACATGGCACCCTGACGACCGGCCGGGTCATAAG
>MGOD01000002.1:0-263 GCA_001795245.1 Chloroflexi bacterium RBG_16_70_13
TCGCCCGCGTCCTGGACGCCCGCCGGGACGAGCTGGCCACGGCCCTGACCCTCGACCAGGGCAAGCCCCTCCAGGCCGAGGCGTACGGCGAGGTCGAGGAGCTCATCGTCTACGTCCGGATGGCGGCCGCCGATGCGACCCGCCTCGACGGGATCATGCCGCCGTCCGTCGATCCCCGGAAGCGGGTCCTCGTCTACCGCGTGCCCCTCGGCGTCGTCGGCGTCATCACGCCCTGGAACTGGCCGTACACGATGCCCGCTGAG
>MGOD01000002.1:337-4763 GCA_001795245.1 Chloroflexi bacterium RBG_16_70_13
CGTCCTCGCCTCGTGCTTCGCCGAGGCGGACCTTCCGAAGGGTGTCTTCAACCTCGTGACCGGGCCCGGCTCGGAGGTCGGCGACGAGCTGGCGGGCCACCCGGACGTCGCGGCGGTCGGCTTCATCGGCTCCAGCGCGACCGGCCGGAAGATCGAGGCGCAGGCGCTCGGCAAGGAGCTCCTCCTCGAGATGGGCGGCAACGGCCCGCTCGTCATCCTCGACGACGCCGACCTCGATGCTGCCGTGACCGCCACCCTGACGGCCTGCTTCCTCAATGCCGGCCAGAGCTGCACCGCCGGCGAGTGGATCCTCGTCGACGAGCGTGTCCACGACGCCTACCTCGACCGCCTCACCAGCGCCATCCGGCGCGAGACCCGCCTCGGCGACCCGTTCGACCCGCTGACGACGATGGGCCCGCTCAACAACGAGCGGACCGCCACGAAGACCGAGCGTCACGTTGCCCAGGCCCAGGCGACCGGCGCGACCGTCGTCGCCGGTGGCGCCCGCAGCCCCGACCTCGGCAGCCCGCTCTTCTTCCAGCCGACGGTCATCACCGGCGTCGTGGCCCAGATGGACATCGCCCGCGAGGAGACGTTCGGGCCCGTGGCTCCCATCACCAGGATCCGCGGCATCGACGAGGCGATCGAGGTTGTCAACGCCTCGGCCTTCGGTCTCCTCAACGCGATCTTCACCCGTGATCTCAGGGTCGGGCTCCGGTTCGCCGAATCGGTCCGGGCCGGATGGGTCAACATCAACGAGGGCACGAACTACTGGGAGTCGCACCTCCCGTTCGGCGGCCGGGCCGGCTCGCAGAGCGGCCTGGGCCGGGTCGGCGGGCGCTACCTCATCGAGCGCCTGACCGAGCTCAAGACCGTCGTCATCAATCTCGCCTGACCAGCCACTCGCGGGCGTCGCCCGCGTGTCGCGGGGGCGGGCACTGGAGGCTAAGGAGTCATGGCAACGCTGCCGGAGCGCGCGAAGGTCGTCGTCATCGGGGCCGGGATCGTCGGCAACAGCATGGCCTGGCACCTGGCGAAGCAGGGCTGGAAGGACATCCTGCTCATCGAGAAGGGCACCCTCCCGAACCCCGGCGGCTCCACCGGCCATGCCTCGAACTTCATCTTCCTGACCGACCACTCCAAGGAGATGGCGGCCTTCACGCTCGACAGCGCCAACCAGTACCGCGACCTCGGTGTCTACCACGAGTGCGGCGGCATCGAGGTCGCCCGGACGCCGGAACGGCTCGGGGAGCTGAAGCGCCGGATCGCCTCCTCGACGTCCTGGGGTGTGGAGGGCGCCCGCCTCCTGACCCCGGCCGAGGTCAAGGCGATGGTCCCGTTCATCGACGAGACCGTCATCCTCGGCGGCTTCTACACGCCCGGCGTCGGGATCGTCGATTCCCTCCAGGCCGGGACGCTCATGCGCCAGGCGGCGATGGACCTCGGCGCGCTCACCGTCACGGCCGGCGTCGAGGTCACCGGCATCGATACGAAGGACGGCCGGGTCACCCGCGTCCGGACGGACGGGGGCGAGGTCGAGACCGAGGTCGTCGTCATCGCCTGCGGCATCTGGAGCCCCCGGCTCGCGAAGATGGCCGGCGCCTCGATCCCGCTCCAGCCGGCGGTCCACCAGATGATCGACATCGGGCCGGTGCCCCGGTTCGCGAACGCCGGGAGCGAGGTCGACTACCCAATCGTCCGCGACATGGACACGAACATGTACGAGCGCCAGCACGGCAACGGCTTCGAGATCGGCTCGTACGCCCACCGGGCGATCCTCATGGACGCCGACGACATCCCGTCGATCGCCGCTTCGGCGCTCTCGCCGACGATGCTGCCCTTCACCCAGGAGGACTTCGACCCCCAGCTCGAGGACGCCCTGGAGCTCTTCCCCGAGATCGTCGGTGACGAGTCCGTGGGCGTGAAGCTGGCGATCAACGGCCTCCTGTCGCTGACCCCCGACGGCAACCCGATCATCGGCGAGACGCCCGAGGTCAAGGGGCTGTGGTCCGTCGCCGCGATCTGGATCAAGGAGGCACCGGGGATCGCGAAGACGGTGGCCGAGTGGATGACCCACGGCACCCCCGAGATCGATCCTCACGGCTCCGACGTCGCCCGGTTCTACGACCACCACAAGACCGCCCAGCACATTGCGGCCCGGACGACCGAGGGCTACAACAAGACCTACGGCATCGTCCACCCGATGGAGCAGTGGGCCTCCAACCGGCCGATTCGGCTCTCGCCGGCCTACGACCGACACGTCGAGCTTGGGGCGACGTTCTTCGAGGCGGCCGGCTGGGAGCGACCGTTCTGGTACGGCACCAACGAGTCCCTCCTGGCCGAGTACGGCGACCGCGTGATGCCCCGCGCGGCCGAGTGGGAATCGCGCTGGTGGAGCCCGATCATCAACGCCGAGCATCTCGCGATGCGCGACCGGGCCGGCCTCGTGGACCTCTCGGCCTTCGCGATCTTCGATGTCAGCGGGCCGGGGGCCTGCGCCGCGCTGGAGCGACTGTGCGTCAACCGCGTGGACGTGGCGCCGGGGCGGACCGTCTACACGCCGCTCCTCAACCCCGCCGGCGGGATCCTGGCCGACCTCACGATCATGCGGCTGCGGCACGACCTGTTCCGGGTCGTGACCGGTGGCGGCCTGGGAATGCGAGACCGCAAGATCTTCATCGATGGCATGCCGGCGGACGGATCGGCGCAGCTGTATGACGCCACGAACAGCCTCACGACGTTCGGGCTGTGGGGCCCGCGGGCGCGGGACATCCTGGCGGCCGCCGCCGAAGGGGGCGCCGACCTCAGCCACGCCGGCTTCCCGTTCCTGACCTCGAAGGCCGTCGACATCGATGGCGTCCGGACGCTCGCCTCGCGGATCAGCTACGTCGGCGAGCTCGGCTGGGAGATCTACGTCCCGATCGAGCAGGGGCTACGGGTCTGGGATGCCCTCTGGCGGGCCGGCCAGCCGCACGGGATGGCCCCGGTGGGGATCGGCACGTACGCTGTCACGGCCCGGCTCGAGAAGGGCTACCGGGCCCACGGCGCCGAGCTCGAGCTCGACTTCAACCTCGTCGAGGCCGGGATGGCCCGGCCGACCCTCAAGGACGCCGACTTCGTCGGCCGCGCGGCGTACGAGCAGCAGCGGCCTGCGCCGCCCGCCGCGACGCTCTGCACGCTGACCGTCGACGACCCGACGTCGTCGACCGGCGTGAGGCGCTACATGCTCGGCCGCGAGCCGATCCTCGACCTCGAGGGCCGGCGGATCGTCGATGCGAAGGGTCGTGGCTCGTACGTGACCTCGGCCGGCTCGGGTCCGTCGGTCGGGAAGCACCTGCTCATGGCGTACCTCCCGCCGACGCACGCGAAGGTCGGGGAGCGGCTGCAGGTCGAGTACTTTGGCGAGCGGTACCCGGTCACGGTCGCGGTCGCCGGCGCGACGCCGCTCTTCGATCCGGACAACTCGCGCATTCGGGCGTAGCCGATCCACGTGAACGTCCTCGTCTGCGTCAAGCGGGTGCCCCAGACCGGGGGCCGGATCGTCCTGACCGCCGATGGTCAGGCCATCGACACGAAGTTCCTCGGCTTCACGATCAGCCCGCACGAGGAGTGCGGGGTCGAGGAGGCGGTCCGGATCGTCGAGGCCCATGGCGGCTCGTCGGCCGTGCTGACACTGGGCCCGGCTGCCGCCGAGGACCAGCTCCGGGACGCGATGGCCCTGAGCATCGAGCGGGCCGTCCTCCTCGAGACCGACGGCTCGGAGTGGGACCCGGTATCGACCGCCACCGCCATCGCGGACGCCGTGCGGGCCCAGGAGGCCGCGGACGGGGGCTTCGATCTCATCGTCTTCGGCAACGAGTCGGCCGACAGCGGCGGCTACCAGGTCGGGATCCGGGTCGCCGTGGCGCTGGGGCGGCCGGTCGTGACGGGCCTCAAGGGCCTCGAGGTCGGCGACGAACGCATCACCGCCCGGCGCGAGGCGCCCGGTGGCGGCTGGGAGACGTACGAGCTGCCGCTGCCGGCCGTCGTGGGGGTCAAGGAGGGGATCAATCTCCCCCGCTACCCGTCGGTGCCGGGCCGGCTGCGAGCGAAGAAGAAGGAGGTCGAGCGGATTCCCGTCGGCGCGGCCAGTGGGGGACCGGCGGCCGCTGCCGGTGCCGCACTCGGCCCGCTGATGGTCGTCCTGCGCCTTCCCGAGGAGCAGGCGTCCGAGGCCGAGATCATCGGCCGGGGCGCCGAGGCCGCGCCGGCGGTCGTCGATCTCCTCGAGAAGATCGGGGTCCTCGACGCGTGAGCGGGCCGATCGCCGTCTTCGTCGAGCACGCGGCCGGTGAGGTCGACCGCGTCTCGCTCGAAACGCTGGCCTTCGCCCGTGGGCTGGCGACGGACCTGGGGGGCGCGCCCGTCGAGGCACTGCTCATCGGCG
>MGOD01000002.1:4803-7883 GCA_001795245.1 Chloroflexi bacterium RBG_16_70_13
TGTCTCGACCGCCAACATCGTCGACGATCCTGCGATCGCCGCGGCGTACGCGCCGGCGGCCTGGGGCGCGTCGCTCGCGTCGCTCGCTGCCGCACGCGGTGCGTCCGCCCTGCTGGCACCGGGTTCGGACCGCGGCGCCGAGGTCCTGGCCCATGCGGCGGCCAGGCTCGGGCTGCCACTGGCCGCGAACGTCGTGTCCGTGACACCCGGGGATCCGTGGCGGCTCACCCGCCAGCGTTGGGCCGGCAGCCTCCTCGAGGACGCGACCCTGGATGCCCCGATCCGGTTGCTCAGCGTCGCTCCGCACGCGGTGGCCGTCGACGAGCGGGCCGGGTCGCCGGCTGCGGCGGTCGCGACCTTCGCGCCCGTCGTCTCCGCATCCGATCTCGTCGTCCGCGTGACGGGCCACGAAGCGCCCGCCCGCGGCGAGGTGTCGCTGAGCGACGCGAAGGTCGTCGTCGGCGGCGGCCGCGGCGTCGGCTCGGCGGCCGCGTTCTCGGAGCTCGAGGAGCTGGCCGACCTTCTCGGCGGCGCGATCGGCGTGTCCAGGGTCGTGACCTCGAACGGTTGGCGCCCCCACACCCAGCAGGTCGGCCAGACCGGCCAGCGGATCGCGCCCGATCTCTACATCGCCTGCGGCATCAGCGGCGCCATCCAGCACATCGTCGGCTGCAAGGCCGCCAAGCGGATCCTGGCCATCAACACCGACCCCGAGTCCCCGATCATGTCCATCGCCGACTACGCGGTGATCGGCGACCTCCACGCAGTCGTGCCCGCCATCAGCGCCGAGGTCCGCCGCCGCCGCGGGTAGCTCGAGCTGATCGCTCGCCTCCGGCCGGACCGTGTGTCACGCATTTGGGCTCGACGAGCTGCGTCGCGTGTTCAAGTGACGCGGCGCCGAGCGGCCGCACGGTGACACTGCATACCTTGCGGAATGGACACTTCACTGTTGAGGTACGGGCGCGGCGTCGATCCAAAACCTGAACGGCGGTTCCTGTTCCTTGCCGTCGATCTCCAACACGAGCTTGAACGCCCCCCGGGCCGGCATCGGGATCGGCCCTCGGACGGCGATCAACTGGCGGAATTGCTGACCGGCCTTGGCGCCGGGTGGCCGGCCGACCTGGAACTGCGCTTCCATGCCCCAGGCCTGATGACCATCCTCGTTCAGGATCTTGAGCGCGAACACGTGGTCCGTGTTCGTCTCGGTCCAGTCGGTGAGGATGCCGAACGCCACGTCAGCATTGAGCTGGTATGGAGGATTCGCCCGAGGATTGACGAGGTGGCGGTCGACACCGCCGCCGTGAATGAAGATCTTGCCGTTGGCCGCCTCGGCGCGATCCGCCAGCATCAGAAACTCCTGGATCATCGCGGACACCTCGTTGTTGACGTCACTGCGCCGATATCATACCATGCGTCATACGATATGCAATACGAGGTGGTCGTGTGCGGCAGATTGACGTCGCGGCACTCGTCTTCGACGATGAGAACGAGGCCAAGTTCAAGGCGAACAAGGTCTCGGTCGACGAGGTCCAGCAGGTGTGGGCCAAGTGGCCCCGCTACTACGTCAATCGACCAGGACGGCGTGCCAGCCACGTGATGGTCGGACCTACCCGCCACGGCAGAAACCTAGTCGTCCCAATCGAACGGTGGGGATCCGAGGACGTCTGGCGGCCAACAACCGCATTCGCCGCGAGCCCAAGCCAGGTTTCCCGGTATAGGAGCGGTTCGTGAACGAAGAACGAGACACCGAGATGGACGTCGAGCTAGGGGAGCTCGTCGAGGCGAGGCCGCCAAAGAGTCAGGCGTCCGTGGTCGCCGTGCGCGTCGCGCCGGATCTCCTGGCCCGGATCACCGAGTATGCCGGCGCCCGGGGGCTGACCGTGTCGGAGGTACTCCGACGTGGGGCCGAACATTTGACATCTGGATCGGCCGGTGGCGCCGTGTACTACACGGGCAGCGAACTGCGGGGCCCGGGCCTCGTGCATGGGTCTTCCGCGATTGGGTCAGCCCGGACCAAACAGGAACCGCCTCAGAGCGAAGAACCCAACAATCTCACTGTTCCCGCCTAATGCCCACGTGCTCCTCTCGCTCAGGGCCTCGAAGCTCGGGAGCTAGCCTGAACGGGCGCCACAGTGTGCTACAGTATGCGCATATCAAAGCACATTTCGGAGCACGAAATGGCGCTCACCCGGACAAACCTGACCCTGCCCGAGGAACTGCTCCGCCAGGTCGATGAGATCGCCGGCCCGCGGGGTCGGAGCCGCTACGTCGCCGACGCCGTCGCCCAGCGCGTCAAGCGCGACCGCCTTCGGAAGGCGATCGAGGACTCCTATGGATCGCTGGTCCCCAAGGGCGGACGGCCGATGACCCGCGAAGAGGTCAGCGCCCTCATCGAGGAGCTCCGCTCCGAGGAGACTGACTGACGTGCGCTACCTCCTCGACTCGACATTGCTCATCGACCATGCCAATCGCGACGCTGCCGCAACGGCGCTGATGTTCCGCCTGTACGAGGAGGGCCACGAGCTCTATACCTGTGATGTGGTCACGTGCGAAGCGTTGTCCCGCGGCGAGCCGGACGATCTTCGACATATCACCGTCCTCCTCGATGCCCTCGAGTACGTCTCGACATCGCCGGCGGCCGCCCGTTGGGCCGGTGCTGCCCGTCGCGAGCGCAACGACGCCGGTGGCAAGCGTGCGCTCGGCGACGCTCTCATTGCGGGGCTGGCCATCGATCTCGACGCGGTCGTCGTCACGCGCAACCGGAAGGACTTCGCGAGGCAGGGGATCCGAACGCTGGCTTATTGAGCCGGACGAGGGTCGCCGTGGATCCGGCGGGGCGAGAGGCTGAAGGTGCCGGCGAGGAGGACGACCGCCATTCCGGCGACGAGCCAGCCGGCGAGCGTGAAGTCGCCGGTGGCGTCCCGAAGCGCTCCCAGGAGCACCGGCCCGACCGACGAGATCAGGTAGCCGACCAGGAGCATCAGCGCGGCGACCGACGAGGCCTCGGCCGGCGAGCTTGCGGCATCGAGCGGCAGGGTGAGGCACAGCGGGAACGTCAGCCCCACGCCGAAGCCGAAGAG
>MGOD01000002.1:7958-8468 GCA_001795245.1 Chloroflexi bacterium RBG_16_70_13
CGATGACCGCGACGGCCGAGGCTGCCGCCAGCTGGGCTCGCCGCGCCGGCAGGGCGCGCGTCACGAGCGGCACCACGAGCGTCGCCAGGATCCCGATCCCGGAGAAAAGCGCCGTGAGGTACGCGCCATCGGCAGCCGTCCAGCCACGCTCGAGGTAGATGCTTGCCAGCCATGCAACCCCGGCGTGGAAGAGCAGCGACTGGATCCCGAACACGATCCCGAAGAGCCAGGCGACCCCGCGCCGCCAGGGCAGGTTCGGCAGCCGTGGCGCGACGCGCCGCTCGTGGCCGTCGTGGGGCGCCAGCAGCCACCACGCGACGAGCGAGCCGAGCGCCGCGACCGCGATCGCGGCGAAGGCCCCGCGCCAGCCACCGAACGCCCCCGCGAGGGTGACCGCGAGGGCCGCGCTCGACGAGGCGCCGACGATGTAGCCCATCGCGTACGCGCCGGTGCCGAGCTCCGGGTTTCGCGGGGCCGAGCGCCGTACGACCTGGGCCAGGACCGGCCCGA
>MGOD01000002.1:8490-8652 GCA_001795245.1 Chloroflexi bacterium RBG_16_70_13
ATCCCGATCGTCAGGAGGATCACCGGCGCGGCGCCCGGGACGATCGCCCGGAGCAGCCCGAACCCGCCGACCGCGGCCAGGCAGGCGGCGACGGCCCGGGTCGGCCCGATCGAGGCTGCCAGGACCGGCCCGAACGGGGCGAGGAAGGCCATGCACAGGACC
>MGOD01000002.1:8704-8886 GCA_001795245.1 Chloroflexi bacterium RBG_16_70_13
GGATCTCCGGCAGCAGCGGCCCCACGACGAGCACCTGGCCGCGGAAGGCCAGGCCGGCCACGAACAGCGCGAGGACGACCTGGAACAGCGGCGCGTCGGACCTGGCCGGCCTGGGGACGGCGCCCTCGGCGGTCACGCGCTCGCCCGCAGCCTGACCCCGACCGCCGCCGCCGCGGATCGGA
>MGOD01000002.1:8952-11997 GCA_001795245.1 Chloroflexi bacterium RBG_16_70_13
ACGTGGACGGCGGCCACGACCTCGCCGTCGGCGCCGGCCACCGCAGCCGCGACCGAGGTGATACCGATGGCGAACTCCTCCCGGACCCAGGCGTGGCCCTCGCGCCGCACGTCCCGGAGCCGCTCGAGGAGCGCGCCCGCGTCCGTCCGCGTGTTCGGCGTGAACCGTTCGAGCGGCTCGGCCAGGTAGCGGGCCAGCGCCGGCGCTCCGAAGTGGGCGAGGAAGACCTGGCCCGAGGAGACCGCGTGCATCGGGATCCGGGAGCCGGTCCAGTCGCGGACCTGGACCGGGTTCGGCGAGTCGACCTGGTCGACGTAGTGGACCGTCCGGCCATCGGGCACGGACAGCCCGGCCGCCTCGCCGAGCTCCCCGGCGAGCGCCAGGAGCGTGGGGTGGGCGATCGCCACGAGCCCGCGCCGGTCACGCAGGCCGGAGCCCAGGGCGGCGATCCGCGGTCCCAGCCGGTAGCGCGTCTCCCCGGGCACCTGTTCCACGGCGCCCTCGCCCTCGAGCGAGGCGAGCAGCCGGGCGGCGGTCGATTTCGGGAGGCCCGTCCGACCGGCGACATCGGTGACCCCGAGCGGCCCGCCGACGAGCGCGCCGAGCACGGCGAAGGCTCGCTCGATGCTCTGGACTCTGGACATCGGACCCCTCGGTGGGCTAGGCTGGCGGTCGGCGCGTTCCATCATACGGCATCGTTCCACGATGCGGCACCGCCCGCACGATGGAACCGGGCCTCGACGGCGATCGGCCGGCCATCGACCATCCCCGCCTCGCGGGGAGGCCGCGACGCAGGGAGCCAGACCACCCGATGACCCAGGACGGCTACCAGGACATCGATCTCAACGGGCTCGCCGACGACGAGCTCGTCGAGCAGATGCACAACGACCTCTACGACGGCATGGCGCCGGAGATTTCCCAGGGCACGAACATCCTCCTCGGCCGCGGCTGGTCGCCGGATCGCGTCCTCAACGACGCCCTCGTCGAGGGGATGCGGATCGTCGGCATCGACTTCCGCGACGGGATCCTCTTCGTGCCCGAGGTTCTCCTCGCCGCCAACGCGATGAAGGCCGGCATGGCGATCCTCCGCCCGCTCCTCGCCGAGACCGGCGCGAAGCCGGTCGGCAAGGTCGTTATCGGGACGGTCAAGGGCGACATCCACGACATCGGCAAGAACCTCGTGGCGATGATGCTCGAGGGCGCCGGCTTCGAGGTCCACGACCTCGGCATCAACACCGATGCCGACAAGTTCATCAACGCCCTCGAGCAGCACAAGCCCGACATCCTGGGCATGTCCGCCCTCCTGACGACGACGATGCCCTACATGAAGGTCGTCATCGAGGAGCTCAAGAAGCGCGGCATCCGGGACGACTACATCGTCCTCGTCGGCGGCGCGCCGCTCAACGAGGAGTTCGGGCGGGCCGTCGGCGCCGATGCCTATTGCCGCGACGCCGCCGTCGCGTCCGAGACAGCACGGCGGCTGGTCGACGAACGCCGTGCGCAGGTCGCGTAGGAGGGACATGGCGACCTCGGCCGCGCGGCCGCTCGTCATCGGGTGCGGGGCGTTGGCTCGCGAGCTGGTTGCCCTCACCCGGCGGGCAGGCTTCCCCGAGGTCGACCTGACCTGCCTGCCGGCGACGCTCCACAACCGCCCGGAGCGGATCCCGGAGGCCGTTCGCGGCCGGATCCGGAAGGCCCGAGCCGCCGGTCGCGAGCAACTCTTCGTCGCCTACGCGGATTGCGGCACCGGCGGGCTCCTCGACCGGGTCCTCGAGGAGGAAGGCGTCGCCCGCCTCGAGGGCGCCCACTGCTACGAGGTCTACGCGGGGCGCGCCGCGTTCGCAGCCCTCACCGAGGCCGAACCCGGGACCTTCTATCTGACCGATTTCCTGGCCCGGAACTTCGACCGGCTTGTCATCCGTGGCCTGGGCCTGGATTGCCACCCGGAGCTCCTGCCGCAGTACTTCGGCAACTACTCCCGCGTCCTCTACCTCGCCCAGACCGACGATCCGGTCCTCACGGTGGCAGCCCGACGCGGCGCCCGCCGCCTGGGCCTCCGCTTCGAGCGGCGCTTTACCGGCTTCGGCGAGCTCGCCCCGGCGATGAGGTCGGTTGCGGCTCTTCGGTCTGCTGCTGCCCAGGGAGATGACGCCCAGTCACTGCGTGCCAATGAGCGCTCGTCGGTAGGCCTTGGCGCCGGTTCCGTGACCAGGCGTCATGAACGGATCATGAATCGGGCGCAGGTGAGCGCTGTACGGCTCGATGCCGCCCGTGCGGGGCGCCCAGAGCGCGACATCGTGACGCCCAGTCATCCGCGGCCTACGGGGACCTCCGGGATCAGCCGCCGACGGGTGACAGCATCCGTTGGCGGAGACGCCTGATGGCCGGCCTGCTGACCGTCATCTGGTGGCGCGACATTCCCGCCCAGGTCGTCGCCAAGGATCGCCGCGAGTCGCACAAGGTCGTCCTCCACCCCCGCTTCCAGGTTGCGATCGACAAGGCGGCGATGAAGGCCGGCCGCAAGGCCTTCGGCGACTACATCGAGGACTGGCGGCGCGAGGGCCGCTCCTGCGGCGACGATCTCGAGGCCGAGGCCACCGCCGAGGCCGCCCGCCTCGAGGCCCATTACACCAAGGAAGTCCTGGCCCGTCTCATCGCTTCGGGCGGCCTCGACCCCGACCGAGCCCCCGAGGATCGCCTGGCATGACGAAGGCCACCCACACCGTCGTGTCGTCCGCGTCCCGGGAGGTCGTCCTCGGCTTCGACCGGCCGTTCGTGCTCATCGGCGAGCGGATCAACCCGACCGGCCGGAAGCTCCTTGCCGATGAGATGCGGGCCGGCGACTTCAGCCGCGTCGAGCGCGACGCGATCGCCCAGGTCGAGGCCGGCGCCCACATGCTCGACGTCAACGCCGGCATCCCCCTCGCCGACGAGCCGGGGATCCTCGCCCAGACCGTCCGCCTCGTCCAGTCGCTCGTCGATGTCCCGCTGTCCATCGATTCCTCGATCGTCGAGGCGCTCGAGGCGGGGCTGGCCGCGTACGTC
>MGOD01000002.1:12008-13638 GCA_001795245.1 Chloroflexi bacterium RBG_16_70_13
GCTCGTCAACAGCGTGACCGGCGAGGAGGAGCGGATGGAGCGGGTGCTGCCACTTGTCCGGAAGCACGGCGCGGCGGTCGTCGCGATCTCCAACGACGACACCGGGATCAGCGAGGACCCCGACGTGCGCTTCGAGGTCGCGAAACGGATCGTCGAGCGGGCCGCGGACCACGGCATCCCGCGCCGGGACATCGTCGTCGACCCCCTGGTCATGCCGATCGGCGCGATGCGGACAGCGGGCCAGCAGGTCTTCCGGCTCGTCCGGCGCCTGCGTGAGGAGCTCGGCGTGAACACGACGTGCGGGGCCAGCAACGTCAGCTTCGGGCTGCCGAACCGCGACGGGATCAACGCCGCGTTCCTGCCGATGGCGATCGCCTCCGGCCTGACATCGGCCATCACGAACCCGCTCTCGGCCGAGGTCAGGGCCGCGATCATGGCCGCCGACGTCCTCACGGGCAACGACGAGGACGCGGCCCGCTGGATCCGGGCGAACCGGCCGGTGCCCGTGCCGGGGAACGGCAGGGGGCCGGACGGCGCAGGCGGGCCCGGCGAGCGGGGCCGGCGCGTCAACCGGCGGGCCATGGCCGCGGGTCCGGCGGTCGGTGGCGGAGCCGGCGGGACCGGATCCTCGTGACTTCGGCTGCCGACGCGCTTGTCATCTTCACCCCGTCAGGGCGGCGCGGCCGCTTCGCCGAGGGCACGACGGTCCTCGACGCGGCCCGCGCTCTCGGCGTCGATCTCGACTCGGTCTGCGGCGGGCGCGGGCTGTGCGGCCGCTGCCAGGTCCGGCCGGCCGAGGGCGAGTTCCCGAAGCACGGCATCACCTCGGCCGGCGGGCACCTCTCGCCGGCCGGCGCCGACGAGGCGGAGTATGACCGCCTCCGCGGCCTTTCCGCCGACCGCCGGCTCGGCTGCCGGGCGGCGATCCACGGCGACATCCTCGTCGACGTCCCGCCCGAGAGCCAGGTCCACCGGCAGGTCGTCCGGAAGGGCGTGCCGGTCCGCGACTTCGTCATCGACCCCGTCGTCCGGCTCTTCGAGGTCGAGGTCGAGCGGCCGACGCTCGAGACGCCGGGCGGCGACCTCGCCCGGCTGCGAGGTGCGCTCACGTCCGAGTGGGGCCTCCACGGCGACGCCCTCGAGGTCGACCTCCACGTCATCCGCGATGTCCAGCCGGCCCTCGAGGCCGGCGCCTACCGCGTCACGGTCGCGATCCACGACGGGCGGGACGTGACCTCGGTCTGGCCGGGCCTCCACGACCGGGCCCTGGGCGTCGCCATCGACATCGGCTCGACCACCATCGCCGGCCATCTCGCCGACCTCGCCGACGGCGCGGTCCTCGCCTCGGACGGCGTGATGAATCCCCAGATCCGGTTTGGCGAGGACCTCATGAGCCGGGTCTCGTACGCGATGCTGCACGAGGGCGGTGCGGCCGAGATGACCAGGGTCGTCCGTGACGCCCTCGGCTCCCTCGTCACGGGACTCGCCCAGCGAGCCGAGGTGGACGCCGCCGACATCCTCGAGGTCACGATCGTCGGCAACCCGATCATGCACCACCTCGCCCTGGGCATCGATCCCGTGCCCCTGGGCTCTGCGCCGTTCGCGCTGGCGACGGACGGCGCGGTCAGGA
>MGOD01000003.1:0-331 GCA_001795245.1 Chloroflexi bacterium RBG_16_70_13
CGTCGACGGTCATCGGACCCACGCGGAGCCTCACCGGCGGCCGTGCGACCACTCGATCTCCCCGCCCGCCGCGCGGACGCCGCGGGGCAGGCTGACATACTCGGGCACGAGGTGCGCCGCGTCGTCCGCGCCCCCGGCCGCCAGTCTCGCCGCCCCCAGCTCGAGGAGCGCGCCGGCGAGGCCGGCGATGGCCCGTTCGCCCCGGCTGACGGCGGCCTCGGGCGCCCGCCCGGCCAGGTCGACCGCGACGAGGACGTCCCCCGGGCCAGGATCAGGGTCCGACCCACCGGGCAGGAGCCGGGCCTCGCGTCCCGGGCGGACCTCCACCCGG
>MGOD01000003.1:401-523 GCA_001795245.1 Chloroflexi bacterium RBG_16_70_13
TCCGCCCCGGCCGCGCGAAGCAGCGCCTCGCCGGTGCCAACCCCGACGATCGGGAGGCCCCGGGCGTGGGCCAGCGTCTTCGCCGTGGCCAGGCCGACGCGGAGGCCCGTGAAAGCCCCTGG
>MGOD01000003.1:551-698 GCA_001795245.1 Chloroflexi bacterium RBG_16_70_13
TCCGCGAGCTCGAGGCGCGCCTCGCCGACGAGTTGCTCGATCGCGGCCAGGAGCCGCTCGCCGTGGCGATGGCCGGCGGGCTCCTCGATCGCGCCGAGCAGTCGTCCCTCCACCGAGCCGCCGGCGACGACGATCCGCGACGTTCCG
>MGOD01000003.1:970-1653 GCA_001795245.1 Chloroflexi bacterium RBG_16_70_13
CCGGTCGTCGATGAGCCCGCCGGCCCAGGCGTCGCTGGCATCCGAGAGCCGGTACAGGTCCAGGTGGAAGAGCGGCAGCCGCCCCTCGTGCTCGGCCATGAGGATGAACGTCGGCGAGCTGATCGTCGTCCTGACCCCCAGCCCGCGCCCGAAGCCCCGGGCGAAGGCCGTCTTGCCGGCTCCCAGCTCGCCCCACAGGCACACCAGGTCCCCGGGCGCGGCGACGCGGGCGAGCGCCGCGGCCAGCCGCTGCGTCGCCTCCGGGCTCGTCGTGATGCGCTCGGACGCGAGCGGTGCGAGGGTCATCAGCCGAGCGTAGCCGATGGTCCGCCGGCCTGCCGGTCGGGGGCTCCCGGGCCTCTCGCCCCCCCGCTCTCTCAGGTGAAGCGCTCGAGGTCCCCGAGCGGAACGGCGAGGGCGGGCCGGCCGGCAAACCGGACGTAGCCGGCCTCGAGGACCACGCCCCCCGGAAAGCGATGCGGTCCGGCGAGGCCGGCCCAACGACCCTCGGCCCCGGCCAGCGGTCCGGCGAGGACGCGCACGAGGTCCGGCTCCGGGGCGGGCAGCTCCATCCCGGGATCGTCGATCACGAGACAGGGCGGATCGGCGACGATCGCGACGGGGTGGCCGGCGACGCGCTCCAGAACAGCCATGACCGGCGTCGCGATCGGGTGTCGGACGGC
>MGOD01000003.1:1686-2021 GCA_001795245.1 Chloroflexi bacterium RBG_16_70_13
CCTGACCGCGCCGCTCCGAGGCCAGCACGTCACGCCGCTCCTTGACCCCGAGGGAAGCGACGACGATGCCCCGGACCCCGACCGCCCGGGCGCGGGTGATCGCCTCGGCGTCGATGTGGGCGCCGACGACGAGAATGGCGCCGGCCCCGCCGACGTTGATCTCCGGCGCTCGGACCTCGCCGTCGCGCGGGGCGATCACCTCCAGCCGGCCGGACGCCGGGCCGGCGAGGACCTCGCGGCCCAGGATCGCTCGGGCCGGCGAGCGGAGCCCGATGGCCGACCCGGGGCGGACCTCGCGGACGATCCCGGCAAACGGTGCCTCGAGCGGCTCGCGC
>MGOD01000003.1:2048-2357 GCA_001795245.1 Chloroflexi bacterium RBG_16_70_13
GCGGCCGCCGCTCTGGAAGAGCAGCTCTCCGCGCTCCGGCGCCGCGTCGCCGTGCCGTCGCGAGGGCGGCGCCGTCCATTCCCTACCCGGGATCGCGGCCTCGGCGTCGAGCGGCCCGGCGACGACCTCGGTGCGGGGGTCGCGGAGTCGATCGGCGAGCGGCGCGCCGCGGACGACCGCCTCACCGTGGGCGACGAGCGCCCGGTCACCGGGCCGGAGCGCGAAGGTCGCGTCGACCGGCCCGATGACGACCCTGCGGGCCGCGACGAGGGACAGCCCGCCGGGAAGGGCCACGCTCCCGTCGGCGGC
>MGOD01000003.1:2370-2752 GCA_001795245.1 Chloroflexi bacterium RBG_16_70_13
CGGGATCAGCGCCGGGCGGCAGGTCTCGGATCACGCTCATCGATCGTCCACCGGCCAGGCGAGCGCGGACCAGGCGGAGAGCACGCTCCGGCGGCGGTCTCGTCGATCGGGCAGCCGCAGCGGAATGTCGCGGAGGTCGACGAGCAGGCCGGCAATCCCGCCGCTGACCGCGACGGACACGCGACGGGTCCGGCGTCCCAGGCGTGCGGTCTCGCGGAGCTCGAGCGTCGCGGTTGCCGGCGCTCCCGGGGCCAGGTCGAGGAACGCCAGCTCGCCGGCCACGAGCTCATGGTAGGTCGTGGAACCGTCGTGCTCGAGCGCCAGATGCCCGACCTTCCCGACATCGCGCCGGGCTCCCAGGCCCGTGGCCAGGATCAGGCTC
>MGOD01000003.1:2773-3668 GCA_001795245.1 Chloroflexi bacterium RBG_16_70_13
CCGGCGATGTCCGCGAGGAGGGCCCGCCGCTCGATCGGATCCTCGATCGTGCCGATCGGCCCAAGAAGCCGGGCGGGGTCGGCGGCCAGCTGGGTGGCGCCGGTCCGCCGCATCGTGTCGGCCACGGCGAGGACGACCGCGGCGGCCGGGACGACCGCGAAGCAGCCACCCGAGACGATCGTCAGGTCGGGGGCCGGAAGGGCGCCGAGCTCGGGCGTCAGCGCCGCGATCCGGGCGAGTGCCGCCCTGGCGGCCGCGAGCCGGAGGCGGGCCCCCTCGCCGGCGGCGTCGGACCACGGGCCTGCCCTGAGATCGCGCAGCCGATCGCCCATCCGGTGCCGGTCCAGGCTCCCGGTCGTCCAGGCCAGGACCCCGTCGACGATGGCGTCGTCAGGCTCCGGCGGCACGAGCGCCCCACGGGCCGTCGTGACGGCGGACGCCGTCGGCTCCTCGCCGGGGGCTCCCGGGGCCGCCACAGCCCGCGTGCCGCCGTCGTGGCCGACCTCGACGACCTCGATCCGCCGATCGAGGAGATCGGCCAGTGATGCGACCGTCGAGCGGAGCGCCTGCCGGCCGTCGAGCGGGTCGGCGATGAGCCCCTCGAGCACGCTCCGGAGGCCCTCGCTCGCCTGCCGCCGCGGCCCGATCGCCGGCCCGTCGACGATCCGGTCAGGGCTTCCTGGCGGGTCCGCGCCGAGCGCCTCGATCCAGGCCCGGCGCCGGCGGATGGCGCTCCCGAGGACGACCTGCAGCTCCGGCCGGCGGCGGGCCGCGGCCCCCACGAGACCCGCGAGGTCGTCGAGCGAGGCTCGCTCGTCCGGGCCCGGTGGATCGCCCGCCGACAGGAGGACGGCGGAGACGTCGGCGCGGAGGGCGAGCTCGCTCATCTCGCGCG
>MGOD01000003.1:3746-6255 GCA_001795245.1 Chloroflexi bacterium RBG_16_70_13
CGACCGGCGCGAGGCGCCGATCACGGCGAGAGTCCGGGCCGGGGCGCTGCGGCACTCGAGTCGCGGCAGGCCATCCAGGTCACCGGGCCGCAGCTCGATCGCGTCGGCGAGGGCCGGATCAGCAGCGCGCACGCGGGCCGCCAGGACATCGAGGAGATCGCCGGCATCGACGCCGGCCGGGGCGGCCAGCGACCCGACCAGCCGCCAGCGGTCGCCGGGACGGCCGAGCAGCGCGACGGCGGTGGTGGCAGCGCCGGCGTCGACGGCGACGAGCGCGCCCGGAGCCCTGATCACCTGCCCATGCTACCGGCCCCGGGCCTGCGGGTCAGGAGGCCTCGCTCAGGCGTCCCAGACGGTCTCCTCGTCGAGCTCCTCGAGGCGTTCGATGAGCTGCTCGATCCCGTCGTCGTCGGCGAGGAGCGCCGTGGCCTCGGCGAGATCGCCCCCGAAGAGGCTGCGCAGGACCGGGTCGAAGAACAGCATCGCGTTCGCCCCGAGCGGCCGGTACGGCCGGCTGGCGTGGAGGAAATGGACGGCCGGGGCGGTCAGCCCACGGAGCTGGATCTCGCGCGCGACCTGCTCGACGAGCTCATCCCGCTGCTCTTCCGTCGGCTCGAAGCCGGGCGTCCCGAACTCGCTCACGCGTCACCGTCGCGGGTCTGGTCGGAGCGCCGCGTCGCGGCATGGGCCGGGGCCTCGGCGAGCACCCGCTCGAAGGCCTGGTAGGCCGCCAGCCCGCGGAGGGCGAGGATGACGTGCTCGATACCCTCGCTCCGTTCGAGCTCGTCGCGGATCGTCACGGTCGTGATCCGTGCGGCCTCGTCGAGCGGGAAGCCGCCGACGCCGGTGCCGAGGGCCGGAAAGGCGACGCTCGTTGCCCCGATCTCGCGGGCCCGGGCGAACGCGCTGCGAACCGCGGCCTCGAGGATCGGCGCGGTCGTCCGGCGGTCGCGGTCGAGCGAGGCGGTGTGGATGACGGCCTTCGCGGCGAGGTTGCCCCCGCCGGTGACGATCGCATCGCCGAGCTCGATCGGGCCCTGGCGGACTGCGGCGAACTCGATCGCGTCGCCGCCGGCGCGCTTCAACGCACCACCGACCCCGGTCGACATCCAGAGCGTCGGGTTGGCGGGATTCACGATCGCGTCGACCTCGAGGACGCAGATGTCCCCGTTCCACAGTTCAAGGCGCGTCACCCGATTCCTCCGGAGACGAGCGTCCGGATGCCCTCCGGTCCGGACCGCGCATGGTACACCCGGGGCAGGCGCCCGGCCATGCCCGTGACCGTTTCCCACGAGTTCGTGGTGCGACGGCGCGCCAGCTCCGCCGCCGTGATCTCGCCCGAGCCCTGCCGGCCCAGGAGCACGAACTCGTCGGCCGTCGTCACCGGTGGGCCGGGCACGTCGGTAACGTCGGCCATGACCGCGTCCATGGCCACGGTCCCCACGAGCGGCACGCGACGCCCGCGGACGAGGGCCTCGGCCCGGTTCGAGAGCGATCGCGGCCAGCCGTCGCCGTAGCCGAGGGGTAGGGTCGCGATCCGGCTTGGACGGATCGTCCGGAAGCTCGGTCCGTAGCTGATGCCCCAGCCGCCGGGGAGGTCGACGACCCGGACCGGCCGGGCGTGGAGCGACATCACCGGCCGGAGGGCCTCGTGGACGGCCGGCCCGACGACGCCGAGGAGCTCGTCGGGCACGAGGCCGTAGATCGACAGTCCCGGCCGAACGCCGTCGTAGGCGGCCACCCCGTCCTGGACGAGCGCGCCGCTCGCCGCCCCGTGCCGCCGGGGAAGCCGGATTCCGGCCGCCCGGAGCGATGCGGCCGCCTCCTCGAACCGCGCCAGCTGGGCAGCCGTCGCGGCCCGGTCCTCGGCCGCCTGGAGGTGGGTCCAGAGGCCGTCGAAACGAACGCCCGTGGCTGCCCCGATGCACCCGGCGGCCTCGGGGAGGTCGGCGGCCCGGAGCCCTCCCCGACCGAGGCCCGTCTCCACCTCCAGCTGGATCCGCAGTGCCGTTCGCAACCGGGCGGCGGCGGAGGCCGCGAGCGTGGCGTCCAGGAGCTCGAGGTCGCCGGCGCTCACCGCGATTCGTCGCCGGGCAGCCTCGGCCGCCCAGGCTGCGGGAACCGGGTAGAGGACGAGGATCGGGCCCCGGATCCCGGCCTTGCGGAGGGCCACGGCCTCGTCGAACGCGGCGACGCAGAAGCCGTCGGCACCGGCGGCCTGGAGGGCCCGGGCGACGGGGCCCGCCCCGTGGCCGTAGGCATCAGCCTTGACGACCGGATGGACGGGAACGCCCGGACCGGCCTGCCGGCGGATGGTGGCGAGGTTCGCCACGAGGGCGTCGAGGTCGATCTCCAGCCACGCCGTTCGCGGGAGCGGCGGCAGGCCCGCGCGCTCGAGCCGGACGTCGATGGACGGCGGGATGGTCCGCGCGCCGCCGCGGGCGCTCAGTCGGTCGCTCCGGCCGGCTCGCCGACGGCGAAGCCGAGGCGCTTGCCGGGCCGCAACCGC
>MGOD01000003.1:6269-9779 GCA_001795245.1 Chloroflexi bacterium RBG_16_70_13
CGAGCCGCTTCCGTGCGGCCGGGATCGCCTCGGGCAGGTCGCCGGCCAGAAGGCCGGCGTCGCCGAGCCGTTCGCGGACGGCCTCGCCGGCCATCCCATGGAGGTAGACCCCGAGGCGAGCGGCCTCGGCCGGCTTCAGGCCCTGGGCGAGGAGCGCCCCGATGATGCCGGCGAGGACATCGCCCGTCCCGCCGGTAGCGAGGGCCGGGTTCTCGAACGGGGCGACGGACACGGTCCCGTCCGGCTCGGCGATGACGGTCCGGGCGCCCTTGAGGACGACAACCTGGCGCCAGCTCGTGGCGGCGTCACGGGCGGCCGTCGAGCGGGCCTCGTCATCGGCGGCGAGGTCGCCGTCGGAGGCTGGATCCACGCCGGTGCCGGCCCGCAGGCGGGCGAACTCGCCGGGATGGGGCGTCAGGACGGCCGGCCGGGTCGCCGCCGTCTGCCACTCGCCGAGCGTCGCCATCGACCGGAGCGCCTCGGCGTCGAGGACGATGGGTGACGGGGATTCCTCGTCGCCCGCGCCGAGGAGCTCGCGGACGAGCTCGGTCGTGGCGAGGCCGGGCCGGAGACCGGGGCCCAGGACGATCGCGTCGTGCTCGTGGTCGAGGATCCGGGCGAGGGCGGGCTCCGGGTCCACCTCCTCGACGTCGTCCTCGGGCAGGGCCATCGTGGTCGCCTCGACGACCTTGGCGGCGAAGAGGGGCTGGAGCGATTCGGGGACGGCGAGGGTCACGAGGCCGGCCCCGGCGCGCCCCGCGGCGCGGCAGACGAGGAGCGCGGCCCCGGCGTAGTCGAGCGAGCCGGCAATCACGAGGAGCTTTCCGAACGTGCCCTTGTGGCCGCGGACCGGCCGGGCCGGCAGGAGGGTCGCGACGGAGCGGTCGCTCATGACCGGGACAGCCGCCGCCGTCGCCGGGGCGGCGTCGTCGGCGTCGTCGGCGTCGGTCGCCCGCCGCCCGAACCCCAGGGTCCGCTCAGCCACCGTCCCGCTCCGTGGCGATCGTCTCGTGCAGCGCCCGCAGGCGTTCCATCCGGGCGAGGATGCGCCGCTCGCGCTCGTCGAGCCGTGCCTCGATGTCGAGCGGAAAGACGTACCGCCCCCCCGCCGTCCGGACCCCGAAGGCGATTGCCACGGCGTAGTCCGATTCATGGGTGATCGAGAGGGCGATCCGGTCCATCCCGAGCTGCTCCGCGCGCTCGGCGGCCCGGCCGTGAAGCCGGACGGCCGGCTGGCCGGTCGGGAGCCGTTCGACCTCGATGTCGCGCCAGCCGATGCCCCGGACGCCGAGCCCCAGGACCTTGCTGACCGCCTCCTTGGCCGCCCAGCGGCCGGCGAACGTCTCGGGGCGGTCGCGGACGTAGCGTTGCTCGGTCGGCGTCAGGACGCGCCCCGAGAAGCGCCCCCCGAAGCGCTCGAGCGTGTCCCGGATCCGGGCGACCTTGATGATGTCGATCCCGAGCTCCGTCGTACCGGCGGGCACGGCCGCGGGGGGCCGCTCATCGGTTCCCCGGGGAGGTTGCCGGCCCACGGGTTCGTCTACTCCACCGTGACCGACTTCGCCAGGTTGCGCGGCTGGTCGACGTCCGTGCCGCGCGCGATTGCGGTGTGGTAGGCGAACAGCTGGAGGGGGATGATCGCCAGGACCGCGCTGACGGCCTCGTGGGTATCGGGCACCCAACAGACATCGTCGGCGAAGCGCTCGATCTGGGGATCGCCCTCGGTCGCGACGGCGATGACCCGGGCGTCGCGAGCCCGGCCCTCCATGACGTTGCTGATGAGCTTGTCGTAGGTCGACGAGCGCGTCGCGACGGCGACGAGCGGGCATTCCGCGTCGAGGAGTGAGATCGGGCCGTGCTTCAGCTCGCCGGCCGGGTAGCCCTCGGCATGGACGTAGCTGATCTCCTTGAGCTTGAGGGCACCCTCGAGGGCTGCCGGGTACGTCGAACCGCGTCCGACGAACATGAACCCCCGCGAGTTCACGTAGCGGCGCGCCAGGTCACGGGCCCTCGGGGCATTCCAGGCCAGGGTGGTGGCCGCGGCCTCGGGCAGCCCGCGGAGGGCCGCTCCGAGCTCCCGCTCGGCTGGCTCATCGAGGGAGCCGCGGAGACGGGCGATGGCTGCCGCGAGCACGACGAGCGTCGTGACCTGGGTCACGAACGTCTTGGAGGCCGCCACCGCAATCTCGGGACCGGCCTGGAGGAAGAGGACAGCGTCGGCCTCGCGGGTGATCGCCGAGCCGACGGTGTTCGTCACCGCGATGATCGGGCAGCCCTGCTCGCGGGCAAAGCGGGTCGGGGCGATCGTGTCGGCCGTCTCGCCGGACTGGGTCACGGCGATGACGAGCGTCCTCCCATCGAGCGGCGGCGGGCTGTAGCGGAACTCCGACCCGACGGTCACGCGCGCCGGCAGGCCCGTCCAGCGCTCCAGTGCCGAGGCTCCCACGAGCGCTGCGTAGGATGCGGTCCCGCAGGCCACGAGCTCGATCCTCGTCACGTCGCGCAGGACGTCGGCAAGCGGCTCGATCTCGGCGACGTGGATCCGGTCGTCGCGGCCCACCCGTCCGGCCAGCGACTGGCGGAGGGCATCGGGCTGCTCGTGGATCTCCTTGAGCATGAAATGCTCGTAGCCGCCCTTCTCGGCGACCTCGGGCGACCAGTCGACCACGGTCTCGGGGCGTTCCCGGACGGTCCCGTGGACGTCGGTCACGACGACGCCGCTCGGCCGGACGTCGGCAACGTCGCCCTCGTGGAGGTAGACGACGCGGTTGGTGTGGGCCAGGATCGCCGCCACGTCGCTGGCGATGAACGTCTCCTCGCCGTTGAGGCCGACGACGAGGGGCACGTCCTGGCGAGCACCCACGAGCCGCCCGGCCTCCTCGCGATGCATGACCACGATGGCGTAGGCGCCCTCCACCCGGCGCAGGGCGGCCCGGACCGCGTCGGCCAGGTCGCCCTCGTAGGCCTCCTCGACGAGGTGGGCGAGCGCCTCGGTATCGGTCTCGGATTCGAGGGTGTGGCCCCGGGCTTCAAGCCCGTCGCGGAGCTCCCGGAAGTTCTCGATGATGCCGTTGTGGATGACCGTGATCTTGCCGCTGCAGTCGACGTGGGGGTGGGCGTTGAGGTCGTTCGGCCGGCCATGGGTCGCCCAACGGGTATGGGCCAGGCCCATCGCGGCGTGGGGAGTCCGATCGGCGATCGCCGTTGTCAGGTTGGCGAGCTTGCCGGCCTTCTTCTCGACGAAGAGGTCGCCCTCCTCGTCGACCAGGGCGATGCCCGCCGAGTCGTAGCCCCGGTACTCGAGGCGCCGGAGCCCCTCGATGAGGATCGGCCCCGCCTCGCGGGGCCCGGTGTAGCCGACGATGCCGCACATCGGTTCAGGTCCTTCGTTGTGTCGCCCGGCCGCCGCCGGGTGGTTCCTGGCTCGATGGGGAGGGCACCTGGGTCAGTGTAGTCGCTCGGCCGCGATCGCCGCGAGCGTGTCGGAGCGACTACACTGACCCAGGTGCC
>MGOD01000003.1:9800-12439 GCA_001795245.1 Chloroflexi bacterium RBG_16_70_13
ACCCGCAGGGCGGGCTCCGTGCCGGACGGCCGGACGAGGATCCGGCCGGCGCCCCCGAGGCGCGCTTCCGCCTCGCGAATGGCCCGCTGGAGGACCGGATCCCCCTCCCACTGGTCCTTATGACGCACCCGGACCGCACGCTGTTGCTGTGGCAGGAGCGGGATGGTCGCCGCCAGGTCAGCCAGGGGTCGCCGGGCCGAGGTCATGACCCGGAGGATCTCGAGGGCGGTCACGATGCCGTCCCCGGACGTCGTGTGCTCGCGGACGATGACGTGGCCGCTCTTCTCGCCGCCGAGGCCGGCCCCGGCGACCTGCATGCCCTCGAGGATGTACTTGTCGCCGACGGGCGTCCGAACCACGGTCCCGCCGGCTGTTTCGACGGCGGCCTGGAGCCCGCCGTTCGAGAGGACAGAGACGACGAGCGTCCGCCCCGCCAGGGCATCGCGGCCGAGGCGCTCGAGGGCGAGGATGCCGAGGATCTGGTCGCCATCGACGACGCGGCCGCCGGAATCGACCGCGATGAGTCGATCGGCATCGCCGTCGAGGGCGAAGCCCACGTCGGCGCCGCGCTCGGCGACGGCACGGGCCAGGCCCGCCGGGTCGGTCGCGCCGCAGTGGAGGTTGATGTTCGTCCCGTCGGGCATGGCGTTGATGACCTCGACGCCCGCCCCGCTCGCCCGCAGGATCTCGGGCCCCACCCCGCTTCCCGAGCCGTTCGCCGCGTCGAGGATGATCCGCAAGCCGCCGGCATTCACGGCCGAGGCGAGCCGGGTCCGGTCGGTCACGTAGCGGGCCACGCGCTCGCGCGCATCGACCGCCACGCCCAGGTCGTCGTTCCCGACGCCGCCGAGCTCCTCTGTTCGCCAGATCAGCTGCTCGAGCTCGTCCTCGACCGTGTCGTCGAGCTTCAGGCCGTCCTGGTCGAGGACCTTGAGCCCATTGTCGGCCGCAGGGTTGTGGGACGCGGAGACCATGATCCCGGCGGCGTACTCCCCACCGCCGGCGAGGAAGGCGAGGGCCGGGGTGGGCACGATCCCGACCTGGTGGACGTCCGTGCCGAGGCTCGTGGCGCCCGCCGTGATCGCCGCCACGAAGAGATCGCACGAGCGCCGCGTGTCCTGGCCGACGACGATCGCGCCCCGGACGCCGACGAGGCGGTGGGCCGTCGCCCGTCCGAGGGCGTAGGCGGTCGTCGGCTTGAGCTCGACGTTGGCGACGCCGCGGATGCCGTCGGTTCCGAACAGGCGGGGCACGGTCGGTCGATCCTCCGGAGCGGGCTGGCAGGCCGATCGATTGTGGGGCGGGGCAATCCGGCGCGTCAGGGCGACGGGCTGGCCGAGGCTGGCGGCGCGCTGATCGTGACAGTGATCGGGTCGGGGCTGGCGCCGATCAGCGTAAGCCCCGTCTGGAGGTTCGCGCTCACGCTGACCTCATGGCTCCCGACGTCGAGGCCGGTGACGTCGAGGGTCAGGACGAGGTCGGAGCCCGAGAGCCGATCGAGGTCGGCGATCGAGCCGCCGATCGTGACCAGCACGCGGTCGGTCGAGAGGGCGTACTCCCGGTCCGCCCGCGCGCCGACGAGGATCAGCCCCGCCTCGAAGGACCGCGAGGCGGTCACCGGGCGAAGCGTTACGGTGACGGTGATCGTGACGCTGCCGAGAGCCTGGACGCCGTCCGGGAGCTCGAGCGTCGCGACGACCGTGACATCCGAGGTGGCACCCGTGATCGTGACCGGCGAGGTGTCCGCGACCTCGAGCACGACGAGGTCGTCGGCGTCGCCCTCCACCGCCACGACGATCGGTTCGACGGTCACCGCGGCCACCTCGAAGCCCAGGGCCGGCGAGCCGGCCACGACCGGCCGGATCGGCAGGGTCTTCGTCTGGCGGTCGCTGAAGATCGGCAGCCGGACGCGGGTCGAGCCGGGCTTTACGTCGACCGGCGAGACGACCTCCCCGGCGAGGTCGACCGGCAGCAGGTCGACGAGGCGGTTGACGTCGATGCCCGAGGCGTCGACAGAGACACGCGCCTGGACCTCGACGATCCGCTCGACGAGGGAGGCCGCGCCCTCCACCGTCACCTCGTCGTCCTCGACGATCAGATCGCCGACATCGAGGCCGCTCGGGACCGGCCCGATGACGGCCCTGACCGGGACGACGCGGCTGACGACGACGTCGAACTCGACGACGATCCGGTGGGGCTCCCAGTCCAGGACCGTGACCCGCGGATCGATCGCCTCGACCCTCACGTCGACCGACTTCCGGCGCTCGGCCGGGTTGATGTCGCTCAGGTCCACCGTGGCCCGAAAGTTCGAGCTATCGAGGCGGAGGCCCAGGTCCTCGGGGGCCAGGTAGCGGACCTCCCGAACCGCCCCGAGGTCCGACAGGATCGTGACCTCGGAGGTGACGCCGGTCGCCTCGATCGGGATGCTGACCGGGAAGACCTTCGCGTTCGTCGAGATAACGAGCCCGGCGTAGAGCAGGGTCGCCAGGGCGACGGCTGCCAGCTTCAGGGGCCAGTTGTGGACGACCAGCCCGAGAATCCGGGTCATCGGCCGGGGGGCCCGGTCGGGGCCGGCTCGGGCGGCTGCGCGGGCGGCTGCGCAGCCGGATCGGCGCTGGCCGGCGCCTCGCGAGCCGGGA
>MGOD01000003.1:12488-24315 GCA_001795245.1 Chloroflexi bacterium RBG_16_70_13
CTGCGCCCGACGAGCCGTCCCAGGCCACCGATCGTCGGCCTCCGCCGGGTCGTCTGGGCGGTCGAGCGGAAGCGGAATCGGCTGCCGTCGGCCTGCGGATCCAGGAGCGCCCTGATGGCCCGGGCCAGCTGGAGCTCGCCGAGGTTGCGGACGATCCGGGCTCGCTCCACGAGGCTGACCTGGCCATTCTCCTCGGAGATGACGACCACGACCGCGTCGGTCTGCTCGGTGATCCCGAGGGCGGCCCGGTGGCGGGTTCCGAGCCGCTCGGTGTGGACAGTCGTCTCGGCCAGCGGCAACAGGGCGCCGGCGGCGAGGACCGTGGTGCCCCGGACGATGACCGCACCGTCGTGGAGGGCGGTCCGGGGCATGAAGATCGTGCGAAGCAGGTCCACCGACAGGTCGCCGTGGATCATCACCCCGGATTCGGCGATCTCCTCGAGGCCGGTGTCCCGCTCGAGGACGATGAGCGCCCCGTGGCCGTCGCCGGACAGGAGCGCGGCGGCCCTGGCGACCCTCGTCGCGACCTCCTCGGCTTCCCGGTTCTCGGCTGGGAAGAGCCAGGCGAACGACCCGACCCGCCCGATCCGCTCGAGGGCCCGGCGGAGCTCTGGCTGGAAGATCACCACGACCGCGACGAGGCCGACGACGGCGCCGGCCTGGAGGATCTGGGTGAGGAGCCGGAGTGACAGCGCCTGGGCCGCGAAGTAGACGACGAAGAGGACGCTGACGCCGATCACCAGGCGAACCGCTCGGGTCCCGCGGATGAGGCTGAAGAGCCAGTAGATGAGGACCGCGGTGAGCCCGATGTCGAGGAGCGTCGTGGGCCGGACCTGGTCCAGGATCGACGCGATGAGCTGCGGCATCGTCCGGCGAGTGTACCGCGTCAGCCCGCCGGCACCGACCCCGGCGGCGTCTCGAGACCTCGCTCGGCGGCGAAGGCGGCGATCGCGCTCCGTGCCTCGGCGTCCCCGTCGAGATCCGCCAGGCGGGCGAGCAGGCGGAGCTTCTCCGACGCCGTGGCGGTCCAGCCGCGATCGAGCTGGACGGCCGCGATCTCGCGCTGGAGGCGATGGTCGGAGGGCGTCAAGACGAGGAGCGCGAGGCAGGCGTCCATCGCGGCGTCGAGCCGCCCGGCGGCCCGATGAAGCTCGGCGAGCGCCAGGAGCCGCTCGGTCCCGCCGCGGACGTCACCGCTGTCGAGCAGGGCGTCCGCAACGGCCCGCAGGACGGCCGGATCCGGTGGTGGGGCCGGGACCCCGGGCTCGGGCTCCTGCCGCGCCACGTCTCCGGGCCCTGGCTCGGCGGTCGGCGCGGATCCCGCGTCGGCGGCCGAGGAAGCCCCCGGTGCGGCCGGCGGCGGCGCCGCCCCAGCGACATCCACGGCTGGCTCGGCGGGCGCCTCGACGGCCTCCAGGATCCGCAGCGCACGATCGAGCGCGTCGACGGCGTCGCGGTCCTCGCCGCTGCCCCGCAGGAGTCCACCCAGGCGTTCCATCTCGCGCCGGCGCGATCGCGATTCGGCGAGCTCGAGTGCCCGTCGTGCGGCGTCGGCGGCGTCGGTCAGCCGGCCGGCACGTTCGAGGACGCCTGCCAGCGTCTCGAAATCGAGGGCCGCCTCCGCCCGTCGGCCACGCTCGGCCTGCAGCTCGGCCCGGCCGCGCAGTGCCCCCTCGTCCTCGGGTGCCAGACTGAGGGCGACCCCGAACGACGCAAGGGCATCGTCGATGCGTTCTGCCCGACGGAGGACGGCGCCCAGGCTGACGTACGGCAGGGCGCGGTCCGGGGCGATCGCCGCGGCGGCCCGGTAGGCGGCCTCGGCGACGTCGAGGCGGCCACGGAGCGCGGCCACGTGGCCCCGCCGGAGCGCCTCCTTGTACTCCTCGTAGAGGGCCTGGCTCATCGCACCCGCATCCTACCCCGGGTCACCGAGGAGCTCGACCAGGAGACCCTTCTGGACATGGAGCCGGTTCTCCGACTGCTGGAAGACGAGGCTCCTCGGCCCGTCCATGACCTCGGACGTGATCTCCTCGCCGCGATGTGCCGGCAGGCAGTGCATCACCCGCGCCTGCGGCCCGGCGGCCGCGCAGAGCGCCTCGCCGACCTGGTAGGCCGCGAATGCGACGCGTCGCTCGTCGGCCTCGGCTTCCTGGCCCATCGACGTCCACGCGTCGGTATAGATGACGTCGGCGCCGGCAACGATGGCCCGGGCATCGTGACCCACGACCAGGCTGCCGCCGCACGCCGCCGCGAGCACGGTGGCCCGATCGACGATTGCCGGGTCCGGGGCGTAGCCGGGCGGATGGGCGAGCCGGACCTGGGCGCCCTGACCGGCCGCGACGAGGGCCAGCGAGTGGAAGACGTTGTTGCCGTCGCCGACGAAGGCGACGACGAGGCCATCGAGGCGGCCGAACGTCTCGCGCAGGGTGAAGACGTCGGCCAGCGCCTGGCAGGGATGCTCGTGGAGGGTCAGGGCGTTGATGACCGGGATGTCGGCGGCGGCCGCCAGCTCGACGGCGATCTGGTGGACCCCGGTCCGGATGACGATCGCGTCGACGAAGCCCTGGAGATTGCGGGCCACGTCGGCGACCGACTCGCGGACGCCCCAGCCGACGTTGCCCGAGGTGAGCTGGATCGCGCCCCCGCCGAGCTGGATCATGCCCGCCTCGAACGTCACCCGGGTCCGCAGGCTCGGCCGCTCGAAGAGCATCGCCAGCGTCCGCCGGACCAGCGGCGGCCGCGCGTGCCGCCGCGAGGCGAGGAACTCGGCCTTCAGCGCCGCCGCGGTCCCGAAGACGCGCCGAACCTCGTCCGGGCTCAGGTCACCCGCGCTGAGGAGATCCCGTCCGCGGAGAGGCCGCGCGGGTTCGAGTCCGGTCTCCATCAGCGAACTCTAGCGGCGCACATCACGGGCCGATGCCCGCAACGCACGCATCGGGCGTCAGCCGGCGCCGCTACCGCTTCGTGTACTGGGGGGCTTTACGGGCCCTCTTGAGTCCATACTTCTTGCGCTCCTTCATCCGCGGGTCGCGGGTCAGGAGGCCGGCCTGGCGGAGGGGCAGGCGGTGGCCGTCGGGATCGAGCTCCAGGAGCGCCCGGGCGATGCCGTGACGGATGGCGCCGGCCTGGCCGGTCACGCCGCCGCCTTCGACCTTGATCATCGCGTTGAAGCGGCCCTCGGTGCCGGTGACCCGGAACGGCATCTTGACATCGGCCTCGTCGATCGCGTTCCCGAAGTGCTCGGCGAGCGAGCGACCGTTGACGACGATCTCGCCCTCGCCGGGCAGCAGCCGGACCCGGGCGACGGCGGTCTTGCGCCGGCCGGTTCCCGTGTTGAAGGCAGGGGTGGACATCGTGGCTCCTCCGTCAGGCGAGCGGCTCAGGCTGCTGGGCCTGATGGGGGTGATCGTTGCCGGCGTAGACCTTCAGCTTGCGGAGCTGTTGGGCCCCGAGGCGCGTCCTCGGCAGCATGCCTTTGACCGCCCGCCGGATGACCTCCTCCGGTCGGCGCTCGAGGAGCTTGCCGAGCGACTCCTCCTTGAGGCCCTGCGGGTGGCCGCTGTGCCGGATGTAGAGCTTGCTCTCGACCTTGTCACGACTGACGGCGACCTTCGAAGCATTTAGGACGATCACGTGGTCGCCCGTGTCGAGGTGCTGCGTGTAGGTGGGCTTGTGCTTCCCGGAGAGGACGCGGGCGACCTGTGTCGCGAGGCGGCCGAGTGTCTGGCCCGTCGCGTCAACGACGAACCAGCGTCGCTCGATCTCGCTCTCCCGGACCGTGTAGGTCTTGGCGTTCATCGTTCCTCGTCTTCTCCGTTGCTCCGTTCGCGCCGTCCCATGACGACGGGCCGTCCCACGACGACCCTCCGGAGGCACAGTCCCTTCGCCGGGGCGGCTGCCCCGTCGAGGGCCGGTCGTCCGTCGGCTAGCGCCGCGATGACCGTTGTGTCATCCATCTTGCCCGCCCCCACAGCGAGGAGGGCGGCGACGATGCGCCTGACCATCCCTCGCAGGAAGGCGTCGGCGCGGACATCGATCGTGATCAGTTTCCCCTCTCGCCGGACCCGAACGCGGTGGACGTTCCGGACCGGCTGCGGATCGGCCCCGCCGAAGGCGCTGAAGTCGTGGCGACCCTCGAAGGCCGTCGCGGCTCGCGCCATCGCGTCCACGTCCAGGTTGGTCCGCACCCGGAGCGCGGTGCGCTCCCGGAGCGGGCTCCGCGGCCCGTTCCAGACGGTGTAGCGGTACTCCCGGTACCGCGCCGCGTAGCGGGGGTGGAAGCCCTGGGCCGCCCGACGAACGCCGCGAATCGCGACATCCGGCGGAAGCAGGCCGTTGAGGGCCTCGGTCAGCTCGGCCGCCGCGAGGCGCCCCGCATAGGAGAAGGCGATGACCTGCCCCGTCGCGTGGACCCCGGCGTCCGTCCGACCTGCGCCGTCGACGGGCTGCCTGACCCCTCCCGAGAGAGTGGCCAGCGCCGCCTCCAGCGCCCCCTGGACGGTCCGGGCCCCAGGTTGCAGCTGGTACCCGGCGAAATCCGTGCCGTCGTATTCGACCCGTGCTCGATATCGCACAGGGGTGGCCTCTCGGCCACCTGCTGCTTCGCCCCGCCGGGCGCCCATCGGACGCCTACACGAGCTCGATCTGGACTATCTCGGCGGCATCGCCCGAGCGCTGGCCGATCTTCACGATCCGGGTGTAGCCGGACGTCCGATCGGCGTACTTCGGGGCGATCTCGTCGAACAGCTTGGTCACGACGAGCGGCTCGTTCGGGAACTCCGAGACGACTCGCCGGCGCGCCGCCAGGTCACCCTGCTTCGCGAGCGTGATCACCCGCTCGACGCGGCCCTGGACCTCCTTGGCCTTCGCCTCGGTCGTCTTGACCCGCTCGTAGCGGAGGACCGAGACGGTCAGGTTCTTGAAGAGAGCCATCCGGGGACCGGTCTTGCGGCTGAGCTTCCGCCCATCGATGCGGTGGGCCATCTCAGGCGTCCTCGTCCTCGATCGACGCCTCGACCTCGTCGCCCTCGCCCTCGCCCTCGAAGGCCGACGGCTCGGTCTCGGGCAGGATGAAGCCGCGCATCCGGAGGCGCTCCTTCATCTCGTCGAGCGACTTCTTGCCGAAGTTCCGCATCCGGAGGAGGTCGTCATCCTTGAGCTGGAGGAGCTGGCCGACCTTGACGATGTTGTTGCGCTTCAGCGAGTTGTAGGCCCGCATCGGCAGGTCGAGCTCCTCGATCGGCATGTCCAGCATGTTCGGCGGAAGCTGCGGGACACCCGCGCCGGCGCGATCTCCGGGCATCGCCGCCTGGCCGATCGTGATGAACGGGCGGAACTGCTCGACGAGGATCCCGGCCGCGCGGCTGAGGGACTCCTCGGGGCCGATGGTCCCGTCGGTCTCGATCTCGATCGTGAGCTTGTCGAAGTTCGTCACCTGGCCGACACGCATGCTCTCGACCCAGTAGTTGACCTTCCGGACGGGGGTGAAGATCGCATCGACGGCGATGACCCCGATCGGGAGGGCCTCCGAGCGCTCTGCCCCCAGGTAGCCCACGCCGCGCTCGACGGTGAGGTCCATCTCGATCGTCACGTCGTCGGAGTCGAGGGTCATCAGGACGAGGTCCGGGTTGACGATCTCGACGTCGGCCGACTCGAGGAGATCGGCGGCCAGCACCGGTCCGGCGCCGCTCTTGGTGAGGCGGAGCTGGACGGGATGGGTCGCGAAGCTCTTGAGACGGAGCTTCTTGACGTTCAGGACGATCTGGGTGACGTCCTCCTTGACGCCCGGGATCGTCGAGAACTCCTGGTACACGTCCCGGATCTGGATGGACGTGACCGCGGCACCCTCGAGCGATGACAGGAGGACGCGCCGGAGCGCGTTGCCGAGGGTGACGCCGTAGCCGGCCTGGAGGGGGCCGGCCTCGTACTTGGCGTACGTGCCGACTTCCTCGACGGGCTCGATCTGCGGGCTCTCGAGTTCGATCATGGGTTCGGGTTACCTCGAGTAGAACTCGACCACGAGCTGCTCGTTGAGGTCGAGCGGCATCTGGTCGCGACGGGGCAGGCTGAGGACGGAGCCCGCCAGGCGGGCCGGCTCCAGGCTGAGCCACTCCGGGGCCTGATGGGACCGGAGTGTCTCCTTGGCGATCTTGAACGGCTCGCGATCGCGGCGCGATTCGCGAACCTCGATCCGGTCGCCGGGCTTCACCACGTACGACGCGACATCGGTCGGTGTGCCGTTGACCGCGAAGTGGCCATGGTTGACGAGCTGGCGGGCCTGCGCCCGCGAGGTCGCGAAGCCGAGACGGAAGACCACGTTGTCGAGCCGCGTCTCGAGGAATCGAAGGAGGTTCTCGCCGGTCACGCCCTCGAGGTTGCCGGCCTCCACGAAGTAGTTGTGGAACTGTCGCTCGAGGACGGAGTAGACGCGACGGACCTTCTGCTTCTCGCGCAGCTGGATGCCGAAGTCGCCCATCTTGCGGCGGCGGACGCCATGCTGGCCGGGCGGGCTGGGGCGGCGCTCGAAGGCGCACTTCTTGGTGTAGCAGCGCGTGCCCTTCAGGAAGAGCTTGGTGCCCTCCCGGCGGCAGAGACGACAGACCGATGCGGTGTAGCGGGCCATGCGATCCCCTCTCTCAGACCCGGCGCCGCTTGGGCGGGCGGCAGCCGTTGTGGGGGATCGGCGTCACGTCGGTGATCGCGGTGACCTCCAGGCCGGCCGTCTGGAGCGAGCGGATGGCCTGCTCGCGGCCGGCGCCGGGGCCCTTCACGTAGACCTCGACCTGGCGCATGCCGTGCTCCATCGCCTTGCGGGCGGCGATGTCGGCGGACATGGCGGCGGCGTAGGGCGTGCTCTTCCGGGAGCCCTTGAAGCCGGCCACGCCGGCGGAGCCCCAGCTGATCACCGCGCCCATCGGGTCCGTGATCGTGATGATCGTGTTGTTGAACGACGCCTGGACGTGGACGTGCCCCTGGGGCACGTTCTTCTTCTCCCGGCGCCGCTGCTTGACGGCCCGCTTCCGTTCAGCCATGCGTGTCGATGTCCCTCGTGACGGCTACTTCGTCGCCTTGCGCCGCGCGCCGACCGTCTTCTTCGGTCCGCGCCGCTGCCGGGCGTTGGTCTTCGTCCGCTGGCCCCGGACCGGGAGGTTCCGCCGATGGCGGAGGCCGCGGTACGAGCCGATCTCGATGAGTCGCTTGACGTTCAACGCCACCTCGCGGCGGAGGTCGCCCTCCACCTTGTAGCGCCGGTCGATGAGCTCGCGGAGGCGATTGACCTGCTCCTCCGTGAGGTCCCGGACCCGGGTATCCGCGTTGACGTTCGTCTGGGTCAGGATCTTCGTGGCCGTGGGCAGGCCGATCCCGTAGATGTACGTCAGGGCGACCTCGACCCGCTTTTCGCGGGGGATGTCGATGCCGGCGATTCGTGCCATCGGGCTACCCCTGCCGCTGCTTGTGCTTCGGGTTCGTGCAGATGACCATCACGGTCCCGTGGCGGCGAATGACCTTGCAGTTGTCGCAGCGCGCCTTGATGGAGGCTCTGACTTTCAACGGATCCTCGATACCTGGGGTTCGCGCCCGGGAGGCGGGCCGAACGAATGCTCTACTTCAGACGGTAGGTGATCCGACCGCGGGTCAGGTCGTACGGGGAGAGCTCGACCCTGACTCGGTCGCCCGGCAGGATCCGGATGAAGTTCATCCGAAGCTTGCCGGAGATGTGGGCCAGCACGCGGTGGCCATTCTCCAGCTCGACCGCGAACATGGTGTTCGGGAGCGGCTCGAGGACCGTCCCTTCGACTTCGATCGCGTCTCGCTTGGCCACGGGCGGTGCTGTGTCCCTTTCTCACGGCGAGTGCCGGCCCCGCGGGCCGACACACGAACGTGTAGCGTATCAGAAATCGTCAGTCCGAGGCAACCGCGCGACGCCCTCGTTCAGTCAGCCGGCGGGTTCGGCGCGCAGGCCCGAACAGAGTGGGCGGTGATCGGCGTGCTGAAACCCTTCAGCTCGAGGTCCGGCACGGGCTCGGTGTCGAAGAGGTCCTCGACCATCGCCATGACACGCTGACTGATGAGCACCTGGCCGGCCGCTGCGGCTGACGAGAGGCGCGACGCCAGGATGACCGAGGTCCCGATCGCCCCGTAGTCGTAGCGGCCTTCGAAGCCGATCCGGCCGACCGTCGCGTAGCCCGTGGCGATGCCGATCCCGAGCCCAAGCTCGTACCCGCGCTTCCGCCACGCGGCGGACAGCGCGGCGAAGCGATCGCGCATCTCGCAAGCGGTCCGGACGGCTGCGAGCTGATGGTCCGCGATGAGCGTGGGGTCGTTGTAGAAGACCATCAAGCCGTCGCCGGCGAAATGCTCCACCGTCCCGCCGTCACGAACCGCGAGCTCGCCGACCGTCGCGTGGTACTGCCGCAAGACGCCCAGCACTTCCTCGGGATCAGCGCGCTCGGCGAACGCCGTGAAGCCTCGGAGGTCCGCGAACAGGGCCGTGATCTCCCGACGGTGACCCGCCAGCATGGCCTCGCCCTCGATGGACGAGAGCAGCTCCGCCGCCTGCGGCGCATACCGCGCTAGTTCCGTCCGCTGGCGCTCGATGGTCTCGAAGAGCTGGGCAAGGCGAATCGCGATGGCGGCCTGGTCGGCGAAGTGCTCCACGAGGCCGACCTCCCGCTCCGAGAATGGTCGGACGTCGTTCCTGGCCGCGGCGATGACCCCGATCACCTGGTCGTCGAACCGGATCGGAACGCCAAGGTCGGTGCGGAAGCCCCCGGCGCGCTGGACCTCGGCGTTGGTCAACTCGGGATCGACCAGGACGTCCTCGATCTGCACCACTTGCGCGTCGCGAAGGGCCCTGGCGACCACCGATCCCCCGCCGGGCTCGTACACGAGGCCGGAGACGAGCTCCTCGAACTCGGCCGAGAACCCCGTGAACGCCGACATGCGGTACACCGACCCGTGGCGAACCGCGATGTCGGCCACGTCGGCCTGGCACAGCTCCGCGGCCTCTTCGACCACCGACTGGAGGACGTCGCGGAGGTTGAAGTCGGATCGCGCGATCGCGGCCAGGACCCGACCGAACGCCGCGACCGCTGGGTCGTCGCCGACCGGGGCTGGCCCGACCTCGGCCACGGTCAGATGCTCGTGAGAATTTCGGGACCGTTGTCGGTCACGGCGATGGTGTGCTCGAAATGGGCGGCCAGCGAACCGTCGGCGGTCACGACCGTCCAGTGATCGGGCAGGACCTCCACGTCGTGGCCGCCGAGCGTGAACATCGGCTCGATGGCGAGGCAGATCCCGGGCTGAAGCTCCAGCCCTCGCGAGCCCGTCCGGTAGTTGGGGACCTGGGGATCCTGGTGCATCTCCGTCCCGATCCCGTGCCCGACGAACTGGCGCACGATCCCGTAGCCATGCTCGCGACCGATGTCCTCGACCGCTGCCGAGATGTCGCCGACGCGGTTGCCGGCGACGGCCGCGCCGATCCCCGCCATGAGGGCCATGCGGGTCGCCGTGACGAGCTCATCGACCGCCGCCGACGCGCCGCCGACGACGAACGTCCGGGCGGCGTCGCCGTGCCAGCCGTCGACGATCGCGCCGACGTCGACAGACACGATCTGGCCGTCACGGACGACCCGATCGCCGGGGATGCCATGGACGACCTCGCTGTCGATCGAGATGCAGGTGCTCGCCGGGAAGGCCGTCGGGCCACGTCCGTAGCGGCCGCCGCCGAGATAGCCCTTGAAGGACGGGATCCCCCCGGACGCCCGGATGTGCTCCTCGGCGAGGCGGTCCAGCTGGCCGGTCGTGACGCCGGGGCGGAGCTCCTCCTCGACGAGGGCCAGGACTTCGGCGACGACACGGCCGGCACGACGCATCTGCTCGATCTCGCGGCGCGACTTCCGGGTGACCACGCTTCAGGCCCGCCCCGCGGCGCCGGCGTCGATCGCTTCGATGGCCCCGAGAAGACCCGCCGAGACCTCGCCGATCGACTGGCGGCCGTCGACGGTTCGGAGGGCCCCGGTCGATCGGTAGTGCTCGATGACGGCGTTGAGGTCGGCGAGCTGGCTCGCCAGCCGGGCGCGAATCGTCTCGGGCTTGTCGTCGTCGCGCTGGATCAGGGCCGACCCATCGATGTCGCAGACGCCAGGCACCCGGGGAGGGTTCATGGGCAGGTGGTAGGGGTGGCCGGCCGCCCGGCAGATCCACCGCCCGGAAAGGCGCTCCACGAGGTCCTCCGCAGGGACGTCGATGAGCAGCGCGGCAGCCACGCGGTCACCTCGGCCGGCGAGGAAGGCGTCGAGGGCTTTCGCCTGGACGACGGTTCGGGGGAAGCCGTCGAGGAGCGCGCCCCGCGCCGCGTCGGGCCGTCCGAGGCGCTCCTCGAGAAGGCGGATGGTGACGCCGTCGGGGACGAGCCTGCCGGCATCCATGTAGGCCCTGGCCTCAAGACCCACCGGCGTCGCGTCGCGGACGGCCGCCCGAAACAGATCGCCGGTCGCGATGTGCGGGATTCCCAGCCGGTCCCGGAGGACCGCCGCCTGGGTGCCCTTCCCCGCACCCGGGGCTCCCAGGAGGACGACGAGGGTCATCCGGGCGAAGCGCTCGTCTCCGTCGTGCCAGTCGCGTCGGCCCGGACGCGTCCAGGCCAAGGCGCGGCCGAGCACCCGAGCGAGCGCACTCCAAGGTGCGTGAGCGAGGGAGCGGAGGCCGCAACGCCGGCATGGGCCGTCCCGGCCGACGCCGAGGTCATCGGATGAAGCCTTCGTAGTTGCGCATCATGAGCTGCGCTTCGATCTGCTTCATCGTCTCGACGACGACCGAGACGACGATGAGGAGCCCCGTACCGCCGAGGGCGATGCCCGTCAGGTTGGGATCGAGGACGCCGGCGACGACCGGGCCGACGGCCACGGACCCCAGGAACAGCGCCCCGGCGATCGTGATCCTGGAGACGACCCGGGCGAGGTAGTCCTGGGTCGGCCGGCCGGGCCGGATGCCGGGGATGAACCCGCCGTTCTTGCGAAGCTGCTCGGCGGTCTCATCGGGCTTGAACGTGAAGGCCGTATAGAAGTAGGTGAAGCCCACCGTCAGCAGGAAGTACATGATCGCGTACTGGGGGGTCGTCGAGGACAGGAAGCCGGCGATGGCCGTTGCGACGTTCCGCACACCCTCGACCGTCGAGAACGAGAAGTAGAGGGCGAGCTGGGCCGGGAACTGGAGGATCGAGATCGCGAAGATGATCGGGATCACGCCGGCCAGGTTGACCCGGAGCGGCAGGAATGTCTGCCCGCCCTGGTACATCCGACGGCCGCGGACGCGGCTGGCGTACTGGATCGGGATCCGCCGCTGGCCCTCTTGGATGTAGATGATCACGCCGACGGCAACGATGGCGAGCGCCGCAAAGAGGACGATGTCGCGGAGGGGCAGGTTGCCTTGCAGGAGGCTCCCGACGGCCCCCGGCGCCTGGCTGACGATGCCGGCGAAGATGATGAAGCTGATGCCGTTGCCGATGCCCTTCTCTGTGATCAGCTCGCCCAGCCACATGAGGACGACGGCACCGGCGACCATCGTGACCATCTGGACCCACGACATCGCGTTGCCGAGCCCGAAGCCGCCGACGATGATCCCGCTCGCGTTCAGGGCGGACAGGATCCCGAAGGCCTGGAGGAAGGCCATCGGAACCGTGAGGTAGCGGGTGTACTGGTTCAGCCGCTGGCGGCCGTACTCACCCTCGCGGCTCAGCGCCTGGAGCGAGGGAATGACCCCCTGCATCAGCTGCATGATGATCGAGGCGTTGATGTACGGGTTCATCGTCAGCCCGACGATCGAC
>MGOD01000004.1:0-1775 GCA_001795245.1 Chloroflexi bacterium RBG_16_70_13
GGAGCGGGTCACGGTGCGCCTGACCGATCCCGACGGTTCGGCAGTGGAACCCTCCGTCGCGGCGTTGGGCGCGGGCCGGTTCGAGGCGACTCCACGCCTCGCCGGCACCGGCGATTGGCGCGTCCAGGTCACCATCGTTCGCCCCGGCCTCGCCGACGCGGTCTTCGAGACGCCCTGGACGCTCGTCGCGGCCGGAGCCCCGCGGAGTGGCCGCCAGGTGGTCATCTCCGATGCGACGCTGGAGCCCATCCTCACGTCGCTGGCGGCGGCGATCGGGGTGCTGGGACTCGCGGTGGCTGCGGCGCTGGTCATATATGCGCGGCGCCGCCGGGCGAGGGCGACGGCCAGGCGACATGACGGCCTCGTCCCGCTCGGTCGCGCGGAGACGACGACATGAGATCGACCCGTCACCTCGCCGTTCTCGGCCTCGCTCTCGCCCTTTGCCTGACGCTCTCGGCCGGCATCGTCTCCGGGAAGGGCGCGCTTCGGACGAGCGACTCGAACGGTGCGGGCAAGATCGATCCCGCCCTCGCCGCCATCCTTGCTGCCGTCCCGCCCGGCGAATCAGTGTCCGCGATTGTCATCCTCACTGCCCAGGTCGACCTGGGCACCATCGGCGGTCCGAGCGGGCACGATCGCGGCTCGCGGGTCGTCGACGCCAAGAAGAAGCTGGCCGAGCAGACGCTCGGGCCACTCCGAGCCGTCCTCGTCGCCGGCGAGCGGGGCGGTACGGTCGAGTCGTTCACGCCTCTCTGGATCATCAACGCGATCGCGGTGACGGCGCGGCCGGCCATCATCCGGGAGATGGCCGCCTCGCCGCTTGTGTCGCGGGTCGTTCCTGACTACGTCCTCGCATCGGCGGACCTCGGTGGGGGCGGTGCGGCGGGGTCGGCCGTCGAGCCCAATCTCGACCAGGTCAATGCTCCCGACGTATGGGCCCTCGGATACCGCGGAGCGGGCATCGTTGTGGCCAGCGTCGACAGCGGCGTGGAGGCCAGCCACCCGGATCTGACCGCCCAGTGGCGAGGCGGCGCGAACAGCTGGTACGACCCCTACGGCCAGCACGCGGCGCCGTTCGACGCGAGCGGCCACGGCACCCAGACAACGGGCGTCATCGTCGGCCGGGACGGCGGCGGGACGTCCATCGGCTTGGCGCCCGAAGCCACCTGGATCGCGGTCAAGATCTTCAACGACAGCGGGGTCGCAACCTCCACGGCGATTCACCTCGGGTACGAGTGGATCCTGGACCCGGACGGCGTTCCGGCCACTGACGACGAGCCGGACGTCGTGAACGATTCGTGGACGTTCGGTGCTCCCGGCTGCGTCCTCGATTTCGAGCCCGACCTGGCGGCCCTCGTCGCCGCCGGGATCGTCCCTGTCTTCGCGGCCGGCAACTTCGGACCGGCGAGCCCGAGCGACGCGAGCCCGGGCAACAACCCCGACGCCTTCCCGGTCGGCGCCGTCAGCGCGACCGACGTGGTGTGGAGCCAGAGCAGCCGGGGACCGACGTCCTGCGGCCGCGGCGCGCCGGTCACGTTCCCGGCCGTCGCCGCCCCCGGGGTGAGCATCCGGACGGCGACACGATTCGGTCTATACGACAGCGTAACCGGAACGTCCATCTCGGCGCCGCACGTCGCGGGCGCGATGGCCCTGCTGCTCGACGCGTTTCCCGGGACGTCGCCGACGACGCTGGGGGCAGCCCTGGCAACCACTGCCGTCGACGTCGCGCCGGTCGGCACCGACAACGACACCGGCGCCGGACGGATCGACGTCCT
>MGOD01000004.1:1876-9546 GCA_001795245.1 Chloroflexi bacterium RBG_16_70_13
ACGGCCGGTCCGGTGAGCGCCGCCCCCAATCCGGCCGACGGCTCCTCCAACGTCGTCATCGCGGCCGTTGCCGACGACACGGCGTCGGGCGGAGGAGCCGTCGAGGCCGCCGAGTACTTCATCGACACCGCCGGCCCCGACGGCTCTGGCTCGCCGATGAACGGCGCGTACGGGAGCTCGACGGTCACGGTCAGCGCGACCATCAGTCGGTCGACCCTCGACGGGCTAGCCGACGGGAGTCACCCGATCCTCGTCCACGCGCGCGACGGCGCCGGCAACTGGGGTCCCCTGTCGACCGGCGCGCTCGTCCTCGACCGACGTGCGCCCGCCGTGACCGACATTGCGATCGTTCCAGCACGCACCGACGGCGCACCGGCGACCACCGTGACGGCCACCGCGAGCGATGGCTCGACGGGCTCGTCGTTGATCGCCGCCGCCGAGGCGTACGTGGACCTCGATCCTGGCGCCGGCAACGGGACGAGCCTGGGACCAGCCGACGGCAGCTTCGACGCCGTCACCGAGTCGGTCAGCGGCTCCATCCCGGTCGGCGGGCTGGCCAACGGCGAACACCTGCTCGCCGTGCGAGCCCGGGACGCGGCCGGCGCGTGGGGCCCGCCGACCGTCGCCCCGTTCATCGTGACACCGAGCGGCACGCTGTTCGCCGATGGCTTCGAGAGCGGCGATCTCTCCGCCTGGACGAGCTCCATCGGAGGATCCCGGCTCTCGGTGACGGGAGCCGTGGCCTTGGGCGGGGCGTACGGTCTCACGGCCGCCGTCAACGGCAAGTCGCCCGCCTACGTGACGGACGGGTCGCCGGCGGCGGAGCCGAGCTACCGCGCCCGCTTCACGCTTGATCCGAATGCGCTCTCAACCGACGCGAAACCGATCGACGTCTTCGTGGGGCGCTCGTCGAGCAAGGCGATCTTCCGGCTCCAGTACCGCGGGACGACCACGGGTGCGCTCGACCTCCGCCTCGCCGTCCTGGGGCGCAGGGGCGAGACGCAGGGCGCCTGGGTCCCGACGAGCGACACGTGGCACGTGGTCGAGATCGTCTGGAGCTCGTCGGCCTACGCGACCGCGTCGCTCATCATCGATGGCGTCGTCGTGAGCGCGCTCAGCGGACTCGACACGAGCGTTCATCGCCTGGAGTCGGTCCGGCTCGGTCCATCGGCCGGACTGGGTAGCGGGATGATCGGCACGCTCTGGTTCGACCGGTTCGTCTCGACGCGGGCGACCCCGATCGGCCCGTAGGCAGCCGATGATGCGCCCGGCACACGAGGGCTGCTTGCACTTGCCCTGGTTGGCGGCCTGCTCGCGATCGGCCTCGGCGGCGGTCTTCTGGCCCTCGCCCCGGGCGTGACAGCGCCCGCCCCGAGCCAGCTCGAAGGTCGGCATCATCGTCGGGCCGGTCGGTCGGCTGACGGACTACTACCGGATCCCCGCCGAGCGCCTTGCCGTAGCTTTATCACCAGATTCTCTGAGCATTGGATCCGGGATCGACCTCGCGACGAACGACCGCCCGAAGATCAGCCTGCGCGCGGCAGGACGATCCGGACGGTCGTGCCTATCCCGGCTTTGGAGGTCATCGTCAGGTGGCCCCCGGACTGCTCGACAAACCCGCGAACCGCCAGCAGTCCGAACTCCGCTCCTGGCGCCGGCGCGGTCGTGAGCCTTGGCCCTGGGCCGCGATCGTGGGACGCACGTTCCAGCCGCCCACGGACATCGGACACGGCAACCGCGACGTGGTGACCGATCGAGGCAGCTGGATGGCGCCGAACGTAGGTGGCATCGACTCGGAGCCGTGCCGTCCCGATCCGAAGCGTGCCAACCGGCAAGCCTTCGAGCGCGTTCATCACGAGGTTGGCGATCGACTCGCGGAGCTGGGCGCGATCGACGAGCGCCGGGCAACCGCCGCTCGCCAGGTCAATGACCATGTCGACCGTTGGCGGCAAGGTCGGTCGAAGCCTAACGGCCACCTCGGCCACGATGTCGTTCAGGTCGGTGACGGTCGGATTGAGCGGTGCCGACCGACCGAAGGCCAGGATCAGGCGGGTGAGCTCCGACAGCTCTTCCGTGGCGATCCGCGAGGCTGAGACGTCGCGGGCGGCTGGATGGTCAGCCTCAAGGAGCTCCAGGGCGACGTCAAGATGCCCGGCGATGACGGCCAGCACCGCCCGATATCGACGGCCCATCGTCGCCGCGAACCGTGGCAGGGCGTCTCCGTCGCCCTGCGCCATCGCATCGGCACCGGCCGTGGTCGGGCTGGCCAACTCCTCGGGCATCGTGGGTCGCCGGCGGCTCCGCCCCACGCTCGACACGTTTTCACCGACCTTGTCTGCTGCGTGCCGTCCAACCCGTGGGGGGATGCGGGTCGGGCGGCAGGGGACCCCGGCCAAAAGGCGGTGAGGAAGAGGGTACCCCGGACACGGCGATGTCGTGCGGTCTCAGCGACCGATGGTGGATCCGCGAGTGGACACGAAACGGTCGAACGCGAAGGGGCCGGACACGCCGGCACCGAGGCCGGCAATGGCACCGAGCCTCACCGACTCAGCTCGGGCAGCGCTCGTGTCGATGGCGCTAAGCGTCTGCCTCAGGACGCCGTCGACCGAGAGACTGGCTGCGCCGAGCGCCGCCGATGTCCAGCCGACCTCGATCGCGTGAGGGCCGGCGGCCATCGCCAGCCAAGAGGACACTGCCTGGCCTCCTTTCCGGCCAACGACGAGTCGAACCTGGTCGAGGCCGGCCCTGCCGAAGCGGTTCGCCGCCGGCACCCTCGCGTGTCGACTCGTCGGGACCCTCCCTCCTATCCCTGGTCCCCGGTGCCGCGTTCCGGCGCGCCCGCGGGTCGGCCTGCGCCGATCGCGCGCCGGCGCGCCGGTCCGGTCGATGGGTACGTCGGTGCCTTCTCGACCGGGCCGACACCCCGGCCCGGGCTATGTTGCGCGTGCGGCGGCGGGCCGAACATCGAGTCGTTGCCGCTCCACGCGCGGGATCACGCCTGATCTTCCCCCTGGAATCCACCGGCGTTTGCCGCCCCGAGAACCTGAGGTCTGATGGGGGAAAACCTGAGCAGTCAGTCGGGCGACGTGACGAACGGCCCAACCGCCCCGGGACCATCAGGTGGCCGGTCGGGGACGACGGAATCCGCAAGTAGGGGTAGGATGGGCCGCACGTCGGTGCCCTCCATGCCAGGCAGTGGAGGCAGCAGATGCTCCTTCGGATCGGCGCCCGTGCGGCGTCCGCCGCCCCCCCGGAACCGTGCTCCGGATGCGCCTGAGCGGCCGGACCGTCGTCATGCTGGGGTGCTTCGTCGCCCTCCTCGTAGTTGCGGCGACGGATCAGATCGTCCCGGCTACCAGTGCCTACCAGGCCCAGATGCGGATCTGGCTCGCCGCCCGCGCCACGGGCTTCGTTGCGTACGGATTGCTGACCGTCCTCGTCACCCTCGGGCTGATCCTCAGCCATCCGGTCAACCAGTCGACCTGGAAGCTCTCCAAGCGGCTCTTCCCGTGGCACGAGAACCTGTTCGCGTTCGTCGTCGCGTTCATCCTCGTCCACGTCGTGAGCCTGGTGCTCGATCCGTACGCCGGGGTCGGCATCCAGGGCGCCCTTGTCCCGGGCCTTTCGAGCTACCGAAGCGTCCCTGTCGCACTCGGAACGGTTGGGTTGTATGCCCTCCTCGCGGCCGCGCTCACGGCTCGCTACACGCGTCTCCTGCCGGCCGGCTGGTGGCTGAAGTTGCACCGCCTCAGCCTGTTGGCCTGGGCCATGGCCTGGGCCCATGGGATCCTGGCCGGCACGGATAGCGAGGCCTTCGCGGTCGTCTACGTGACGTCAGGGCTCCTTGTCATGGGCGCCGCCGCGTATCGCTACTGGGTCGCCAAGAAACGGCGACCCACCTTCGCCTCCAGCCTGCCCAACGACGACGGCCTTACCGATCCCGACGGCCACCGTCGTGGGTCGGTGTCGGCCCAGGGGGTCTCGAGGTGAACCTGCGCCTGCGTCGGGCGTTTGTCGTTGCCGGGGTCGTCGCCAGCCTGATCGTCGGGCTGATCTCGATTCGCATCGCCGCGGAGTTGACAGCCTCCGCGGCTCCACCCTCGGCCCCACCGGTCTCGATCGAGGAGTTGCGGAGCGCCCTCGCCGCCGAGCAGGCCCGGGCCGGCGCCCTGCAGCAGCAGCTGGAAGAGCTCCTGGGAGTGACCGGACAGCTCTCCACGGCGCTCGAAATGACCGGCGAACAGGTCTCGGTCGACGGCCTGACCGCAGACCAGCTACGAGACCGACTCAAGGCCGCCGAGGCCAAGCTCGCGACGGTGACCGAGCTGCTCAAGCAGGCCGAAGCGCGGCTGGCGCAGCTCCAGGCCGCGGCCGCCGAGCAGGCCGCGGCAGACGTTGGAACCTCAGGCGCCGGCGCCGGTCCTGCGGCCACCCCAAAGCCGACGCCGCAGATCCTGGAACTGCTCCTGACCCTCGACGCCGGCGGGGTTGGGGCGTCGTGGACGTCGTGCATCACGGCCGCCCTTGACAGCTACGTTCTCGTCCGCTCCATCGACCATGAGGTTCACTACCCGCCGGAGGACGGCGACAGCATCGTCGCCAGGGTCGGCTCCACCGGGGTGCTCGATGGCACCGTGCCGCCGGGCACCTCCTGGTATCGCGTCTACTGCCTCGCGCTCGTGGACGGGCAGGTCAAGACGGTCGCCAAGAGCGGCACCGAATCGATCGTGGTGCCGTGAGCGTGCCGCGATGAGCGAGCGTGAACGGCGCCCGCCCGCCGAGCGCAAGGTCCCCTACCACATCGGAGTGGCGATCGGGCTGAGTACGGGGGCCTATGCCTTGTCACTGGCCGCGGTGACGAACCTCCAGATCGACCACGATCGGGAGTTGATCGACGACCGGCGGCCCGTGCAGGACGCGATTGCCTTGCTCGGCGCCTACCACGGGCGGATGGCCGCCGAGCTCGAGGAGGCTCGAACGCAGTACGAGTCGGGCTCGCAGGATTACGGCGTCCTCACCGCCCGGCTTGCCGAGCTTCGAGCTGATCTCGAGCGTCTGGGGCTCGACGTCGGTTCGATCGAGGGCATGACAGGCCTCTTGCCATCGCAGATCCGGCTGCCGTCTGTTCCATCTATCGTTGCGCCGCCAGCACCGAACCCGCTCACGCCCCCGCCGACCCACGGGAAGACGGGCGCGTCGGGCGGCGGTTGATGGCCTCGAGGAGCCGTTGACCGAAGTCGGGACGGGCGTGGCGGGCAGTCGCCGGTTCGAGCGGCGGGCGATGGGCTCGCCCCTCCGCCTCACCGTGGTTGGTCCTCCGGCGGTCCTCGAGCGCGACGCCCCTCGAGCATGGTTGGCCGTTGACGAGGAGTTCGACTCCGCCGATGCGGCCCTGTCGGCGTTCCGAGCGACCAGCTCCGTCAGCCGGTTGAACGCGACCGCCGGCAGCGGCAGGCTCGTCACCGTCGAAAGCCGCCTGTACCGGGCTCTGGCTGCGTCGTCCCGGGCCTGGCGGGTGACGGCTGGCCGGTTTGATCCGCGCGTCTTCGACGATCTCGTGGGGCTCGGCCATCCAGCCTTGACGGCCTCTATGCGATCACTCGCCAATGAGCGACAAGAATCTCCGGAGACGGGGACGATGGACACCCGCGATGATGGCGCGCAATGGCTCCGACGTCTGCCTCGTGAACGAGCCGTCGCCATCACGAGACGGGTGGACCTGAGTGGGATCGGCAAGGGCCTCGCATTGCGCTGGGCGTGGCGGCGGCTCGAAGCGCAGGTGTCGATCGGAACCGGGACTGGAGCACTCCTCGAGGCCGGCGGCGACCTTGTTGCGGGCGGCCTTGCGCCCGACGGCGGGCCGTGGCGCATCGGCATCGAGGATCCGGCAGGCTCGGAGGCGCCGGTGGCCGTCGTCGACGTCGTGAACGGCGCGCTCTGCACGTCATCGGTCCGCTTGAACCGCTGGACGACAGCCGGCGGTCAGTCGGCCCACCACCTGATCGACCCGCTGACGCACGCGCCGGGTGGGGCCGGCATGGTCTCCGTGACCGTCGCGGCCGCCGATCCCGCCTGGGCCGAGATCTGGAGCAAGTCGCTGTTCCTCAGCGGATCGGCGAGGATCGCCGAGACGGCACGCAGGACGTCGTTGGCGGCCTGGTGGGTGACCGCGGCAGGAGCGCTCGAGATGACCGCACGGGCAAGGGTCCTGACTCGCTGGCCTTGACGGGCGGCGAGGATCCGCGTCGCAGCCAGCGCTAGCTGTCTGCCGACACGAGCCCTTTCAGAAGCGCGTAGCGGACCACGCCGGCGACATCGTGAACCTCGAGACGGGCCATCAGCTGGGCCCGATGCGTCTCCACCGTCTTCGTGCTCACGCCAATGATCCTCGCCATCTCCTGATTCGTGTGACCCTCCGCAATGAGCTGCGCTATCTCCCGTTGGCGCGCCGTCAGACGCTCGCTCGGACCGCGCTCCGCGGCTCCGCGGCGAACGTAGTCGCGGACGACGTGGCGGGAGACCGTCGGAGACAGGTAGGAGCCGCCACGGGCGACGGAACGGATCGCGAGCTCGAGCTCGGCCACCCCGGCGTCCTTCAGGACGTAGCCGGCGGCGCCCGCCTGAAGGGCCTGCCAGACGTAGTCCTCGTTGTCATGCATCGACAGCATGATGACCCGAACCGACGGGTACTCGACGCTGATTCTGGCGACCGTATTCAGGCCATTTAGGCCGGGCATGATGATGTCGAGCAGGACGACGTCGGGCAGGTGCCTGCCGATGAGCTCCAGCGCCTCGCGCCCATCACCGGCCTCCGCCACGACCTCGAACCCTGCCACATCGTCCAATAGCCGGCGGATGCCGGCGCGGACGAGCCCATGGTCCTCGGCCAGGAGGATCCGGAGCGCTCCGCTCATGGGCTGTCGAATGCCTGATCCGTCGCGGCGCCGAACGAGGGGAACGATGCTTGGACGCGCGTTCCGTGTCCCGCCGCCGACAACACCTCGAGCGCCCCACCGAGCAGGCGAGCCCGTTCGTACATGCCGAGCAGCCCGAGGCTTTCACCGGCTCGGGCACGCGCGAGCGCGTCCGCGACGGAGAAGCCAGCGCCGTCATCGCGCACCATCAGCTCTAATGCCCCCTCGACGAGCCGCAGTCGGATCGCCACCGTCGACGCACGGGCATGGCGAACCACGTTCGTCAGCGCCTCCTGGATGACGCGGTAGGCCGAGGACTCAAGTGCCGGGTCGAGCCGCGGAATCCGGTCCATCTCGAGGGAGACGGTGAACTGGGCATCTCGCGACGACCGCGCGGCGAGGGCATGGATGGCTGCGGCGAGGCCGTGATCGTCGAGCATCGACGGACCAAGCTCACGCGCGAAGGCGCGGACCTGCTCCAAGGTCCCATCGATGACGGCGAGGCATTCCGCTAGCCGGACCGCAACCCCGTGATCCTCCTTCGCGGCGGCTTCGAGGTTCAACCTGACCACCGTGAGTGCCTGGCCCACCACGTCGTGCAACTCGTGGGCGAGGCGTCGCCGCTCTGATTCCTGAGCTGCGATCAGGGCCCGGGGCGAGGTTATGGCCGCGAACGGGCGCGCCGACCCGGTCCGAGGGTGAGCCGCTGCGTGGGTGCCGACAGGGGCCGCTGTGGGGGGGACAGCGGCAGGGCGG
>MGOD01000004.1:9555-14178 GCA_001795245.1 Chloroflexi bacterium RBG_16_70_13
TTGCGGCGTCCCCGTTCCGCGCGCTGATCGACGTGATCGCCACGGACGTCCCCTCCTCGGACTCGGGCCAGACGTGCCCCCGGCCGGCGGGACGAAGCGATCCGCCGAGCGGAGCCTGAGGGCTGCGACGATTTCCGGGATCGCCGCCGCCGCTCGCGATGCTCAGCACGTGACCGCGTCGTCCTCCGTCCCGACCGGGACAGCTCAAAGGATTGCGTCGCGGGTGACCGCGTTCCATACTCACGAACCTCCAAAGTGGGAGTCCGCCGTTGACCAACCCGGGTGAGCAGGACGGATCTTTGGGCGTCCGGAGCCTCGCCGTCGCCTCGCGGCGGGCCTGGCTGAATGCGCTCCTCGACGGAGTCGCCCTTCTCGTCGCCGCTGCCATCTTCGCGCAGCTCTCCGATCCTGACGTCCTGTTCCACGTCATCTGGGTGATATTGACCCTGGAAGCCTTTGCCTTTGGCCTTCGGGTCACGGGGATCCGGATCGGCCTCGCAGTCGGGCTGATCCTCGTGTACAGCTGGGTGGCCTCGACAAACCCATCTGGGATCCCGCTCAGCCTGGTGGAGCTCGAACTGTCGGAATGGCCGCTGATGCTGATCATCATCATCGTGGTCGCGGTGATGGCCGACCGGGTGAGCTCCATGAGCCGCCGCTACGCGACGCTGTATCGGCAGGCGAACGACCGCCTGCTCACGGCGCAGGAAGACGAGCGCAAGCGCCTGGCGCTCGACCTCCACGACGGGGTCGGCCAGGTACTCACGGCGTTGACGTTGACGCTCGATGCCGCCGAAAACCTCCTGTGGGCTGACGCCGACGGGCCACCTCGGCACGCCGAAGCGGCGTTGACGCGCAGCCAGCAGCTCGCTGCAATGGCACTCGAGGAAACGCACGACGTCGCATTCCGGCTGCGACCCGCCCGGATCGTCGAGACGGGCCTGGCGGCGTCGTTGAGAGAGCTAGCAAGGGCCTCTTCGGCGAGCATCGATGTGGTCGTCGATCCGTCGGTCGTGCGGCCGGGGTTGCTGCCGCCGGAGATGGAGCTGGAGGCGTTCCGCATTGCGCAGGAAGCGATCGGCAATGCCCTCAGGCACGCGAACGCCAAACGGATTCGCATCGGACTCGCCGAAAACCGCGATGGTCTGCGTCTCGACATCTCGGACGACGGACTCGGCTTCGATCCCCGCAAGGTCGCAGATCGCGGTCTCGGCCTTGCCGGGATGCGGGAGCGGGCCGCTGTGATTGGGGCTGGACTCGAGGTGGTTTCGCGGATCGGCCGAGGCTCACGCGTAACGCTGCAGATCCCGATGAAGGATCATGGCTCACGTTCCACCCAGCCTGCGCGTGAGCCGCAGGAGCAGATGTCGATCTCGTGACCCGGATCGCCCAGCCGGCAGACGAACCAGGGGTCGGCGCTGACCCCGGGGTCGACCGCGCCTCGACAGATCGGCACGCCCAACCGATCCGGGTCGGCCTCGTGGAAGACCACCATCTGGTCCGCGAGGGCGTGCGCCTCGTCCTGTCCGCTGTGCCCGGATTGGAAGTCGTCGGCGAGGCGGCTGGCGGGGCCGAAGCGTTTGCCCTGGTCGAGGCGATGGCCCCAGACGTCCTGCTCGTCGATGTGACGCTACCCGACGCGGATGGCATCCAGCTGCTCCGCGCGGTGCGGACTCGTTTCCCTCGTGTCGCCCTTATCGCCCTCACGATGCACCGCGATGCCGAGACCGTCCGCCAGGCCCTCCTTGCCGGCGCCGCCGGCTACGTCGTTAAGGGCGCCCGCGCAAGCGAGCTGGTCGACGCCATCCGGGCGGTGGCACATGGTGACCGCTACCTGCATAGCACCGTCACCGGGGTCGTCGTCGAAGACTCCCTGCGCTGGCTCCACGCGGGCAGCCCGCTGAGCGTTCGGGAACGAGAGATTCTCGGGCTCCTGGCGGGCGGCAGCAGCCCGGTGGAGATCGGACATTTGCTCGGGATCAGTCCGCACACCGTTCGGCGCCACATCGCCAATCTCGCAGCCAAGATCGAGGTTCGCGGGATTGCGGGCCTGGTCGCCTACGCGAGGGCGCACGACCTCGTCCGAGAGCCAGGCTAGCCCCGGATCCACCGAGGTTCCCGCTGAGAGGTCCGCTTGCGGGTCGAAATGACCACATGGCCGAATGTCGGCGGTCCGCTGGTGGGAGAGATCGCGGTTCTTCGCTGATGACGTGACCGATCGAGCCCGACGTGATCGGCCGGACCGGATCACGGGCAGGCTCCCGTCGGCCCCGGAGCGGCGATCGGGCTGGCGATTGCTCAGGCGAGGGCGGCATCACCCCGAACCTCGCGAGGGCGGCCCGGAACTCGTCGGCCCACGGCCAGCGCTCAGCGAAGTGAGGCATCCCGCGACGCGCCGAGCGGGTGAGCCGGCCGACGAAGACCGAACAGCCGCCGTTGGAGGGTCTTGGTCGTGACGATCCCGGCATCCAGCCCGAGCCGGGCCGTCCAGCGGGCAAGGCTGTGGGCGATGACCTGGACGGCCAGCGAAGTGCCGTTGGCGACGAACCTGCCCGACGGCAGGTGGTTGAGCGCCATCCCGTACTTGAGGTCCCGGATCGCGCTCTCGATCTCGGCGTGGCGGCGGCGGTCGGCCTCGAGAGCGACGGTTTCGCCGTCGCGGTCGGTGATGAACGCGGGATAGTCGTACAGGGTGAGGAGGGCGAGCCGGGAGCCCGGAGTCGGGCGGACCGGCCGGACGATCAGCCGGACGGGCAGCGTGTCCTTCTGGGCGGCGAACGGGGTGTACGTCGTCTCGGTTACGTCGGCACCGCCGTCGAGCCAGTACGGGATCGGGGACCAGGCCGCCTCGGGGATCGCCTCGATCGGGCGGCACACGCTCCGGTGCTGGCGGACCGTGATGCTGAAGCGGACCTTACTCGCCCGGCAGACCTTGACCACCTCGGACGCGTAGCAGCCCGATTCGGCCCGCATCGTGCAGGCGTTCGTCGAAGGCCGTATCGAGGCGGTCGAGGGTGTGCGATGTTCGCACCCGACAGGTGCGCCTCTGCTGGGTCCGCTGGGTTGCTCTTCACAGCCAGCTTTTCAGTTCAGATGGGCACCTGTCTTGCATGTCCCGGATCGTGGATCAGGTCAGGCCATCGGTGGATCGGGGATAAGCGGCGACCGGGCGCCACACCGCCCGCGACATGCAGGGTGTCATGCGGCGACCCGCTGCCGTTCGACGCGGGCGCCGGGGACGGCGCGGGGCTCGTCCGAAACAGGGCGCTACGCTCCCGTGACACCACGCGTGTCAACCATGTCTCGAGGCGGCGTCAACCCCGCTAGATCGGGTGCAGTTCGCTCGTGCCGTCGGCCCGGTCCACCGGGTCAACGCCCATCGAGCGGAGGCGCTCCCGGATCCGGTCGGCCTCGGCCCAGTCACGGTTCGCGCGCGCGCGGGATCGCTCGGCGAGGAGCTCCTCCAGGAGCCCGTCGTGGCGCCGCTCGAAAGCGGCGGCGGGCGGCTGCGGCTCCCAGACCCGGTGAAGATCCAGGCCCAGGACGGCGTCGGCATCGAGGACGAGCCAGCGCCGCTCGTCTGCGGGGAGGTCGGACCGCAGGGTCGCGTGGATCGTGGCGATCGCCCTCGGCAGGTCGAGGTCGTCGTCGATGGCGGCCACGAACTGCTCGTGGAGGTCGCGCCCGCCGCCGGACAGGGGCGCCGCGGGCCGGCTCGCCCGATCGGCGATCTCCGGGTCGGCCGAGCCGTCGGGCGCGGCATGGCCCCGGATGCCCTCGGCGTCACCCACCGGTCGATCCGGCGCCCGGCCCGCGACCAGCACGGGCGGCGCGGCCCACGGACCGTCGGCTGGCGCCGGCCCGAGGGCGCGGAGGCGGGACCGGAGGGTCGTGAGCGCCGTGGCCGCGGCCGCCTGCGACTCGTCGGAGTAGTCGAGCCGCCGCGAATAGCGAGCCGTCAGGCAGAGGTAGCGGAAGGCGAGCGCCTCGACGCCGCCCTCGGCGAGCTCGGTGATCCGCTGGAAGTTGCCGGCCGACTTGGCCATCTTCCGGCCGGCCGTCAGGAGAAACGCGCCATGGACCCACAGGTCGGCGGGCGGGCCGCCGACGACCGGCCCCGACTGGGCGATCTCGTCCTCGTGGTGGGGAAAGACGTTGTCCTCGCCGCCGGTGTGGATGTCGAACCGGTCGCCGAGGTGGCGCATCGCCATCGCCGAGCACTCCAGATGCCAGCCCGGGAAGCCGTCGCCCCAGCGCGACGGCCACTTCAAGAGTCGGCCCTCGCCGGCCGCCTTCCAGAGGGCGAAGTCGGCCGGATCTCGCTTGTCGGCTTCGACTTCGCCGCGGTGGCCGGCCCGCAGGGCGTCGGGGGTGTTGCCGGACAGCCGGCCGTAGCCGGGCCAGGTCTCGACCGCGAAGTAGACGTTGCCGGCGTCGGTCCGGTAGGCGTGGCCGAGGTCCTCGAGCCGCTCCGCCAGCGCCAGCATCTCGGGGATGTGCTCGGTCGCACGCGGGTAGACGTGGGCCGGCAGGAGGTTCATCTCCGCGGCGTCGGCGTGGAAGGCGCCCTCGTACGCGTCGGCGATCTCGGCCGGTGACTTGTCCTCGAGGCCGGCGGCGACG
>MGOD01000004.1:14194-21483 GCA_001795245.1 Chloroflexi bacterium RBG_16_70_13
GGGTCGTCGCCCCGGTCGAACCGCTCGTCGCGGAGGTGGCCGACGTCGGTGATGTTCTGGACGTGGCGGACCTCGAGGCCGTGGTAGAGGAGGGTCCGGCGAATGAGGTCCGGCAGGAGGAAGGTCCTGAGGTTGCCGACGTGGGCGTAGCGATAGACCGTCGGGCCGCAGCTGTACATCGTCACCGGCCGGCCGGGCGCGGGGACGCGGACGGGGCGAATCGTCCTCGAGAGCGTGTCGCTGAGCTGCAGCATCGGGGTGGGTCTCCGGTGTCGGCTCATCGTAGGGTCGCGGGCGCCGGAGGGCTCAGGATTGGCCCTCGAGAGGGGTCCTCGCCGGCCGCTGGCGGGCGCCGGCCGCGGGTTCCTTCGCCGCCGCGGACGACTCCACGACGATCGGCGTCGGAGGCCCTAACGAATCAGGGGCGGCCTCGTTTCCCGTCGGAGAGGCCTCGAGGCACAGCATCGTTCCCCCGGCGGTGTAGCACGAGGCCTCTCATGATGCCCGCGGCAACCCGGGCCCCGCGAACCCGCCCGTATACTCCCGCCATGCGCCGGTTCGTGTGCGTGGCCGCCCTCCTGTTCGGCTTCTCGGGCGACCGCTACGCCTGGACCGTCCGGACCCGTCTCCCGGTGCCGATCGAGCGTCCGGTGTCCCTCAGCGAGCCCGGAAGGACACGCCGCACCCTGAGCTGGTGGCAGCCCTGAGGGGGCCGCGACGGGCACGGCTGCTCGTCGCGGCGGGCATCGTCGCGATCCTCGTTGCGCTGGGTGGCCTTGCCGGCGGACGGGGCCCGGCCGACGGCGCTCGCGCCGCCAACGGCGACGAGGTCAGCCTCCTGTTCGGCGAGCCGACGACCCTGGACCCCGCCCACCAGAGCGACATCGGGTCCGCCGCGTTCAGCGCCCAGCTGTACGAGTCGTTGACGGCCTTCGACACGTCCCTGACCCTCCGCCCGGCGCTCGCCGGCTCGTGGGACGTCGCCGACGACGGGCGCCAGATCGTGTTCCACCTTCGCGACGGCCTGGCGTTCTCGGACGGCTCGCCGCTCCACGCAGAGGACGTCGTGGGCAGCTGGCTCCGGATCATCGATCCCGACGATCCGTCGCTCCTCTCGTCCCTGCTCCTCGACGTCCGGGGTGCCTTCGACTACGTGACCGGCGCGACCTCCGATCCCGACGAGGTGGGGATCCGGGCCGACGGCCGCGACGTCATCGTCGACCTCGAGCGCCCCGGGGCCGACTTCCCGGCGATCGTCGCCAGCCCGACGTTCGGGATCGTGCCGGAGGCGATCTGGCGCGATGGCCGCGACATCGACGGCGGCGTCTCGATTGGCAGCGGTGCCTACGTCCTCGACCAGGTCACCGCGGACGAGTTCACGCTCGTCGCGAACGAGCACTACTGGGCAGGGCGGCCGCCGATCGCGACCGTCCACCTGCTGACCAACATCGGTGGCCGGAGCCCGGTGGAGGCGTTCGAGGACGGCGACCTCGACTACACCGAGATCGGGTCGTACGATGCGTCCTGGATCCGCTTCGACGCCCGCCTCGGCCCGCAGCTCCGGCTGGTGCCGTCGCTCGCCCTGTCGTACATCGGCTTCACGACGTCCAGCCCGCCATTCGACGACGACCGCGTTCGCCGGGCATTCGGGGCGGCGGTCGACTGGACCCGCCTCGTCGAGCTCGGATCGTCCGGCGACCAGGTCCCCGCAAACAGCATGGTCCCGCCGGGGATCCCGGGCCGCGGGGCTCGGAGCTGGCTCCCGGACCACGACCCGGTCGCGGCCGGGGCACTGCTCGCCGACGCCGGCTACCCGGGCGGCGCCGGGTTCCCCGAGGTCCGGTTCGCGGCCGGCGGCCTGGCCTATGCCGAGGGTCTCGTGGCGGAGCTCGAGCGAGAGTTGGGGGTGACCGTCACGATCGAGGAGTACGACGACCACTTCGGCCGCCTCCACGACGACCCGCTGCCGATGTGGACGCTCGGCTGGATCGCCGACTACCCGGGGCCCAACGACTTCCTGGGCGTCCTCCTCGGCACGGGCAGCTCGAACAACTACGGCCACTGGTCGTCACCGACGTTCGACGCCGCGATCGGCGACGCCCTCGCCACGCGCGACCCGGACGAGGCCCTGGCGGCATACGAGCGAGCCCTGGCCGCCGTCCAGGACGAGGTCCCGGTCATCCCGATTGCCTACGGCGACGGCTGGGCCCTCTCGCGCGACGGGCTCCTGGGGGCGGGCCAGAACGGCATGGGCGTCCTGCGGATCGCGGGCATGGCATGGCAGTGACCGGGCGTCGGGGGGCCCTCCGAGAGTTCGCGAGGCTCGTCGCGGCGGTGGCGCTGGTCGTCGGCGCGAGCCTCACGGCCGCAACCCCGACGCTTGCCGCGGACCCGGTCCTGCCTCGCCCGACGGCGACGGTCTCGTTCCTCGCGCACATCGAGTTTACCGGCCAGGCGACCCTGTCGGGCGGGATCTCGCGGCTGGAGATCGTCATCGACCTCCAGGGCAGCGGCCGCTCCTACGTCGCCGAGCTGGCCGTGCCCAACGACACCGGCTCCGTCGAGCTGGGCTACATCTTCGACACCAGCAGCGGATCGCTCTTCCCGAACACCAACGTCGAGGCCCATTTCCGGGCCACCCTCGATGACGGCAGCGTGGTCCGCGGGCCGACCGTCAGCGTGCGCTACGAGGACACCCGGCTCGACTGGACGGTGCGGACGGGCGAGTTCGTGACCGTCCACTGGACGGCCGGCGGCGCGGCGTTCGGTCGGCGGGCGCTCGAGATCGCGGACGATGCCGTGCGCGAGGTGACCGATCTCCTCGGCGTGCGAGAGACGGAGCCGATCCACTTCTACATCTACGCCAGCAACGACGACTTCTACGACGTCATCGGTCCGGGCGCGCGCGAGAACGTCGGCGGCGAGGCACACCCCGACATCCGGACGCTGTTCGCCCAGATCTCCGGGTCCCAGATCGACGATCCGTGGGTCGCGAGCGTCGTCCCCCACGAGCTGACCCACCTCGTCTTCGACACGGCCGTCGCGAACCCCTACCACTACCCCTCGCGATGGCTCAACGAGGGCCTCGCGGTCTACCTCGCCGACGGCTACACGGTCGGCGACCGGTTCGCGGTCGAGGCGGCCGTGGCTTCCGGCTCGCTCTTGCCCCTGACCGCGCTCACCGGCCAGTTCCCGACGAAGACCCAGTTCGGGTTGGCATACGCGGAGAGCGCCTCGGCGGTCGACTTCCTCGTCCGCGAGTACGGCCAGCCGGCGATGGTGAAGCTGGTCCGGAGCTTTGCCGACGGCGTCACCGACGACGAGGCCTTCGAAGCATCGCTCGGGGTGGACGTCGCCGGCTTCGAGGCCGCCTGGCTCGCCGACCTCGGCGCTGAGCCACCGGTGCCCTACGGCCCGGTCGACGCGCCGGTGGGACCGGTTCCCTCGGACTGGGTCGGCGAGGGGCAGGTCCCGGGACCGGTCGACACCGGATCGCCCGGGGCCACGCGCGCGCCGACCGCGCCGACGCCCGGCGCCGACGGCGGTGGTGACGCGACGGCGCTCCTCGTCGCCCTCCTCCTGGCCGGGCTCGCGACGGCCGGGGCCGGCATCTGGATGCTCCGCCGGCAGCGGGCCGGCGAGGCCGACACCGCGGCCGCCGTGGCGAATGCAGCGTCCAGCGCCGCGACGGCGTCGCCGGCCCACCTCGAGCCCCTCGAGGTGGAACGTCCGCCGGACGACGCCGCTCACGACGCCGCTCACGACGCCGCCGACGACGCCGCCGACGACGCCACCGGGCCATGACCGCGGTCCTGGCCCGGATCCGGGCCCTCCCCAGCTGGCAGGTGACCCTGACCGGCGCCCTGTTCGTCCTGGGCTTCCTCATCGCCGCCCAGCTGGCGGCAGAGGGACCGCGGATCCGCTACACGAGCCAGGAGCGGGCGCCGCTCATCGAGACCGCGCTCGGCCTCCAGGAGCAGCAGGACGCCCTCCAGACACGAATCCTCGAGCTCCGTGCCCAGATCGTCGAGCTCGAAGGCGAGGAGCCCGGTTCGGAGGCGCTCGTCCGCCAGATCAACGCGGCCCTCGAGCACGCCCGGATCGCCGGCGGGCTCGTCCAGCTGACCGGGCCGGGGATCATCTTCCGCCTCGAGGACGCCGACAACCCGGGCCCCGAGCGCGACTCGCTGGTCACCGCCCGGGATATCCGGACGCTCGTCCAGGAGCTCTGGCTGGCCGGGGCGGAGGCGGCCTCGATCAACAGCGAGCGGGTGACCACCGGCACGGCGGTCCTCGACATTGGCAACGCCATCCTCGCCAACTCGGCCTACCTGGCCCCGCCCTACGAGGTCCGGGCCATCGGGCCCGACGACCTCTACGAGCGGCTGACGACCTCGGCCTCGTTCATCGAGTTCGTCCGCTCGCGCATCGAGCCCTACGGCCTGCGGCTGTCGTTCTCGGAGCTCGACGCGGTGACCGTCCCCGCCTACGCCGGCACGATCCGCAGCCGCTACGGCCGGCCCGATCCGTCGGCGGAGCCGGTCCGTTGATCCGCTCGCGCCGGCGCTGGGCGATCACCCTCGTCGCGGCGATCCTCGGCGTCCTCGTCGTCGCCCAGCTCCGCAGCCAGGCGGCGAATCCCGGCCTCAGCAACCTGTCCGCCCAGGAGCTGACCCTCGTCATCGCCAACGTCAACACCCGGAACGAGAGCCTGCGCGCCGAGGTCGCCGATCTCGAGCGGACCGTCGCCTCGCTGACCGACGCCCACGACCGGGGCGAGAGCGCCCTCGATGAGCTCCGCTCGGATCTCGCGGCCCTCGAGGCGTGGGCCGGCCTGACCCCCGTGGTCGGGCCGGGCGTCTCGATCCGGGTGACCGGCGAGATCGGCGGCGAGGGCGTCGAGGACCTCCTCAACGAGCTCCGGAACGCGGGTGCCGAGGCCGTCGCCGTCGAGGCGGTCCGGGTCGTCGCCGGTACCGTTGTCTACGGCCTCCCCGGCGGACTGTCCGTCGAGAACACGGCGCTCCCGGACGGCTTCGAGATCCGGGCAATCGGGAGCTCCCAGATTCTCACCGGAACCCTCACCCGGGCGGGCGGCGTGATCGCCCAGCTGGGGGCTACGTACGAGGGCCTGACGATCAGCGTCACCCCCCTCGACGTGGTCTCCATCCCAGCCACCGAGCGCAACCTGGTGCCCGGCCACGGCACGCCGAGCCTCTGATACGCTCGGGCCCATGACCGGCCGGCCCGTCCTCGAGCTGCTCCTGGGCGACGTCGTCCGCCTCCGGCGGAGCCATCCGTGCGGCGGCGCGACGTGGCTCGTGGACCGGCTCGGGGCGGACATCGGTCTGCGCTGCCAGACCTGCTCTCGCCACGTCCTCCTCGAGCGGCGGGCCCTCGAGTCGCGCTTCGCCGGGTTCGTGGAGCGGGGCGATCCGGCGATCAGCGCGGCCGCCGGGCTCGCAGCCGCGCGGCCCGGCCCGACCCCCGCCGCGTGACCCTCGAGCCGTCGGTCACAGCCGGCGGAACGGGCACCGCCGCGGTCCTCCGGAACCGGCCCTTCCTGTTCCTGTGGCTCTCGCAGCTGACGACGCAGGTCGGCTCGAACATGGCCCTCTACGGGCTGACCGTCATCGTCCTCGAGTCGACGAAGCTGAGCTCGGCGGTGAGCGCCCTGTTCCTGACGTTCCTCGTCCCGGCCGTCCTCCTGTCGGCGGTCGCCGGGGTCTACGTCGATCGGGCCGACCGCCGAGTCGTGCTCGTCCTGACGAACGTGCTCCGGGCCGCCGCGATGGTCGGGATCTGGTGGGTCGGCGGCAACATCGGGCTGATCCTCCTGTTGAACATCGCCGTCTCGGTGATCACCGTCTTCTTCGCGCCCGCCGAGGCGGCGATGATCCCGTACCTCGTCCCGCGCCACCAGCTCGTCAGCGCCAACGGCCTGTTCACCCTGACCCTCAACGGCGCCTTCGCCCTGGGCTACGCGCTCCTCGGTCCGCTCGTGGTCAAGGTCTCGGGCGGTCCGGAGCCCGTGCTCCTCGTCGTGGGCGTCCTCTACGCGGCGGCGGCGCTGCTGTGCTGGACGCTGCCGCCGAATCCGCCCGTCAGGATCGAGGGCGAGGGCCACGGCTTCGCCGTCCACGAGGCGGGCGAGGCCGTCCAGGGGACGTTCTCGCAGCTGAGCGAGGGGATGGCCTACATCAGCGCTCACCGGGCGATCAGCTGGTCGCTCATCTACCTCGGGATCGCCGCCTCGCTCGTGGGCGTCATCGGTGTCCTGGGGCCGGACTTCGCGGCGGACACCCTGGGCCTCGGCGCCGAGGACCTGTTCGTGGTCGTCCTGCCGCTCGGCATCGGGATCGTCATGGGCGTCCTGCTCCTGAACTCCTACGGACGGTACGTCCCGCGCCGCCGGGCGATCGAGGGCGGGCTCATCGCGCTCGGGATCCTCCTCGCCGCGATGACCGTGGCCGGCCCGCTCAGCCGGGCGCTCCAGCGGGTCGAGGCGCCGCTCGTCGACCTGTCCGCCGTGACCTCGCTCATCGCGATCGTCATCGCGATGGCCTTCGTCGCCGGGATCGCCTACGGCATCGTCGCGATCTCCAGCCAGACGCAGCTCCAGGAGGATCTGCCCGAGGAGGTCCGGGGGCGCGTCTTCGGCGTCCTCAACATGCTCGTCTCGGTCGGGAGCTTCCTGCCGATCATCATCGTCGGGCCGATCTCCGACCTCCTCGGCACCACGACGGTGATCCTCGTCGTGGCGGCCGGGATCTTCCTGTCCGGGGTCGCCTCGATCGTCCGGCGCGGGCCGCTGGCGCCGGCCGAGACCCGGGCGACGGCCGGGATGATGGTGCCCGGTACGGCCGTGGACCCGATCGGGATCGCGATGCGAACCGAGGACGAGCGGCACCGACCAGTGCCCGACGACCCCGAGGCGTTCGGTGAGTAACGGGCGCGACGGGCGCGACGGGCGTGACGGGCGTGACGGGCGTGACGGGCGTGAAGGGCGTGAAGGGAGCACCGGGGTCGCCGATCAGACGACCACGCCGCCGACGTGGCGGGCGATCAGCCTCCTGACCCTCGGCGGGGGAATCGCCACCGGTGGTATTGCGGCGTCGGGCGGCGGGGCCCGCTGGCTCGTCGTCGCCGCGATCGGAATCGTCCTCGCCGAGCTCGCCCCGATTCTCGTGGCCAGCCGCCGCCCACCGATCCCCCCGGATCCCGCCCCGCGGAACCCGGCCGTGCCGCCGGCCACGATCAGCGTCGTCGTCGCCGGCCGGGACGAGGCA
>MGOD01000004.1:21535-21944 GCA_001795245.1 Chloroflexi bacterium RBG_16_70_13
GGCCCCGATTCGAGCTCGTCGTCGTGGACGACCGCTCCACCGACGGGACCGGCGACGCCGTTCGTGCCGCCGCCCGCGAGCACGGCATCGGCGACGTGACCACCGTCATCCGGCGGGAGGGTTCAAACCTGCATGACGGCAAGGGCGCGGCCCTGACCGCAGCCCAGCCCGATCGTTGCCGGGGCGACGTCGTCCTCGTCCTCGACGCCGACGCCCGGGTCGGGCCGGGCTTCCTGCGCCGGCTCGCCGCCTACGTCGCCGCCGGGGCGGACGCCGTCACCGCCCGACGACGAATCCTGCACGCCGATTCGTCGTGGCTCGCCGGCGCCCAGGCCGACGAGCAGAACCAGGACGGCGAGCTGCAGCGCGGCCGCTGGGCGTCGGGCGGCTGCTCCGAGTTCCGCGGCAA
>MGOD01000004.1:22003-22674 GCA_001795245.1 Chloroflexi bacterium RBG_16_70_13
ACGCCGTCGATCGCCGGGTCGGCCTGGGCGGCCCGGATCGCGGCGGCTCACGGGACGACCGTCGCCTGGGCCCTCGACCTCGAGGTGTGGGAGGAGCCGGTTCGAACGTGGTACGGCCTGTGGCGCCAGCGGCTCCGCTGGAGCGAGGGCGGGCTCCGGCGGCTCCTCGAGCATGGCCCCGCGGTCATGCGCAGCCCTCGCCTGTCGCTCCGGGCGCGCGTCGATTTCGCCGCCTACGGGGTGCAGCTCCTGGCCCCGCCGCTGATCATCGGGGCGGCCGCGGGCGCCGTCACGACGGGCCGCGCAGGGACGGCCATCGGGCTCGTGGCCACATACCTGGCGGCCGGGGGGATCCTGGCCTTCGACGCCCTCCGGTGGGAGGCGACGCCCGACGGCCGGCCGCTCCCGTTCGTCGAGCGGCTGGGGCGGTCGGTCCGGGCGGCGCTCTTCGGGGTCGTGTGGCTGGCGGCGATCCCGGGCGCGATGTGGCGCCTGGGAACCCGACGCGGCCACCTTCGCTACGACAAGATGCCTCACGCCGGGAGTGAGGTCGCGAGGTGAGCCCGCCACGCCGTCGCGCGGCGGTGATCTTCACCGGCGGCACGATCTCGATGCGCCTCGATCCCGTGGCCGGAGGCAACGTCCCGAGCCTTTCGGGTGCCGAGATCCTG
>MGOD01000005.1:0-948 GCA_001795245.1 Chloroflexi bacterium RBG_16_70_13
ATCCTGCCTCCATGAACGCGAAACAAGGTCGACGGGAACGGCGACGGAACGTCGATGGACCGACCTATCTGCTCGGCAACGGGATGCAGGCGACGGTGATTCCCGGACCACCTCTCGGGCCCGGGATCGAGACATCGAGCCCGGAGGTCGTGCTGGCCGCACTCGGGCGGTTCGACCTCGACATGTCCTGGCAAACGGCGGGACCCACGGTCGTCCCGATGCTGCCCCGCTGGCGAGCGTATCCGAGCGAGACGGGCGATCGCGTTTCCGTCACGCTGCCTCCGGGCATCGAGGTCGGGTTCGGTCTTGACCTTGGACCCGCGGTCGCGTTCGTGGTCGGAGAGCAGGTCTCGCGGTGGGGGATCGACCGCGTCGAGCTCGTGGCGGCCGCGCTGACCAACGTCCGCCGCCGGGCTCAACGGATGCGGCCGAGGGATGTCGTCCAGGCGACGATCGCCGGCGTGCCGATGCGGATCGTCCAGACCGGCGAGGGGGTCGCGTCCGCGCTCCTGCTCGTCGCGGATGCGCTGCCCAGGCTGATCGGCAGCGACCCGCAACTCCTCCTGGCACCGATGCGGGACGTCTTGATCACGCTGCCACCGGACGTCGATCCTGACTTCGCCGCGTGGCTGGCCGTCGACTTCGCGAGCGCGGACCCGAACGGCCTGGACGTTGGGCTCTTCCCGTTCGAGGGCGGCAGAGTGGTCCGGGAGCTGATCGGGGGCGGGGCCCCGCCTGAGCGCTCGGCAGCCGGCTTGATGCACTGATGTCCAAGCCACTTGATGCTATGATGTCTGCATGCGGACCACGATCACCCTCGACCCGGACGTCGATCTGGCCGTTCGTCGGCTCATGCGCGAGCGCCGCCTCTCGTTCAAGGCCGCGGTGAACGAGGCCATCCGGAGCGGGATCCGGCTCCGGACCGCCGGTCCTGGCTACCGGACCAGA
>MGOD01000005.1:959-1279 GCA_001795245.1 Chloroflexi bacterium RBG_16_70_13
CGGTCCCGCTCGACAAGGCGCTGCGGCTGGCCTCCCAGCTCGAGGACGACGAGCTGATCGGCAAGCTGGCGCTGCGGAAGTAGCCTTCAGTGCGGCTCTGCGATGCAAACGTCCTGCTCTATGCGGTGAACGCCGACGCGCCGAACCACGGAGCGGCCCGGTCGTGGCTGGACGCGGCCCTGAATGACCGCGAAACGGTCGCGTTCCCGTGGGCGGTGCTCCTGGCGTTCCTGCGCCTGGCGACGCACCCGGCAGTCTTCCCGCGCCCGCTCGCGGCGGATGCGGCGATCGCCCAGGTCCGCGAGTGGCTGCGCCAGCCG
>MGOD01000005.1:1331-3288 GCA_001795245.1 Chloroflexi bacterium RBG_16_70_13
TGGCGGAATCTGGAGTCGCCGGCAACCTCGTGAGCGATGCCCACCTCGCCGCGCTGGCGATCGAGCTCGACGCCGAGCTTGTCTCGTTCGACCGCGACTTCGCCCGCTTCGCCGGACTGCGGTGGGTGCTGCCGGCCTGATCGAGCCGTGCAGGCGTGAGGGCCGGGGTCGCGCCACTCCCCGGGTGCCGCCCCCGGGTCTCGCATTCTCCGCGCCGCAATCGACCTCATTCATCAATTGCGCGGCGTACACGCTCGGCCACCCTGCGGGTTCGTCAGATACGGCACACGGCCGCGCTCGGACGAAGCCGAAACGATGAACCAGATGGATCGATCAGCGTCCGACAGCGCCTCCTGGCGCCGGCCCAGGGTCTCACCACCGGGGCGAATTTCAGCCCAGGACGACCCGGACCCGGTGGGTGATCCCGTCATCCGCGAGCCGGATGGCGCCATCGCCACCGGCCAGCGTCTCGCCGTCGAGCTCCAGTGATGCCACCCCCCGGCTGACCCCATGCGGGTTCTCGACGACGATCGCGTACGTGGCGGAGTGATAGCGGAAGTCGATCTCGTAGCGCGGCCAGGCGCGCGGGATGCAGGGATCGATCTCGATGGTCGTGCCACGCAGGCGGAATCCCAGGATCCCCTCGAGGCCCGCCTGGTACATCCAGCCCGCCGACGCGGTGTACCAGGTCCAGCCGCCGCGGCCGACATGCGGCGGTTCGGTGTAGACGTCGGCGGCCATGACGTACGGCTCCACCTTGTAACGATGGACCCCCGCCCGGGTGCTCGCATGGTTGATGGGGTTCAGGATGGAGAACAGCTCGCCCGCCTTGTCGCCGTCGCCCAGCGCCGCGAAGGCGAGGACGGACCAGATGGCGCCGTGGGTGTATTGGCCGCCGTTCTCACGGATGCCCGGCAGATAGCCCTTGACGTAGCCTGGATCGACGTCGGAATGGTCGAACGGCGGCGTGAACAACAGGACGAGACCGTCCCCGCGCCGGACGAGGTACTCCTCCACCGCGGCCATTGCCCGTTCCGCGTGGGGCGGATTTGCGGCTCCCGACAGGACGCTCCAGGACTGCGCGATCGAGTCGATCCGGCACTCGGCGTTCATGGCGGAGCCGAGCGGCGTGCCGTCGTCGAAGAAGGCTCGCCGGTACCAGTCGCCGTCCCAGCCGTGGCGCTCGAGCGCCCGGCGGAGGGCCTTCATGTGGGCTCGCCAGCGCTCCGCGCGAGGGCGCTCGCCCCGAGCGTCCGCGATCGGCGCGAAGGCGGCCAGGACCGTGTGCAGGAACCAGCCCAGCCAGACGCTCTCGCCCCGACCCTCATGGCCCACCCGGTTCATCCCGTCGTTCCAGTCGCCCGACCCGATGAGGGGCAGCCCGTGCGCGCCGAGCGCAAGACTCCGGTCGATCGCCGCCGCACAGTGGTCGAACAGGGACCCCGACGCGAGCGAGCGTTCCGGCTGGAAGTAGGCGTCGGTCTGGTCCGGCCGGAGGGCTGGTCCCTCGAGGTACGGCACGGTCTCGTCGAGGAGCGCCGTGTCGCCCGTGATCGCGAGGTAGCGATCGACCGCGTACGGCAGCCACAGTCGATCGTCCGAGATCCGGGTTCGGACGCCCCGACCGGTCGGCGGATGCCACCAGTGCTGGACGTCTCCCTCGGCGAACTGACGTGCCGCGGCCCTCAGGAGATGCTCCCGGGCGATCTCGCGCTTGGTGATCACCAGGGCGATGACGTCCTGGAGCTGGTCGCGGAACCCGTAGGCGCCGCCCGCCTGGTAGAACCCCGTCCTCGCCCACAGACGGCAGGCAAGCGTCTGGTAGATGAGCCAGCGGTTGAGCATGATGTCCATGGAGCGGTCGGGGGTTCGCACCTGGACCGTGCCGTGGGTGTCGTCCCAGAAGCGCTCCACGGAGCGGAGCGTCGCCTCGTGGTCGGCCGATCGCCCGCGCCGG
>MGOD01000005.1:3427-3570 GCA_001795245.1 Chloroflexi bacterium RBG_16_70_13
TGTGGCCGCGCTCGAGGCCCGCCGGCCGGTCAGGCGCGCCATTCCGGCCCAGGAACTCGGTCCGATCGGCCGTCCAGGCCGTCTGACGTCCGCCGAGATCGTGGAAGGCGACCCGGCCGCCGAATTCGATGTTCCACGGATTG
>MGOD01000005.1:3728-4241 GCA_001795245.1 Chloroflexi bacterium RBG_16_70_13
CGAGATCTTCAGGGGGTCGTCGAGCGGGACGAACTGGACGAGGTCGAGCTCGATCCCGTCATGCACGTGCTCGAACCGGCTGTATCCGGCACCGTGACGGGCGATGTACGTGGATTCCTCGCGGCGGATCGGCAGGGCCGTGGGACCCCACAGCTCGCCGGTGTCGTCGTCCCGGATGTAGATCGCCTCGCTCACCGGGTCGCCGACCGGATCGTTGGACCACGGGGTGAGCTGGTTCTCGCGGCTGTTTCCGGACCAGGTGTAACCCGATCCGGACTCGGAGACCTGGAACCCGAACGACGCGTTGGCGATGACGTTCAACCACGGCGCCGGCGTGGATTGCCCGGGACCGAGCATCGCGACGTACTCCCGCCCGCCATCGGCAAAGCCACCGAGCCCGTTGAAGAACTCCAGCTCCGGACGCGGCTCGGCCGCCTCGTCGACGGCTCCCCGGGAATCAGTCCGCACCACGGGCGGCGCGACGCGCTCGGGACGCTCGAGGCGGATGACCTG
>MGOD01000005.1:4259-5860 GCA_001795245.1 Chloroflexi bacterium RBG_16_70_13
CCGGCTCAGCAGGACGGCCCGGGCGGCCGTCTGGAGCAGGGTGCGGTCCTCCGTGGAGAGCCGGTCGCCACGCAGGATGTGCACCCCGCCACGGCCGGGATGGCCATCGTGGGCGAGGCTTGACTGGCTCGTCCGCACCAGGGTCTCGAGCGAATCGTGGAGGTCCTGGGCGTAGGTGGCGCCGTGCTCGTTGAGGATCACGAGGTCAACGTCGAGGAGCTTCAGTCGCCAGTACTCGTGCGCGCGGAGCAGCTGCCGAACGATGTTCAGGTCCTCGACCTCGTCGATCCGCACGAGGACGATCGGCAGGTCTCCCGATATGCCGTGGGCCCACAGGCCGGGTGCTCCCCGTGTGTTACGGGCCAGCAGGCCCGCCGAGGGCCGCAGCGACGGATCCGAGTAGATGATCCGGTTGGCCAGGCGCTGGAAGAGGTGGGCCTCGTCGGCGTCAATCCCCAGGTGATGGAGCTGGACCTGGGCGTGCGTCCAGGCCAGGGTCGCCGCCCGTTCGAAGGTGGCCGACTCCCGGTACTTGTCGGCCAGGTCCAGGACGTCCTCACGCGACGCGGCCACGACCGTGGAGAAGATCGCGTGGGCGGTCGCGCCGGGGGCGAGCCTGACCCGGCATCGGAGGCTGAAGATCGGATCCAGCACCGCGCCGACCGTGTTCGAAAGGGGTCGTCCATCGATGACGGAGACCGGCGTGCGGACCGACCGGCCCCGGCCGAGGAAGCGGGCGCGATCCGTCTCGTACTGGATGACCCCGCCGGTCTCCTCTTCGACCGCCGCAACATGGGCGGCCCAGATCGGCTGCTCGTCCCTGGACCTTGGACGGCGAGTCGCCAGGAGGGCGCCGATCTCGGGAACGAACTCGGTCTGCACGAACAGGTTCTGGAAGGCCGGGTGAGCGACATCGGCCGCCTGCGGCGCGAGCGCGATCTCCGCGTACGACGTCAACTCGATCTCGCGGCTATGCGAGCCGAGGTTGGTCAGCGACACCCGGCGAATCTCCGCGTCGTGCTCCGCCGACACGACGATCGTCATGCCGGTCACGATCGAGCCGTCGCGACGGGAGAACTCGGCGTGCTCCTCCGAGTAGGTGACTTCGTAGCTGTCCGCTTCCGTGCCGCTGGGCTGATGCCCGGCCGACCAGACAGCGCCGCTGTGCATGTCGCGCAGGAAGAGGTAGCTGCCCCACGAATCGCGGGTCACGTCCTCGCGCCAGCGGGTGACGGCCATGTCACGCCAGCGGCTGTAGCCGGATCCCGCGGCCGTCACCATGACCGCATATCGCCCGTTCGAGAGCAGGTGGGTCCGCGGGATGGCGTCGTGGGGCGAGGTGAATCGACGGAGGACCGGCGGCACGAGATCGCGGACGTCGGCGGCGCTCTTCACTTCTTCGGCCCGTGGCCGGGCGACGAGCACGTCGCGCGGCACCCGCTCCTGGAGCAGCAGCTCCGTTGCCATGACGATCGGGTCGGCATGGAAGCGCTCGACCATGGCGCCGTCGTTGAGGACGTTGCCGAGGGCCACCAGCGCCATCCCCTGGTGATGGGCCATGTAGCTCTGCACGATGGCGACCGATGCCCCTTCGGGGAGCC
>MGOD01000005.1:6056-6599 GCA_001795245.1 Chloroflexi bacterium RBG_16_70_13
TACTGGTACGTCTGCTCGAGGTCACGCGCGTTGAATGCCGATTCGGAGATGCCCCAGGGCACGCTGAGCTCGGCCGCGTAGCTCATCTGGCGGGCCACGACCAGCCGGTACGTGTGGTCGAGCAGGCTGTGGGCGGGAGCGCGCATCACGAGGGCCGGCATCAGGTACTCGAACATGGACCCGGACCACGAGATCAGTGCGGAGCCACGACCGACCGGGGTCAACGCGCGGCCGAGCCGGAACCAGTGGTCCGGGGCGACATCTCCCTTGGCGATCGCGAGGAAGCTGGCCAGGCGCGCCTCGGAGGCGAGCAGGTCGTAGTAGCTCGGATCCGACGTGCCGTCCCGGACCCGAAGCCCGATCGAGAAGAGCTTGCGGGTCGGGTCGAACAGGACAGTGAAGTCCGTCTCTCGGAAGAGCTGCTGGGCCTGGTCGGCGATCGCCTGGAGGCGTCGAACGAGCAGCGCCGCGACCGGCGACGGGTCGCCAGGCACTCGGACAGGTGGATCGGACAGCTGGGCGATCGTCGGGAAGGCGGTCACC
>MGOD01000006.1:0-2256 GCA_001795245.1 Chloroflexi bacterium RBG_16_70_13
CACGGCGACGCCTCCGCCGATCAGCCAGCGGCCGCGGCTGCTGCCCGGGGTCGGGGCGGCCGTGGCTGCCACCGGCTGGACGGCCGGGGCGGTGTCGGCCTCGGTCAGCGGCTCGGCCTGCGCCTCGACGCCGGGGCCGTCCCCGGTGCCGGTTGCGGGCTGGGGTGCCGCGCCGGAGGTCTCGTCTGGTCTCGGGTCCACGTCGATGTCCTCTCCGCTACCGGCGGCCCGGGAAGGCGCCGGCGAGGCCCTTCCCGCGGATGCCCGACAGCTGCTTCATGACGCGCTGCATCTCGCCGAACTGCTTGACCAGGCGGTTGACGTCGGTCAGCTGGGTTCCCGAGCCGGCGGCGATCCGGCGTCGGCGGGACGCGTTGAGGACCGAGGGGTCACGTCGCTCGCGCGGCGTCATCGAGCGGATGATCGCCTCGGTCCGCTTCATCTCGCCTCGGTCGACGGCGGCCTGGGCCTCCTTGGCCATGCCGCCGAGGCCCGGAATCATCGAGACGAGGTTCCCGATCGGGCCCATCTTCTGGACCTGCTGGAGCTGCTCGAGCATGTCCTCGAGGGTGAACTCGGCCTTGCGGAGCTTGGCCTCGAGCTTCTCGGCCTGCTCGACGTCGACGACATCCTGGGCCCGCTCGACGAGGGTCAGGACGTCGCCCATGCCCAGGATCCGGCCGGCGAGCCGGTCGGGGTGGAAGACCTCGAGGGCGTCGCTCTTCTCGCCCGTGCCCAGGAACTTCACGGGAATGCCGCTGACCGAGGCGATCGAGAGGGCCGCGCCGCCCCGCGCGTCGCCGTCGATCTTCGTCAGGACCAGACCGGTCAGGGGCACGGCCGCGGCGAAGGCCTGGGCCACGCCGACGGCCTCCTGGCCGGTCATCGCGTCGACGACGAGGAGCGTCTCGACGGGGTGAACGACCGCGTTCACCGCCCCGATCTCGGCCATGAGCGCCGCGTCGATCGAGAGCCGACCGGCGGTGTCGAGGATGACCGTGTCGCGGACCAGCCGGCGGGCCTCGTCGAGGCCGCCCCGGACGATATCGACGACGGCGGTTCCGGCGGGCGCCCGATGGACCGGGATGTCGAGGGCCCGGCCGAGCGTCTCGAGCTGGTCGGCGGCGGCCGGCCGATACGGGTCGGCGGCCACGAGGAGCGGCCGTCGGCCGGTCTTGACGATGTGACGGGCGAGCTTCGCCGCGGTCGTCGTCTTGCCCGAGCCCTGGAGCCCGACGAGGCTGATGACGGCCGGGTTGCCCTGGAGGTGGAACGTCCGGTCGCCGACCCCGAGGAGCGCCACGAGCTCGTCGTGGACGATCTTCGTGACCTGCTGGCCGGCCGTCAGGCTGGCAAGGATCTCCGCCCCGACCGCCTGTTCGCGGAGACGCCCGACGAAGTCCTTGACGACCCGGAAGTTGACGTCGGCCTCGAGGAGCGAGAGCCGGATCTCGCGTAGTGCGACATCCACGTCCGCCTCGCTGATCCGGCCGTGGCCGGTGAGCGTGGCGAGCGTTCGGCGCAACCGATCGCTGAGGGCGTCGAACACGACTCGAAACGAGCCTCCCGTGGGCTGATGCCGGCGCGCCGCGGTGGACGGGCCGGGTGGTGCGCGGGTTCTGGCGACACCGAGGTGGCGCGAGTGTAGCGCATCGGCATTGGCCGGCCGCGGCGCCGCCAGCGCCGGCCCTTCAGGGCTACTCGATGACGAACCCCAGGCTGACCGTGGCGCTGCCGTCGCTGACGACGAAGGCGTAGGCGCCGCTGCCCGGCGCCGGGACCTCGAAGCGGGTCGAGATCGTGTTCCGGCGGTTCGGCCGGAGGAGCGCGATCGAGTGGCTGTGGCCATCGCGGCGGGGACCGATCGTCTCGCCGTTGGGCAGGGTCAGCCGGACGTTCTCGGTCGTGAAGGCGGCGCCGCCCGGGAAGTCGGACCGCAACGTCGCGAAGTACGAGAGGGTGAGCGCCAGGACGTCCGCGGGCAGCTCCTGGTCCCAGTCGGGCAGGTCAGCCCGGAGCTCGACGTGGGTGAGCCGGACTTCGATCGATCCGGCCCGTCCCTCGACAGCCACCTCGACCTCGAGCGGCTCGAGGGTCACGGGCGTCGCCTCCGGGCCGGCGACAAGCGGCACGATCGCCTGGTGCTCCGAGTCCCGGCCGACCCGGATCGCGGCAGCCGGGACGTAGAACGCGCCGTCGACCTCGAAGGTCACGACGGCCGCCGCGGTCCCGCCCGCCGGCACGGCCGGCAGGTCC
>MGOD01000006.1:2481-2888 GCA_001795245.1 Chloroflexi bacterium RBG_16_70_13
GGTGGCGCTGGGCGCGGCTGACGAGTCCGGGGCGTCGGTAAGGCAGGCCGCGGTGACGAGCGCGGTTGCCGCCGCGAGCGCGACCGGGCGCCGGAGGCCCGGTCCGCTCACCCGCCGTCCGGGCCGAAGAGGGCGGCCACGAAGGCCGCGGGCTCGAAGGGCAGGAGATCGTCGATCCCCTCTCCGACCCCGATGAACCGGACGGGAACCCCGAGCTGGTCCTCGATGGCGAAGACGATGCCGCCGCGGGCGGTCGAGTCGAGCTTCGTGAGGACGATCCCGGTGAGCCCCACCGCGGCATGGAAGGCGATGGCCTGGGCGAGCCCGTTCTGGCCGGTCGTGGCATCGAGGACGAAGAGCGTCTCGGGGCTCGCGCCCGGCAGCCGGCGGTCGATGACCCGCCGGAC
>MGOD01000006.1:2908-4469 GCA_001795245.1 Chloroflexi bacterium RBG_16_70_13
TCCATGAGGTTCGACTTCGTATGGAGCCGCCCGGCCGTGTCGGCGATCACGACGTCCGCGCCCCGCGCGACGGCCGCATCGAGGGCGTCATAGACCACCGCCCCCGGATCGGCGCCGGGCGCGTGGGCGACGACCTCGACCTGTGATCGCTCGGCCCAGATCCGCAGCTGGTCGATGGCCGCCGCTCGGAAGGTGTCGGCGGCCGCCAGCAGGACCCGCCGGCCGGCCCGCGCCTCGCGCCGGGCAAGCTTGCCGATCGTCGTCGTCTTGCCGGTCCCGTTCACGCCGACAACGAGGATGATCGTCGGGTGACCCTCCACCGCGGGCCGGAGGTCCCAGTCGGGGTCGCGCGGCGCGAGGAGCGCGGCGAGCTCCGCCCGGACGGCGGCCTCGGCCGTCGGCGCGTCGCGACGGGCGCGGGCCCGTTCCACGATTCGGGACGCCAGGGAGGCCCCGACGTCGCCGGCGATGAGCGCCTCCTCGACCTCGTCCCAGTCGGCCGCGGCGACCTCGCCGCCGCCGAAGAGGCCCCGCAGACGGCTCATGAACCCGCCCCGGCTCCGGGCGAGGCCGGCCTCGAGATCGGGGGCCGCCGCGCCGGTCTCGGGACCCACGGTCAGGCTGGCTCCCCGGCTGGCTCCCCGACGGGCTCGGTGGTGGGCTCCGCGGCGGGCTCCGCGGCGGGCTCCGCGATCGGCCGCGCGAGCTCGGTCGCCTCGTCGAGACGCAGGCTGATAACCCGGCTCACGGAATCGTCGCTCACGGTCACACCGTACAGCGCGTCGGCGATCTCGATCGTCCCCCGGTTGTGGGTGATGACGACGAACTGGGTCGCCTCGGCGAGCTCGCGCAGGGCGGTCGTGAAGCGGCCGACATTGGCCTCGTCGAGGGCGGCGTCGACCTCGTCGAGGACGCAGAACGGCACGGGCCGGACCTCGAGCATGGCGAACAGCAGGGCAACTGCGGTGAGGGCCCGTTCGCCGCCCGACAGCATCGCCAGCGCCTGCGCCTTCTTGCCCGGCGGGCGCGCCACGATCTCGATCCCGGTCGAGGCGAGATCGGTGGGGTCGGTCAGCGACAGGCGGGCGAAGCCGCCGCCGAAAAGCTGCCGGAAGCGGGCGTCGAAGCTCGTCTCGAGGGCCCGGAAGGTCGAGCGGAACTGTTCCGAGATCAGGCCGTCGAGCTCGTCAATGAGGGTCCGGGTCCGGCCGATCGCACCGCGAAGATCGTCGTCCTGGCGCTCCAGGTCCTCGAGCCGGGCCCTGACCGCCGTGTACTCGTCGACGGCATAGGGGTTCACCGCCCCGAGCTCGTGATAGCGCCGGCGGAGCGAGGCCAGGCGTCCCGGGCCGGGGATCTCGGCCGGGGGCGCGGTCGCCGCCCAGCGCTCGCCGGCGCGGTCGAGGGCCGCGGCCAGGAGCATGGATTCGTCGTCTGCTTCGAGGTCAACGGCCGCATCGGCGTCGAGATCGGCCGCCTCCGGCTCCTCGGGCACGGAGGCCGGCGACGCCTGGTCGCCGGCGACGGCATCGAGGTGGCGGAGTCCCAGCGGGCCGAGGCC
>MGOD01000006.1:4483-4815 GCA_001795245.1 Chloroflexi bacterium RBG_16_70_13
GTTGCTCGCGCAGGGCGTCGCGACCGAGGGGAGCCTCGAGATCGCGGTTCTCCTCGGTCCGCGAACGATCCTCCGCTGCCCGCAGGTCCTCGCGGGCGGCGGCCGCGGCCCGCTCGGCGTCGGCCAGGCGGGCTCGGTCGTCGGCATCGGCCGTCAGCAGACCGTCGAGGGCCGCTCGCGCCTCGGCCTCCCGGACGGCGGCGTCGGCCAGGACCGTGGCGTGGGCCGCACGGTCCGCGGCGAGGGTGCGCTCACGGTCGGCGAGCTGGCCGGCAGCCCGATCCGCGGTCGCGATCCGGGTCTCGTCCATGGCGATCGCCGCCTAAGCCGCG
>MGOD01000006.1:4908-6364 GCA_001795245.1 Chloroflexi bacterium RBG_16_70_13
CCACGTCTCGAGCGCATCCCGGTCGGCAGCAGAGGTGCCGGGAGCGAGACCCTGCTGGTCGTCCGCCGGGATCGCCGCCCGCGCCCGCTCGACCTCGCCGCCGAGGCGCGCGGCCTGGGCCTCATGCCAGCCGGCCTCCCGGACGAGCGCTTCGAGGCGCCGGGCGGCGACCCGCTCTGACTCCTCCGCCGCCCGCCGCGTGGCGGTCGCAGCCGATTCGGCAGCGAGGGTCGCATCGAGGGTCGCCCGCGCGGCGATGGACGTCCCCAGCGCCTCCTCGGCCGCCGTTGCCGCGGATGAGGCGGCGGCCTCGGCGGCACCCAGCTCCGTCAGCGCAAGCTCGAGCTCCGCGCGGGCCTCGAGGACGCGGTCGCCGGGCCCGAGTCGGACGACAACCTCGCCGACCACTGCTCCGCCATCGCGCGAGACGACGACCCAGCCTGGCGGGAGGAACGGCTGGAGCTCGAGCGCCGCGGCGATGTCGGGGGCCCATGCGGCCCGCGAGAGGATTCGTCGGGCGGCGCCCGTTGCGTCGCGCCGGACCGCGTCGGCGAGGAGGCCGCCACCGGCCGTCGCAAGTCGGGCCAGAAAGTCGCGGCCCAGGTCCGTCGGCGACCCGCTCGCGATGGGCCCGCCGTCGACGACGATCGCGACACCGCGCTCGCCGGCCAGCTCGAGGATCGACTGACGGGTCGTGAGGTACGCTCGACCGGCGCCCGCCAGCGCGGCGTCGACGGCGGCCCGGAGGCCGGGCTCGACCACGAGGTCCTCGTCGATCCGGCGTCCCCCCCGGACACGCAGGCGGGCGGAGACCCCGCTACCCGAATCATCGGCGATTGCGGCGGCCCGAGCGGCCTGCGTGGCCTGGAGCCCGGCCAGGGCCGCCGCCGTCTCGGCGGTCCGCTCCGCGGCGGTCCGAGCCTCGGCCGTGCGGTGCTCGAGCGCGCGCTCGGCGGCCTCGCGGGCCGCTGCGGCCTCGGCCTCCGCGGCGACGGCCCGCTCCAGCTCCCCGGCCGCGGCCGCGCTCGCGTCCCGGGCGTCTCCGAGGCGCGCTCCGATGTCGTGCGCCCGGGTGGCCTCCGCGGCCGCGGAGCGCTCCGCCTCGGCCAGCCGTCGCTGGGCGATCTCGGAATCCGCGGCGCGAGCGGCCGCCGCTCGCCGGACGGCGGCCAGGTCGGCGTCCCGCGCGTGGGTGGCCGCCTCGAGCGCGGCGAGCTCCGCGAGCGCTTCGGCCAGGGATCGCTCGGCATCGGTGAGGGCGGCCTCTGCCTCGAGGTCCCGGGCCGGCACCGGTTCGGCCAGGCGGCGCCGCTGGGCCGCGACGTCGGCCTCGGCCGCTGTCCGCTCCCCGGCGATCCGCTCCCGATCGCGGGCGATCGCGGCCCCCTCCGAGACCAGCTGGCCGTCGCGGAGCTGCGCCCCGGTCAGGGCGGCGCGGGCGTCGTCCGCGCGCCTT
>MGOD01000006.1:6398-6626 GCA_001795245.1 Chloroflexi bacterium RBG_16_70_13
GGGCCACGGCCACCGCCGTGGCCGATGCCTCCGCCGCCGTCAGCTCGGCGAGGGCGGCGTCGACCCGGGCGCGGGCGGCCCCGAGACCGCCGCCGGCATCGGCGATCCGGGCGGCGACCTCGTGCCAGCGGGCGTGGGCGGCGACCAGCAGCGCTCCCGCCAGCTCGTCGCCGGCGCTGGCGCGTGTGGCCTGCTGCTCGGCCTGGACGGCGAGGCGGCGGGCCAGAT
>MGOD01000006.1:6775-7034 GCA_001795245.1 Chloroflexi bacterium RBG_16_70_13
CCTGGTCGACCATGCCCTGGCCGATGAAGAGGAAGGCGTTCTCGGCGAGGTGGGCCGAATCCAGCAGGTCAACGAGGTCGCGCAGGCGAACCCGCTGGCGGTTGAGCAGGTACTCGTTCTCGCCCGACCGGAAAAGGCGGCGGCCGAGCTCCACGACCCCGTACTCGACCGGCAGGAGCCCGTCGGCGTTGTCGAGGGTCAGCTGGACGTCGGCCATGCCGCCCGCGGGCCGGCGGTCCGAGCCGGCCCAGATGACGTC
>MGOD01000007.1:0-4778 GCA_001795245.1 Chloroflexi bacterium RBG_16_70_13
CGAGCTGCGGCGGCACCTCGTTCCGCGGGCAACCCTGGAGCTCCACCGTTACGGCGATGACGCCGCGATCGAGCTGCCGCGGGACCTCGGTGCGGAGGACCTGGAGGGCGATCCCGACGAGGTCGTCGCAGGAAAGCGCTCCGGGGATGACAACCCGCGCGCCTCCGCAGGTCGGGGCGGGCAGGAACAGGCCGGTCGGCGCGGGGCTGCCGAGGACCCCGCAGCCCGCCAGGAGCCACGCCGCCGCGACCAGCGGCAGCCCGGCCAGGGGGCGGCCCAGGCGGGGTGGTCCGTGCATGCGCTGCTGACGCCTCCTGGCGACCGATGGTTCCGCGGGACGATGCGCCGGTATCATCCTCCCGATGACGGACCGCGGGCTGCCCCTCGTCGACGGCGCACCGGCCTGCCCGTTCGTGGCCCTCGAGGACGACCGCGACGCCCGGGCGACAGCCCCCGACCATCGTCATCGCTGCTACGCCGAGATCCGCCCGGCACCGCGGGCCCTGGCTCACCAGGAGGCGTACTGCCTCTCGTCGGCATTCCCGGTCTGCCCGACCTTCCAGGACTGGGCGCGCCGCGAGGCGGCCCAGGCTCGAGCAGCGGCGGCGTCGGCCGACGCGGACGACGCCCCGGCGCCAGATCGGACGGCTCCGTCGGCGCCTCCGCCTGGTTCGTGGCCGGCCGATCCCGCGCCCGAAGGGCCGGGTTCGAGCCAGCGCAACCCGCCTCGCAGCTGGGCCGCCCCGCCTCCATGGCTGAGCTCCCGGGACGGGGCGCCGGAGGACGACGAACCCGACGTGGAGATCCAGCCGCCCGTTCGGGGCGGCGGGCTCGCCGGGTCGTTCGCCGATCGGCTCGCCGGTGGCTCGGCTGGTCGGCCCCAACCCGGCCCGACCGACCATCCCCCGGCGCCGGTCGAGCGCCGGAAGGCCCAGGCTGGCGACGACGACGATGCCGAAGCGGAGGGCCACGACCGATGGGCCGGCACTTCCCGATCGCGCCGGCCCGATCGCGACGATCGGGCTCCGGCGGCCCCGGCGTTGCCGGGACCGTCCTGGGAGCGGCCGCGCCGGCTGGAGGCCTACCCCACACTGAAGACCCGGATCGGGCTGCCGTCGCTGTCGCTGCCACCGATGCTCGTCGGCGTGGCCGCCCTCGTGCTGGCGGCGGTTGCGCTCTTCTTCCTTCCAACGATCCTCGGCCTGTTCGGCGACCAGACCGGGACGGGCGGCAGCCCGACACCCTCGGTGCCGGCTTCGGGAGCTCCGTCGGGCTCGCCGGCCGAGCCGACGCCGACCCCCGCCCCCACCCAGCTGATCTATCGCGTCCAGGAAGGCGACACGATGTCGAAGATCGCCGACCGCTTCGGGGTCCCGCTGTCGGCGCTCATCGAGGCCAACCGCGAGACCGTCCCGAATCCGGACCTTCTCCAGATCGGCCAGGAGGTGATCATCCCGGTCGCGGCCCCGACGACCCTGCCCGGCGTCTCGCCGTCGCCCTCCCCGACGCCGGCGAGCTGACCGCCCTCGTCGCCGCGGGCGACGACTCGTCGCGGGGCTATCGCGGGGCTATCGCGGGGCTATCGCGGGGCGAGGTTGATCGAGGTGATCTTTCCGGCCTCGACCCGGAAGGACGCATCGAGGTGCTGCGAGAGGGCACCGGGACGAACGCTCAGGAGGTCGGCCTGCCAGGTGATGCCGAGATCGCGGATCTCGCCGGGGATCATCTTCAGCCCGGTCTCGGCCCGCAGGAACCAGCCCCCGACCTGTTCCACGCCGCGGAGCGTGCGGGCGTTGTCGCCGACGTGGATGCGCATCTCGACGCGTTCGTCCATGAGCGCGACCGCGCCGGCCCGATCGCCGTCGTTCAGCAGCTCGAAGAAGGTCTCCATCGTGTCGACTGCACCCATGGTCCCAGTGTAGAGGCGCAACCGCCGGCCCGCCGCCGGTGTGGTTCAGAAGCCGCCCCCGGCGCCCCCGCCACCACCGCCCCCGCCGCCGCCGAAGCCGCCCCCGCCGCCCGACCCGGACGAGCTCGGGGCGTTCCCGATCGTGCCCATGGCTGCCATCATCCCGCCGATGCTGGGGATCCCCGAGCTCGAGAAGATCCCGCCGCCGCCACCGGTCGCGCCGCTGGCGAGGCTCGTGCCGTCGCCGCCGCGATACCACAGCGGCAGGTAGCCCGTCCGCACCCCGCCCTCGCGGCTGTCGTCCATCGTCCTGGCGAGGACGTCCTCGACCTGGCCCGAGAGGCCGAGTGCCGTCGCCCAGACCACCGCCTGGTCGGGCGTCTCGAGCCACGACAGGCCAGCCTCGCGCACGACCTGGTCCATCGACCGGGCCTGCTCCATCGTCTTCGACAGGGTCCGTCGATAGGCGAGCAGCCAGGCCTTCTGCATCGCCCCGGCCATCGTCCGGGCCGGCATCCAGCCGGCCATCAGGAGGGTGACGATCCCGACCGCGATGAGCACGACGCCGAGGAGAGTGAGCCCGCTCGCCGGGATCGTCAGTCCGGCCCAGACCAGGACGCCCCCGGCGACGCCCTCGATGACGCCGCGGATGCGCCACCGGCCGACGACCGTCGAGGGGCGCTCGGCGAACCACTTGTTGCGGACCGCCGCGTCCTCGACGTGGCGCTCGAAGATCGGCACGTCCTCGGCGAGCTTTGGGAGGTCGTCGGGCTCGATCGACTCCTCGTCGGCGAGCTGGTCGAGGCGCTTCTCGAGGTAGGCCTCCGCGGGTCCGAGCGGCCGCCGATCGGCCAGGTCGAGGCGGGCTTCTGCGATGTCGACGCGATCGGCGGTGTCGGCCCGCGCCGTCCGGGCGGCCTCGTCCTCGGCCACGTCGGCCGTGGCCGCGGCCAGCGCCTTGTCGCCGACGTCGACGGTCAGCTTCCGCCCGATCCCGAGCGGTCCGTGCTCCTCGCGGAAGGCCACCCGGCCCCGGCTCGCGAGGTCGAGGAGGGCCGTCGTCAGCGTCCGCCGGGACACGCCGCCGTCCAGGATCATCGTCGCCGCCGCGGCGGTCATCCCGCTCGGTGGCGCCGGGACGAGCACGGATTCGGAATCGGTGTACTCGGGATCGCGACCGAACCGCAGCCAGTGGAAGACTGCCCAGCCGAGGAGGCCGAGGAGCGCCGCCGCGCCCCCCATCCCGCTCGGTGGCGCCGGGACGAGCACGGATTCGGAATCGGTGTACTCGGGATCGCGACCGAACCGCAGCCAGTGGAAGACTGCCCAGCCGAGGAGGCCGAGGAGCGCCGCCGCGCCCCCGACGAGGCCGACGACGGCGTTGACCTGGCGGGCCATCTCGAGGGAGCGCGAGTGCTCGGTCGTGGCGGCGGAATCGATCTTGCGAATCGCCGCCAGGATCGCGCCGTCGAGGTCGGCCGCCTGGAGCCGCGGCAGCATGTCGTCCTCGAAGATCGCCTGGCGCTCGTCGTCGGTCAGGAAGGCCGACCTGAATCCGGAGCCGGCGTAAAGCTGGACCTGGCCGTGGACGAGCGACGGGTCGAGGTCGAACAGGATGACAAGACCGTCGTCGAAGCCCTTTCGGCCGACGCCCCACTGGTCAAGGAGGGCCCGGGCGTTGTCGAGGGTCTGGCCCTCGGTCGTCCGGAACGGCCAGGCCTGGGTGTAGACGACGACCTCGGCCCCGGTCCGGGCCTCGATCGTATCGATCGTGGTCTCGACCTCGTCGATCGTCGCCTGCTGGAAGACGCCGGCCAGGTCGTAGACGGCCCGGTTGAACTCGGGCTCGGGAAACGGCGGCCCGGGATCGGCGGCGGCCCCGGCGGTGGCGACCGCGAGGAGCAGGACGCCGGCGGCCGCGGCGGCGCGGGCGAGGCGGGTCAGGGCCAACCTCAGACGACGACCTTCCGGCTGGTGTTGACCATGCCGAGCACCGTGGAGACGAGGCTGATCACGATCGACGCGAGGAGCGCACCGAGGAAAGCGTCAGAGTCCAGGGTCGGCGGAAAGCCCCCGATCGAGAAGCCCAGCTTCAGTTGGTCGGAAACGAACGCAACGAGGAGCAGCAGGAGAGCGTTCAGGACCAGCGAGAAGAGCCCCAGCGAAACGAGCGTGACCGGGAACGACAGCGCCTTCAGGATCGGCTTCACGTACGAGTTGACGAGGGCCAGGATGAGGGCGACGGCGAGCAGCTTCCACCAGTCGTCGCCGAAGGCGAAGTTGATGTTCGTGAACGGCAATTGGATCGCCGCCCACACGCCGACCGCGTTGATCAGGACCTTCACGAGGAGATCGATCACGTCGTTGCCTCCCGAGGTGTGACGCCGGTCCACCCGGCCCGGACGCGCCGATCATCGCAGATGCGCGCCAGCGCGCGGTGCTCAGCGGAGGAGGAACCCCGTTCCGAGTGGATCGCGCGGGTCGAGCTCGAAGGCATGGTTGCCCGTCCTGAAGGCCGAGCCCTCGACCTCGGTGATCACTGACGGCCGGCCACCGATGGCGGGCCCGTTGCCGACGACCCGTCCGGTGAAGACCGAATCGACGATCGACCGATGAACGAGCATGGTGCCGCGCCCGAGTGGCCCACCGGCCTCCGCGTCCAGGAGCGCCAGGCGGGCCGAGGTCCCGCTGCCGCACGGCGAGCGATCGACCTCGCCGTCGGCGAAGACGGTCACATTGCGCTGGACGAGGCCGGCGCCCGGTTCGTCGGGCTCGGGCTGCCAGAAGATGATCCCGTAGGTCCCGGCCAGCTCCGGCTCGTCAGGGTGACGCGGGTCGAGCCCGGCGTCGAGGGCCGGGCGAAGCTCGC
>MGOD01000007.1:4990-7575 GCA_001795245.1 Chloroflexi bacterium RBG_16_70_13
CGGCAGGCCAGCCGGCCCGACGGCACGTCGACGGTCACCGGCACCTCCGCCCGCCCGTCGACCACGACCCGGCCTTCGTCGATCGCCCAGGTCACGAGCGCGATCGTGCCGTGGCCGCAGGCCGTCGAGTAGCCCTCGTTGTGGAAGAAGACGACGCCGAGGTCGGCGCCCTCGTCGTCGGGCGGTGTGACGAAGGCCCCGTACATGTCGGCGTGGCCGCGTGGCTCGTCGACCACGAGGTGACGGATGGCATCGACGTGGTCGCGCGCCCAGCGGCGGCGCTCCAGGACCGTCCGGCCCTCGAGCCCGGGGGCGCCGTCGACGACGATCCGGAACGGCTCGCCGCCGGTGTGGTAGTCGACCGTCCGGACGATGCCGCCCGCTGGGTCCGGCCCGCCGGTCACGGCCGATCCGGCCGGTCCGGCCGGGCGAGCCGCGCCTCGAGGCGGGCCTTCACCGCCGGCCAGTCCTCGGCGATCACGCTGTAGTACGCCGAGTGCCGGAGTCGTCCGTCCGGCATCACCATGTGGTTGCGGAAGATCCCCTCGAAGGTCGTCCCGATCCCGAGGAGGGCAGCGCGCGAGGGCTCGTTCCGGGAATCGGTCTTGAACTCGACCCGGTTGGCGCCGAGGTCCTCGAACGCGTGGGTCAGCTGGAGGAGCTTGGCCTCGCGGTTGGCGCCCGTTCGTTGGAAGCTTCGCCCGACCCACGTCCAGCCGATCTCGAGGCGGCGGTGCTCGGGCACGATCGACAGGAACCGGGTGCTCCCGATCGCCCGGCCCGAGGCGAGGTCGATCGTGGCGAACGGCACCTCGGTCCCGGCCGCCGCATTGCCGAGGGCCGTCTCCAGCCACCGTCCGAGGCCCTCGCCATCGGTCGGGCGGGCGATCGTCCAGGTCCAGATCGCGGGGTCCAGGCCGACCGCGGCGAGGTCGTCGAGATGATCCTCGGCGAGCGGCTCAAGCCGGACGCGCCGGCCAGTCAGGACGACCGGCCGGACCCACGGCGGCGACGCTGGCGATTGGCTGGCGATCACGTGCCGACCGCCGTTCGCCCCAGGACGACGACATCGATCGGCTCCTCCCGGCCCTTGAGCTCCAGCGTCCGGCGTTCGAGGCTGTCGGTCGCGAGGTTGGCCCGCTCGACGGTCGCGATCGACACGAGGAGCTCGCCGGCCGTGGCAACCGACCTCAGCCTCGCCGCCGTGTTGACGGCGTCGCCGACGCCGGTGAAGTCGAGCTGGCCGCCCTCGGCACCGAGGACGCCGACATACGCCAGTCCCGTATGAACGCCGACCCCGACCGGCAGCCAGTCCGGCTCGCCGGCCGATCCGGCGACGCCCGCGAGGATCCCTCCGCCGGCGCGAATCGCCGACGCCGCCGGACCCCCGTCGCCGGTGAAGACCGGGACGAAGAAGGCGACGACCCCGTCGCCGAGGAACTTGTCGACGAGACCGCCGGCGTCGTCGACCGCCATCGCGCAGACCTGGTAGAAGCGCTGGAGGAGCTCCTGGTAGGCGGCCGGCCGCATGTGCTCGGCGACGCCGGTCGAGCCGCGGATGTCGGCGAACAGGAACGTCGCCTCGACCTCGGCCCCGCCGACTGACGTGCCGAGGCTTCCGGTGCAGATGCTGCAGAGCGCGGAGTTGGCCTGCCAGCGGCGCCACGGCGTGAACCGGAAGACCTTGCCGCCGAATCCACCGAAGGGCGCCTGGCAGGCCTTGCAGCGTGGCGCCGACGGGATCCGGCGAAACGCCGACTTCATGCGCTCGAGGCCCTCGATCCTCCCGTCGAGGAAGTCTCGCCACATCTCGTCGTTCGACCTGGCGCTCGGCACCCACAGCCTCCTCACGCGCCCTCGCCGCGGCGCGGCTCGATCCTACCGCGCCCGACCGCCCGACCGGCCGGCAGGCGGCGATCTACGGGTGACCGCGCGGGTCCGGGTCTGCAAACCCGCGGCGAGGGCGGATCGGATCGCCTCGACCCGGTAGCCGGCCGTCCGGGCGACCGCCACCAGGCGACGCTCGCTGGCCCGCGCTTCGCGGCGGCCAGCGGGCGAGGGATCCGCGATCGCGGCCAGCTCCGCGGTGGTCGTCGCCAGGGCATCCCAGCCGTCGGCAGACACGTATTCGATGCCCTCCCAGGCATGGTGGCCGACCGCCGTTCGCAGCTCGGGGTCGGCGAGCCAGGCGTCGACGAGCGCGGCCGTTCGGGCAGCCTGGCTACCTCGTCTCGGGCCGACGTCGGCGGGCAGCGGCAGGCCGACAAGGTGCCGGGTCCGGGCAGCCACCGCGCGGGCCGAGCCGTCGTCGAGACCGCGGGCTGCGAAGCCACCCGCGAGGGGCCAGGCGAGACGCCATTCGTCGATTGCGGCGCGGCGTGCGGCGGCCGATCCGGGCAGCCAGGCGAGCGCGGCCCAGCCGAGCCGAGCCGCGACCTCGACCGGATCCGTCGCCTCGGCAGCGCCGCCAGCCGCCGCGGGAAGGCCAGCAGCCGTCGCGCGAGGACGGCCGGTCTCGTCGGCGCCGAGCCGGGCCAGGCGCTCGGCCGCCTCGGTCGCGCCGCGACCGGCGACCGCTGGGTCGA
>MGOD01000007.1:7685-9526 GCA_001795245.1 Chloroflexi bacterium RBG_16_70_13
AAGGGCGTCGAGGAGCGACGCCGCACCGGCGCCCGCGAGCCGGTCGGCGAGCCGTCGCCAGTCGAGATCGGACGCCGGGTGCTCCACGATCTCGGTGAAGGCCCGGTTCTCGTAGGCCTGGAGCCTGAGGCCGAGCCCGCGCTCCCTGAGCTCGCCGACCGTCGTCGCCAGCCCGAAGCCCGTCCGCGGGTCACGGAACGAGACGACCGCCCCGGCCTCACCCGATATCCCGAGCGCGTCGGCCAGCGAGACTCGCTCGAGCCGGCGCTCGCCGGCCTCATCCTTCACGGCGAAGGCCACGCTGTCGCGGATCCGCCCGCTCGTCGAGGCGAACCGGTCCTGATACACCACGAGCGAGCGATCGCCGCCCGAGCCGTTCGAGTAGGCCAGGACGTGCTCGTCGACCGTGCCCCCGTCGGTGAGCACGTCGTACATCCGGAAGTCGCGCGAACCGGCGAAGCGGCGGCGCTGCCGGAGGAGGGGGAAGAGCTCGCGCTCATGGCGGGCGACAAGATCGAGATTCGGCCGCTCGTCGAGGGTCGCCCGCCGGAACTCCATGCCGTAACGCTCGCCGAGGCCCTCGACCTGGCCGTGGCCGAGCATCGGCAGCCCGGGCAGCGTGGCGAGGACCGTGGCCACCCCGAAGTACTTGTCGCCGTCGCCGAACTGCTCGATCGCGGTCTTCTCGTCGGGGTTGCTCATGAAGTTGACGTAGCGGCCGAGGATCGCCGGGTCGAACTCGACCGTGTCGCGGATGACCTTCCGGTAGCCGGCCCCGTCCTCGTCGCGGAGCATGTGCATGAAGGCGCTGTTGTAGACCCGGTGCATGCCCAGGGTCCGAACGAAGAAGCCTTCCATGAGCCAGAAGGCCTCGGCCAGGAGGAGGGTCCCGGGGACCTCGGCCGCGACCCGGTCGACGACCTCCCGCCAGAACTCGTGGGGCATGGCCGCCTCGAAGGCCGAGCGCGAGAGGGCGTGCTCGGCGCGCGAGGGGATGCCGCCGCCGGTGCCCGGCTCGGGCCACCACAGGCGCCGGACGTGGCGCTTGGCAAGGACCATCGCGGCGTCGAAGCGGATGATCGGGAAGCGCCGGGCGACGTCGAGGATCGTCCGGATCACGGCCTCGCGGACATCCGCCCGGAGGTAGTCCAGCTGGGCGGTGTCGTTCCAAGGGAACGACGTCCCGTCGTTGCCGTGGTAGATGAAGCGGGTGTCGCCGGTCCGGGTGTCCCTGCGCCGGAAGACGACCGCCGCGTCGCTCGAATCCCAGTAGTGATCCTCCAGGAGGATCTCGACCGAGGGGTCCGGTGACAGGTTCGGGCCGCTGAACTGGTAGGCCGGGAATGGTGATTCCGACAGGGCCAGGAAGCGGTCCGGGTGCTCGATGACCCAGCCCGAGTCGAGGCCCATGTGGTTGGGAACCATGTCGGAGGCGAGCCGGATGCCGCGGGCCGCGGCCCGGTCGAGAAGGACGGCGTAGGCCGCCTCGCCGCCGATGTCGTCGGCGATCCGGTAGTCGTCGAGCGAATACGCCGAGGCGACCGCGTCGGGATTGCCGCGGAGGTGCTTGATCCGTTCCGACGCCCGGCTTCGCTGCCAGAGCCCGATGAGCCAGAGCCCGGTGACGCCCCAGGCCGCCAGGCGGTCGAGCTCCTCGTCGGGGATCGCGTCGAGGGTCCTGATCTCGCGGCCGTGGCGGCGCGAGAGCTGGTCCAACCAGACGTAGGTCGACTTCGCCAGGAGGACGACCCGGGGCATCCAGTCGGTGTCGTCGGAGAAGCGCTCCGGCTCGGCGTCCAGGCCGGTGAAGTCGGGCGCCTCGGCCGGGCCCGGGCCACCGC
>MGOD01000007.1:9550-9796 GCA_001795245.1 Chloroflexi bacterium RBG_16_70_13
GCGCGCTCCTCCTCCGCGACGAGGTCGGCGGCCAGGAGCAGCCGGTCTTCGAGGCCCTCGACCCCGGCCAGCAGCTCGGCCCAGTGTTCCCGGATCCAGCGGAGCTGCCCGGCGAGCGAGGTCGGCGACGCGGCCGACGGGGCCCGCAGGAGCTCGGGCAGCGGCCGCCGAAGGGGGTCACGACGGCCCGCTCGCGTCCTTGCACCCGCCTCGGCTGCGGCGCCGGTCCAGGCCGCCTCGAGCTCC
>MGOD01000008.1 GCA_001795245.1 Chloroflexi bacterium RBG_16_70_13
GGCAGGACCGCGAACTGCCACGCCAGGCGCCACGAGAGGCCTCGCCACGCCCCGCCGAGCGGCGGCATCGCCCGCACGGCCGCGGCGGCAAGCACGACCGGGATCGCCGCGACCGCCGCCGGGATGGCGAGCGCCGCGGCGACGAGCGCCCCGGCCACGAAGCGGATCGGGTCACGGCCGGCAGCCTCGAGGAGCGCCACCGGGAGGCGCGACGGCCTGCGGGCCAGGAGGATCCAGCGGAGCCAGCCGCCGGCCACCGGGACGCGGACGAGCGGCCCGCCCGCCGCGCTCGTGGTTCGCTCCGGGCGTGCGGCGTACGGGTCGATCGTCCGCCCAACGATCGTCACGGAGTGACCCGCGGCCGTGAGCGTCGCGGCCTCGCGCAGGACCCTGGAGTCGTGGCGGATGTCGTTCAGGACGAACGCGACGATCGCGGTCACGACCCGACGCCGCTCGCGGTCTCGTGCCCGCTCGTCGCCGACCCGGTCCGCGCGAGGACCTCGGTGGCGAGGCGGCGCCCGATCACCGCCCAGTCGAAGTCGCGCTCGGCGGCGGCCCGGCCGGCCGCGCCCAGCCGGGCGGCGAACGCCGCATCCGCGAGCAGCGGGGCGATGGCCTCGGCCAGCGCCTCGGGCCCGTCGTCACTCGCCACAACCCCGGCCCGGGCGGCCTCGACGATCCGTCGGGTCTCCGTCCGGGGCGTGACGACGACCGGCCGTCCCGCGGCCATCGAATCGAGCAGCTTGACCGGGACAGCGACGTCCATGTAGGCGTTGGCCGGGTGGGGCACGACGAGGACGGTGGCCCGCCCGAGGGCATCGGCCAGGCCCGCCTGGTCGACCGCCCTGACCTCGATCCAGGGATCGCCGGCGGCGGCGGCCCGGAGGGCTGCCAGGTAGGCCTCGCCGGCCACGTCGCCGCTGGCCAGCCAGAGGAGGAGCCGCAGGTCCGGGACCCCGGTCCGGACCAGCCGTGCCGCGGCGATCAGGGCCTCGATCCCCCGGCCCTCGGCGGCCCCCGAGATCATGCCGACCGCCGGCCGGGTCGGAAACGGGCGCGGGGTGACGCGGGTCGTGTCGGAACCGTTGGGGGCAACGATCGTCCGCCGCGGATCCAGGCCCGCCAGCTCGGCAAACGTCGCCGAGGGGGCCGAGAAGAGCGCGAACGTCTCGACGTTGCGGGCGACCTGGGCGGCCATCGCGCCCCGGGCCGGGGACTCGAGACGACGACCCAGCGCCTCGGCCTGGGCAATCGGGTGATCGTGGACGTCGAGGACGACCGGCCGCGTGGCGCGCCGGGCCTGGACCGTCGCGCCCTCGGACAGGAACTCGGAGCTCGCCAGCGCCGGCCGGCGGCGCCACGGGAACGGCGGGCCGGCCACCTTGCGGACCGCGTCGCGGACGGCGGCGTGTCCCCAGCCCTGGACCTCGAGGGCAGACGTCGCCAGGGCCAGCTCGTGGAGGATGTGGGCGCGCCGCAGATCGCCGCCCCACCGGGTCCGCTCCGTCTCGCACAGGACGATCCATGGGACGCGATCAGACGCGGGCACGCCGCGAGTATCGCACGTGACCCTCTGCGGGCCCGTCGATGCCGGCGGGCTGCTGCCCCGACACTGGCGCTGCTGCCCTGGCCGCCCCCCCGCCCCGCCCGGCGGGCCGCGCCCTGCCCGGCCGGCCGCCGATGGTAACGTTCGCCCGGCATGACCCAGACCAGTGAGGCGATCCGGGACGCCTACCGACCCGTTCGTCCCGGCTTCCTCGAGACCCTCCGCGACACCGCGAGCGAGATCGCCACACGGCGCCGGCTGATCCTCTACCTCGTTCGGGCAGACCTGAAGAAGCGCGGCGCCGACACGGTCCTCGGCAACGTCTGGTGGATCCTGGATCCGCTCCTGACGATGCTCGTCTACGTCCTCCTCATCTCGATCATCCTGCGGACCGACATCCCCGCCTATCCGCTCTTCGTGTTCTGCGCGATCCTGCCCTGGAAGTGGTTCTCGAGCAGCGTCGCCGACGCCGTGACCTGCATCACCACCCGCGAGCGGATCATCAAGCAGGTCAACTTCCCGAAGGTCGTCCTGCCGATGGCGGCAGCGGCCGGCGGCGTGGCGAGCTTCACCTTCGGCCTGATCCCGCTCTTCGCGATGCTCGTCCTCCTGTACCGCGACCACCTGACGATCTGGGTCCTCGCCCTGCCGGCCGTGGCCCTCGTCCAATTCGTCTTCACCCTCGGGGTCGCCCTCCTGGCTGCCGCGATCACGGTCTTCTACCGCGACGTCGGCAACGTCGCCGGCCACGTCCTGCGGATCTGGTTCTACCTCTCGCCGGCACTGTACGGCGCTGACCAGATCGCCCGCCTGACCGCGGGCCAGCCGGCGATCGGGGTCGTCTACCACCTCAACCCGTTCGCGACCCTGTTCGAGTCGTACCGCGACCTCATCTACGACGGGCATGCCCCCGACTGGCTCGCCCTGGGGCTCGTCCTCCTGGCCTCATTCCTCCTGCTCGTCGTGGCCACGGTCGTCTTCCGGCGGCTCGAGCCGGCCTTCGCGAAGGTCATCTGATGGCCGACGCGATCGACGTCCGGACGCTCGGCGTGCGCTACAACCTCCGCCTGACGCGCAAGAACACTGTCCGCGAGTCGTTCAAGAACCTCGCCCGCCGGCGCGAGGGACCGGGCCACTTCTGGGCCCTCCGCGACGTCTCGTTCCGGGTCCCGCCCGGCGAATCGCTGGCCGTCATCGGGCCCAACGGGGCCGGCAAGAGCACCCTCCTCCAGGTCCTCGCCGGGATCCTCCTGCCGGACGAGGGCGCGATCGAGGTCAACGGTCGGATCTCGAGCCTGCTGACCCTCGGCGCGGGCTTCGATGCCGAGCTCAGCGGCCGCGACAACATCCTCCTGGCCGGCGCCTTCATGGGCATCCCCCACGCCGACATGGTCGCCCGAATGCCCGGGATCATCGACTTCGCCGACCTTGGCCAGTTCATCGACGCCCCGATCAAGACGTACAGCTCCGGGATGAACGCCAGGCTGGGATTCAGCATCGCGACCGCGGTCGAGCCGGACGTCCTCCTCCTCGACGAGGTCCTCGGCACAGGCGACGCGACGTTCCGGGCGAAGAGCCAGGCCCGGGTGGTGGAGCTCATGAAGGCAGCCCGGGCGATCGTCCTCGTGACCCACGACATGTCCTGGGCCCGCGAGTTCTGCAACCACGCCATCCTCCTCGAGGGCGGCAACGTCGTGGCGGCGGGCGAGCCCGACGACGTCGTCCTCGTCCACGAGGAGCGGTCCGAGATCCGGCGCGCGGGCGGCCAGCCAGATCGGCTGCCACCGATCGTGGACCGGGGGCTCGAGGCGGTCGGCTCGGCACGGGGCGGCGCCGCCGCCGCGTCGTGAGGCGGCGGTGAGCGAGGCGGGGGGGACCGCCGCGGGCGGCCCGCTCGACGTCCTCGTCGTCGGCTGGTACCCCGGCGAGGACGACCCGGCCGCCGGGCGCTTCGTGGCCGACCAGGCCGCCGCCCTCCTCGCCACGGGCCGGGTCCGGCCGTCGGTCGTCAGCTTCGAGCCGTTCGCGCTCCACGGCGACCTCGCGCTCCGGGAGGAGGCGGCCAGCGCCTGGGTCGAGGTCGTGCGGGCCGCGGCCGGCGACGATCTCGCGTTCGCCGCGCGGGGTGCGACGGGACCGGCCGATGTCCCGGTCGCGCGCCTGGGGACACCGACCGGCGGCACCCGGGGCGCCGGCCGGACGAACGCGGCGATCCACCGGGCCTCCACCCTCCGGGCCTTCCTCGACGGGCTGCCCGACCGCCGGCCCGCGCTCATCCACGCCCACGTCGGCTACCCGGAGGGGGCCGCGGCCGCGGCCGTCGCCGCGGAGCGCGGGATCCCGCTCGTCCTCACCGAGCACGCCACGTACCTGGATCGCCTGTTCGCGGATCCCGCGATCCGGGCGGCGTACCACGCGGGGGCCCGGACGGCGGCCCGGATCGTGGCGGTCGGCACCGACCTCGCCCGGCGGATCGCCCGCGAATTCCCGGACCTGGAGGACCGGCTCGTGGTCATCCCGAACACCGTCGACATCGGGGCCTTCCGGGCCGTCGCGCCGGCCGAACGAGATCCCGACGAGCTGCTCTGGGTCGGGTACCGCCGCGAGGTCAAGGGCATGGCCGCGCTCCTGCGGGCATTCCGGATCGTCCGCGACGCGCGGCCGGCCACGCGGCTCCGGCTCATCGGCCGCTCGACGACCGACGAGGAGGAGTCAGGCTGGCATCGCCTGGCGGACGAGCTCGGGCTCGCCGACAGCGTGGCGTTCGAGCCGCCGGCGGATCGGTCCGGCGTCGCCCGGGCGATGGAGCGGGCGGCCCTCTTCGTCCATCCCAGCCGGGCCGAGACGATGGGCGTCGTGGCGGTCGAGGCGCTCGCTGCCGGCCTCCCGGTCGTCGCGGTCGACTCGGGCGGGGTGACCGAGGTCCTCGGCCCCCGGCCAGAGGCGGTCGGGGCGCTCGTCGCGGACCAGGCACCCGAGCCGCTCGCGGCGGCGATCCTGGCGACGCTGGCGCGCCGCGACGGGTTCGATCCCGCGCGCCTGCGGGAGCAGGTGGTTGGGCGGTACGGGGCCGCGGCCGTGGCCGGGCGGATCGCCGACCTGTATGAAGAGGTTCTCGGCGCGACACCACGGCCGGCGGGCGCCGCATGGGCGCCGGCTCCGTCGCCCGAGACCGACCGCCCGATCGTCCTCGTCGGCTTCGACCGGGTGACCCTCGACGAGAAGCTCGCGGCATTCCCGGCTCGAAGCCTCGGCGACATCGTCATCGTCACCGCCGGGGAGCCCGTGCGCGGCCACCCGGACGCAGCCAGGCTCGATCCGGTGCCGACGGCCGATCTCGCGGCGTTCCTCGCTCTGCAGGGGCGGGCGCGCGGGCGCGGTCCAGTGGGGCTCCTCCGGGCGCCGGCGCGTTGGCTGGCCCGGCGGCTGCGGCGGCGCGCGCTCGCCGGTCGGGTCCTCCCGGCGCTGGCAGCAGCCGTCGCCTCGGCGGTGGCTCGCGCGGGCGCCGGGGCTCCTGTCCCGATCGCCGTGTGCCTCGGCGGGATCGACCTCGTCGCGCTGGAGCCGCTCCGGGCCGACGGCCGGATTGTCGTCGCGCCGGGCGGGCTTCGATGGCTCGCCGACCGCCGCGCGGCTCAGGAGGCCGGGCCGAGCTCCCGGTAGAGGTCGAGCAGCTTCACCGACTCGATCTCCCAGTTCCAGCGCTCATGGGCCGCCGCGACGATCCGGGTCCGGAGGTCGGCGCGGGCCGCCGGCTCGAGCTCGAGGACGGAGCGGATGGCCGCCGCGATCGAGGCCGGGCTCGCCGGGTCACAGAGGACCCCGAGCGGCCCGAGCGGGTCGCCGAGGAGGATCGCGCGGCGGGCCGGGAGGTCGCTCGAGACGACCGGCGTCCCGGCCGCCAGGCTCTCGAAGAGCTTGTTCGGCGTCGAGACGCGGCTGTTGAGATCGGTCGGCAGGATCGCCATGACGTCGACGCTGGCCCCGGCGACCCAGGCGGTGACGTCGGAGGGCGCCACCGCGGGCAGGTAGTGGACGCGACCGGCCAGCCGGGGATCGGCCAGGATCGGCTCGATGAAGGCAGCCCGGTAGCCGAGAAAGACGAGATGGGCGGCCTCGAGGCCCGGCTTGAGCATCGCCTCGGCGGTCTGCTCGAGGCCCCGGTTGGCCATGAACCCGCCATGGCACAGGACGACCGGCGTGCCGGGCGGCAGCTTGAGGGCTCGTCGGATCCGATCCTCGGGCGGCTTCGGGGGCCCCCAGCGCGGCGGGCAGTTGTGGACGACGATGACGCGCCGGAGCCCGAAGCGCTGGCGGAGGTGGTCCGCGAGCGCCTCGCCGACGGTGACCACGCCGGCGGCGCCTCGGGCCATCCGGCGCTCCCAGCGGCCGATGAGCGACCGCAGCAGCCTGGGCTGACGGAGGACGGGGCCCCAGGCCAGGTAGATCTCGTGGCTGTCGTAGACGTACCGGGCTCCATCGCGCGCCGCCGCCGCGCGCGCCGCCGGGAGGGCCTCCATGTCGTGAGCGTGGTGGACGTCCGCTGCCGGCGCAGCAGCGACGGCAGCCCGGCACCAGCCCAGCCATTCGACCCGCCAGCGGCGGACGAAGTCGATGCCGCCGGCCCGGATCGGCCGCCCGAGGAGCCAGTTCACGACGAGGACCCAGGCGGCCCGCGCGATCGTCCACGGCAGGAGCAGCACCGCGGCGACCGGATGGAGCCGCCAGGGTGCGCGAACGGCGGTCACCCACCACGGCGACCCGGTCGGGATGGCGACGCGCCTTATCGCGACACCGGGGGGCGCGGCCGGCTCACCGGCCGCCGCGACGTCGGCGGCGAGGGGCGTGGCCATGATCGTGACCTCGTGGCCCGCGGCGGCCAGCGAGCGCGCCTCCCGGAGGACGCGCGAGTCGCGGGTCACGTCGTTCAGGACGTACATGACGACCCGCACGCTCAGGGCTCCCGGTCGAGGGCCGTCAGGATCCCCTCGGCCGCGCCAGAGGGGGCCAGGGCCAGGTTCGCGGCCCGTGATCGGGCGCGCGCCGGGGCTTCGGTGGCGGGCGCCAGCTCCTCGAGCGCGGCGGCGGCCAGGCGTCCCTCCGTCCCGACGAGCCGCATCTCCCCACCGGACGCAGCGACCAGCTCAGCCCACTCGGTGCTGGCCCGGAGCACCAGGCATGGGACGCGGAGCCAGGCCGCTTCGCGCTGGACGCCGCCCGAGTCCGTCAGGACGGCGGCCGCGTGGAGCTGGAGGGCGAGCGACGTCCGGTAGGCCTGCGGCTCGACGATCGCGACGTCCGGGCCGCACGAGACACCCGCCCGCTCCATCGCGGCCCGGGTCCCGGGATGGAGCGCCAGCACGACCGGCCGGGCCGGCGAGGCCGCGGCGGCGAGGATCCCGGCCCAGGCGGCCATCGCCGCGCGCTCGCGGTTCTCCTGGCGATGGACCGTCGCGAAGAGGTAGCCGCCGGGGGTCAGCGGAAACCCCAGTCGGGCCGCGATCTCGCTGAGCGCGGCCGGATCGCGGACCTCGGCGCCCACCCGCGCCGCGAGGTCCTGCATCAGGTCACCGACGAGGCTGACGCCGCGCGTGATCCCCTCGGTCCGGAGGTGCTCGACCGCCGTCGGCGTCGGCGCGAACCGCCAGGACGAGAGGTGGTCGACGACGATCCGGTTGAGCTCCTCGGGCATCCGCCGGTCGAAGCTCCGGAGGCCGGCCTCGACGTGGGCGACCCGCAGCCCGAGCTTGGCCGCCGCGAGCGCGCCCGCGAGCGTGGAGTTCGTGTCCCCGTAGACGAGGACCGCGTCCGGCCGCTCGGCGCCGAGGAGTGGCTCGAGGCCGATGAGCATCGCCGCCGTCTGCGAGGCGTGGGTGCCGCCGCCCGCGCCCAGGCTGTGGTCAGGCTTCGCGAGCCCAAGCTCTCCGAAGAACGAGCCGGCCATCGACTCGTCCCAGTGCTGCCCTGTATCGACGAAGACCTCGTCGTGGCGGGCCCGCAGGGCTGGCTGCAGCGCCGCCGCCTTGATGAGCTGGGGCCGCGTCCCGACGACACTGACGATCTTCACGGGCGGATCTCGAACGCCGCGACGTGGCCCGGGCGGACCGCCCGGAAGTGGCGCTGGTCGAGGGTCGCCACCTTCGGCTCGCCGAGGCGCTCCGCGAGTGCCACGACGCTGGCGTCGACGATGCCCAGCCCGAGATCGCGGTAACCCGCCTGGAGCTCGGCGCAGCGGGCCAGATCGGCAGCCGTTGGCGGCTCGATCCGATACACGCCCGCATTGACGTCGTCCAGGAAGATCAGCCACGCCTCCAGGGTCAGGCGACGGGCGCACCAGTAATCGAGCTCGGCGAGCACGAGGACCGGCACGACGAGGTCCTCATCGACGTCGGAGAGGAGAGCCGCCGAACGAGCGTGGTCGGGATCGGCGGCATCGAGCGCCGCCAGCAACGGGCCTGTATCGCAGATGAGGGCCAACGTCAGCGCGGAGCTTCGGCGATCGGCTCTGCCGTGACGTCCGCCGCGCTCCGACCATCGACGGATCGCGCAACACCGACCCTCGGGCGACGCCGGCGCCGGAGGTCGCGAGCCTTCTCTTCGACCGCCTCGCGGAGGAGGGTCGCGAGCGGCACGCGGCGGCGCTGGGCCTCGGCCTGGAGCGTCCGGAGCGTGGCCTCCTCGGCCGTGACCGTCGTGCGACGGAGCTGTGTCATGGGCGTGATGCTAGCATCACGATGCAAGATGCGGAACGCTGGGGATCTGGTTCGACCGTGAGACACCGATCCCGCGATAGCGGACGCCCGACGGCAGGGCGAGGTCGGCGAGCGTGTTCCGGCCGTCGACGAGGATCGCGAGGTCGGGGAACCAGGCCGCGTCGAGCATCGGCCACCGACGGTCGCCGGTCTGGGTGACGATCGCCCGGGCGTCGGAGGGCGTGCCCCACATCCACGGCTCGGCACCAAGCGATCTGACCTCCTCATCGGAGAGGAGCGGGTCGAAGGCGCTGACGCGGGCGCCGGCGGCGGCGAGCGCATCGACGAGCGGCAGGGCGCGCGAGTAGGCCAGCTCGTTGACGCCGTGCCGGTAGGTCAGGCCCAGGACGAGCACGGGCGCCCCGTCGAGGCCGCCGAGGGCCTCGCGAACCGCGTCCACCGCAATCCGGATCTGGCCGTCGTTGACCTCCCGCGAGCGGGCGACGAGCGTCAGCTCCGGGGCTCGCGACAGGAGGAAGTGCGGGTAGACGGGGATGCAGTGGCCGCCGACGCCGATCCCGGGCTGGTGGATGTGCGAGTAGGGCTGGCTGTTGGCCGCGGCGATGACCTCGCGGATGTCGACCCCGACGCGGTCGGCATAGGCGGCGAACTCGTTGGCGAGGGCGATGTTGACGTCGCGGTACGTCGTGTCGGCGAGCTTCGAGAACTCGGCCGCCTCGGCCGACGACATCGCCACGATCTCGGCATCGAGGACGCTGTCGTAGAACAGCGCCGCGCGCTCGGTCGAGGCCGGACCGAGCCCCCCGACGAGCTTCGGATACGTGGCCAGGTTTCGGAGGACGGCCCCCGAATACAGCCGCTCGGGGGAGAAGGCGATGAAAAGATCGACGTCGGCCCGGAGCCCGGTGGCGGCCTCGAGGCGCGCCGCGTAACGACCCCGGGTGTCGCCGACGGGGAGCGTCGTCTCGAAGACGACGAGGCTGTCCTCGTGGAGACCGCCCGCGATCGCATCGACCGCGGCGTCCATGTGCGAGTAGTCGGGCTGGTGGGCGGCGTCGAGCTTGACCGGCACGATGAGGACGACGACATCGGCCTCACGCGCGGCGGCGACCCCGTCGGTCGTCGCCCGCAGGCGGCCCGCGGCGTGCGACGCGGCGACGAGCTCGGCCACGCCGGGCTCCTCGACGAGGTGCGAGCGGCCCTCGTTGATCGCCCCGACGACGGCCTCGGAGATGTCGTAGGCGATGGCCGTCCAGCCGTGGCCGGCGAACTGGGCGGCCAGGGGCAGGCCCATCTTGCCGGCGCCGACCACGGCGACGGTGCCGGCCGTCCCGGGCTCGCCGACCCAGGGGCTGACGTGGCGTGGCGGCAGGGCATGGCCGCACGCGTTGGCGGGCAGGACGATCGAGCCGCCGAGGAGGCTGGCGCCGCCGGTCGGACGCTCGACGATGGGCATGCCGGGACCTCGATGCGAAGGTGCTGGACGGGCTGAGGATACCGGTTCGACCGCGATGCTACCGTTGCCGCCGATGCCGCCCGAACCGTCCGGGGTGCCCCAGGTCCTCGTCGTCTCGAGCTGGTTCCCCTCCGCCCTGGACCCGGTGGCCGGCCGGTTCGTGGCCGATCAGGTCGCCGCCCTCGAGGAGCGCGGGATCGTGGCGCCTGCGGTCGTCTCGTTCGACCCGGCGGACCTCATCGGATCCGGGCCGGTCCGGGCGCGGATCGCCCGGGCGGTGCACACCCACGTCGGCGCCGCCGTCCGCGGCTCGGACCGGGTGTTCGAGCCGGTGGCGATCTCGGGGCGCCCGATTCTCTTGGCTCGCCTGGGCATCCCGTCCGGACGGTTCCGCGAGGCCGGTGCAACCCACGCCCGGGCGGCCCGCGTACCGGCTCTCGAAGCGCTCGCCGATCGCTGGGCCCGCGGCCTCGAGGCCGACGTCCCACGCCCCGCTCTCGTCCACGCCCACACCGTCTATCCGGACGGTGCGGCCGCCGCCCGGCTCGCCCTCGGCCTGGGCTGTCCGCTGGTGCTGACGGAGCACGCGTCTGCCGTGGCCCGGCTCATCGCGGCGCCCGAGGTCCGGGCCTCGTACCTCGAGACCGTCCGCGCCGCGGCTCGGCTCGTCATCGTGAGCCGGTCGCTGGCAGCGGAGCTCATCGAGGCCATGCCCGAGATCGAGGCGAAGGTCGTCGTGATCCCCAACGGCGTGGCGATGGGCGAATTCCGGCCGGCGCCGATCGCCGAACGGCGGGCAGACGAGCTCCTGTTCGTCGGGTATCGCAAGGCGACGAAGGGGATCTCGACGCTGCTGCGGGCCGTTTCGTTGGCCCGGGACAGCCATCCCGGGATCACTCTCCGGCTCATCGGCGGCTCGCCGACCGAGGAGATCGAGGCCAGCTGGCGGCGGGCAGCGACCGATCTCGGGATCGCCGACATCGTCCGGTTCGAAGGGCCGGCCGATCGCCGCGCCGTCGCCGACGCGATGGCCCGCGCCTCGCTCTTCGTCCATCCCAGCCCGCGCGAGACATTCGGCGTCGTCGCGGTCGAGGCGCTCGCGTCAGGGCTGCCCGTCGTCGCCGCCGATTCGGGCGGCGTCGCCGAGATCCTGGGCGAGCATGCCGACGATTTGGGGGCGGTCGTCCCGCCCGACCAGCCGGAGCTGCTCGCGGCGGCCATCGGGGCCGCGCTGGACCGGCGGGCGGGGTTCGACCCGGCGGCGTTGCGCGCGTCGGTCGAGGCGCGGTTCGCGGCCCGCAACGTGGCCGCGCGGCTCGAAACGGTCTACGCCGAGGCGCTGGCCGGCGCGGCCCCGGTCGAGGGCGTCGCCACGGGGGCGGCACCGACCGCCACGCGATCCTTCCGGCGAATCGTCGTCGCCCTCGACCCGACGCGAGCTGGCGAGGCGATGCTCGTCGTCATCGGGGCGGCACCAGGCGGGTCGCGGGTCTGGCTCGTGACGACCGCCGGCTGGGCCGTCGCGGACGGTGTCTTCGAGCGGGTCGTCCGGCTGCCCGACGGCATCCGGATCTCGGGCCTGGCCGACTCGGCCGTCCTCCGATCCGGGGGCGGAGGCGTCGGGCGCTGGCTCCAGCTCCTCCGCCATCCGATCGCCCTGGCCCGGCGGCGGGGCTGGCTCGGAGGCATCGAGCGAGCGGCAACGCGCGCCGGCGACAACGCCATCCGCGAGTCGATCCGGCTCGGGTCCGAGGGTGAAGCCCGCGGCAACTCCGGCGCCGTCGAGCTCGTCTGCGCCGACGGCGTCGATCACCTGGCCGCGGCCGCCGTCATCGAGGAGGGCCTCGCGCGCCCCGCCCCGGGCGGCGTTCGCTGGCTCGGCGACATGCTCGCGGCCGGCCCGGCGGCCGGCGACGGCCCCGCCGAGACGGGCTCGCCCTGGGACTAGGGGCTGCCCTGGCGACCGCCCTCGCGCTGGAGGACTTCCTCGGCGATCCGGTCGCCGACGACCCGCCAATCGAAGGACGCCTCCGCGGCGGCCCGCGCCCGCTCCCCTGCCGCACGGGTCCGCGGTTCGTCGGCGAGGAGCCCGGTAATCGCCGCTGCGAAGTCGCTCGCCGCGTCCCCGGCGGCCACGACCCCAACGTCGAGTCCCGCCACGATCGCCGCCGTCTCGCGCCGCGGCGTCACCACGAGTGGCCGCCCGGCGGCCAGCGAATCGAACAGCTTCACCGGCAGCGCGACGTCCATGTACGCGCCGGGCGGGTGCGGGATCGCGAGGGCGCTCGCCTCCGCCAGGGTCTCGCCGAGCCGCTCGTACGCAGCTGTCGCGATCTCGATCCACGGGTCGAGGCCAACGGTCGCCCGCAACCCGTCAAGGTACGCGCGCCCGTCGTCGTTCGTGGCCACGAGCCAGAGGCGGAGCTGGAGGTCGGGCAGCTCGCGCCGGGCCTGGCGTGCCGCCTCGACGAGCAGCTCCAGCCCGCGACCCGGCGCCGCCGCGGAGACGACCCCGATCGTTGGCCGCGACGGCCACGCGCCCACCCGCACGACCGACGTGTCCGTCCCGTTGCCGCCGACGATGACGCGGTCGGCCGGCAGCCCGGCGAGCTCCGCGAACGA
>MGOD01000009.1:0-729 GCA_001795245.1 Chloroflexi bacterium RBG_16_70_13
GGTCGACAGGTAGCAGCGGATATTTCCATCCGCGGGCTGGTCGGTGCTGCTCGTCGCCTGGAAGAACAGGATGGTCTTCGTCCGATCGGCGACGGCCGGGGAGACGGCGCAGGTTGTCGACGTGGCGCCGTCGCTCAGGGTGCACGTTCCGCGCTGCACGTTGACCGGCTGGGCCGTCGGCGTCGGTGTGTCGGTCGGAGTCGGCGGCACTCCCGTATCCGTCGGCGTCGGCAGGATCGGTGTGTTCGTCGGCGGGACGGCGGTATCCGTCGGGGTCGGTGGGAGGCCGGTGTCGGTCGCCGTGTTCGTCGCCGTTGGAGTCGCAGAGGCAGTGTAGGTCGCCGTCCAACTCGGCGTCCACGTCGCGGTGTTGCTGGCGGTCGGCGGCGGGGGCGCGGTGTTGCTCGGCGTTCGGGTGCGAGTGGGCGTCGCCGTCGGGCCGGGCGGAAGCGTGTTAGTGCGAGACGGCGTGCGCGTCGGGGTACGCGTCGGAGTGCGGGTGGCAGTGCGCGTGGGCGTCGCCGTCGGCGTGCGTGTCGCCGTGAAGGTGGCTGTCGCGGTGTCGGTGGCGGTGAGCGTGGCACTGGGCGTGCGGGTCGGTGTCCGCGTGGATGTGGCGGTCCGGCTGGCGGTCAAGGAGGCCGTGGACGTGCGCGCCGGCGTGCGGCTGGGTGTGGCCGTCGCGTTCGACGTCGGCGACGACAGCGACGTCGGCGCCGGGCTGGTGCC
>MGOD01000009.1:769-5019 GCA_001795245.1 Chloroflexi bacterium RBG_16_70_13
TCCGGGTGTCCTCGTCGGCTGGGGCGTCCACCAGAACCACCCGACGACCGTGCCGCCGTCGCTCAAGTCGAGCACCACCGGTTCTCTTCCGGTATCGTCTTCGATCTCGTCCAGAATGCGCGGGTCGACCGGACGGAAGGCGATCACCGGCCAGGAGCGGTAGTCGGCCCGCATCAGGGAACGCGTGTCGGCCAGGGCGGAGATGCGCGTGCCGATCAAGGAGAGCCAGCCGCAGCCGAAGAACAGGATCAGGAGCAGCAGGATCAGCGCGATCCACTCGGCCGCGCTGCGGGCGCGGCGCCGGCCTCGCTGGTCAGGCGGAGGATCGAGCGGCAGCGGGGGGAGGGTCGGATCCGGCATCGTCGCAGCTCAGCCCGCCAGGGTCTTGTCGTCCGGGCTGCGCAGCGGCAGCCGCACGACAAACGTGCTTCCGCGTCCCACCTCGCTGCGCACGTCGATCTGCCCCTGGTGCTGGGCGACGATGCCGTAGCTCACCGACAGACCCAGGCCGGTGCCTTCGCCGGGCGGTTTGGTGGTGAAAAAGGGATCGAAGATGCGGCCGAGATTCTTGGCCGGGATGCCGACGCCGGTGTCGCGCACTTCGATCTCGACCCACGGCGGGGCTTCGCGGACGACGAGACTGAGCAGGCCACCCTGCGGCGTCATGGCCTGGACGGCGTTCTGGATCAGATTGACCAGCACCTGCTCGATCTGCTGGGCGTCGTACAGCGTCATCACGGGTCGGGCGGTCAGGTCGACCCCGACCCGCACGTTGGCCCGCCGCGATAGGTAGTCGTTCAACCGCACCGCCGTGCGCACCGTGTCCCACACGTTCTGGTAACTCTTCTCGGGATTCGACTGGCGGGCGAACTTGAGCAGGTCGGTGACGATCCCGCTCGCCCGCACGGCGTTTTCGCGAATCTGCGTCAACGGCGTGGCGATAGCCGAATCCGGGGTGACGCCTTCCTGGAGTTCCTCGGTCAGGCCGCTGATAACGGCCAGCGGGTTCTTGATATCGTGCACGATCCCGGCCGCCAGCGTGCCGACGGCGGCGAGTTTCTCCGACTGGACGAGCTGTTGCTGCGCCTGCTGCAACCGGACGTTGGCCTCGGCCAGCTCCTCGCTGCGGCGCACCGCCTCGGCATGCAGGCGGGCGGCCTGCGCCGTGCGGCGCCGCAGGCGGAAGGTCATCAGGTCGAAGACGGCCGCCATCTGGCCGACTTCGTCGCGGCCGCGGACGCCGGTGCGCTGCTCTAGATCGCCGGCAGCCACCGCCAGCGAGACGTCGCGCATGCGCACGATCGGACGCGAGATGCGCGAGGCCAGGACCAGACCGGTGATGATGACCGCCAGAGTCCCCAGCGTAAAGAGCAGGATGAAGACGTTGCGGCTGGTCGACTCGGTCGTGACGATGAAATTCGAGGGCAGCACCACGCCCAGCACGCCCACCGGCTTCTGGCGCACCTCCAGCGGGGTGTAGTAGATCTGGTAAGGACGGCCGTAGAGCGACAGCTGCACCGTCTTTCCGGGATTGAGGTAGGCGACGTCGTAAGGCGCCAGGCTCAGGATGTCGTAGCCGTCTTCGGGCTCGGCCAGCGTCGTCGTCATCAGCGCCCCGCTCGAGTCGAGGATGATGATGTCGGCCAGCACCTGGGCCTTGATCTCGCTCGCCAGGCTGTCGAGGCGCGTGCCGATCATCAGGGCCCCCAGGACTTCCCCGGCGCCGCCCCGCACCGGACCGGCGGTGAAAAGGTAGGGCCCGTAGATCGTCGACAGCAAGCCGGCGAACTTGTCGCCCAGCGCGTCCTTGCGTCCGGCGAGCGGGCCGGCCAGGAGCTCCACCTGGCTGAGATCGGCGCCACGCGAAACCAGGAATTCCGATGTGGCCGGATCCTGGATCAGGCTGAGCAGCTCTTGGCCTCCGGCCGAGGCCACCGTCAGCGATTGGACGCCGTTGTTGAGGACCAGGGGGAAGAGGGTTTGCTGCAGGTCCCCGGCCTCGTCTCCCGCCATGGCCTCCCCCACGCCCTGGGTGAAAGTCATCAGGCGCAAGTCTTCGAGATGGACGCGTTCACGGCGGACCATGCTGTCGCCGGCGACGCGGCTGGCCTCGAGCATCTGATTGGCGAACCGCTCGCGCAGGGTGGAAGCGACCAACCGGGTGATGACGAACATCCCGATCATCGCCGTCGCCAGGGTGAGCAGGACGTACGGGATGACCAGCTTGGCTCGCAAGCTCGACAGCAAGTCGAGTGGCGCGCGCCGCGGCATTGCCTTCGTATCTCCGGCCCGGCCAGGGATTTCCGGCAGGCTCCCGGCGTCGACCGGTGAGTCGAGAGTCGTCATCGATTCCTTCCAGCCCGAGCGATGGCCTGCCTCCGCGAGCGAGGCAGGCTGGCATCGGGCGCTCCTTGACCCACCTTAAATGTAGGCTCCGACAGGCAGGCGCCGACCCTACAGTCCACCTACACGAAGCGAGAGGTGGTGACGTGGCCGGCGGGACCGCGGTACCGCGGCCCTCACCCCCGGGCCCCCTCTCCCGCAGAGCGGGAGAGGGGGTGCGGGGGTGAGGGCCAGGGCTCGTCTTGCAATCTGGACGGAGGTGGTTAGACTCGACTTCCGCATCTCGGCGGTCCCCTAGCACTGGCCCTTCACCCAATCGTCCCCATGCCGGCCTCACCGGAACCCGCTTCGGCCGAACTCGTCCGCTTCCGCCCCTTCCTGGCCAGGCAGTCGGAAGCCGGTGCGCTGCAGGCCGCCCTGGCCTATCTGGACGTCCGCGCCCCCCACAGCGGCCAGCCCTTCACCGAGGCCATGCTGTTTGGCCTGGGCGGAGGCCTCGGTTTCAGCTACTTCGTCTTCGAGTACAAGTCGGCCCGGGTGAAGACGCTGACACTGGGAACCCGGATCACAACGCTCGAGGAGTCGTCCCGCCCGCAGTTCCTGCAGACCATCTGCGAGCGGGTCGGCGTGCCGCTCCGGGTGGTGCAGTCCACCAGCCCGTCCATCGCCAACAAGGGCGTGCGCCAGGCGTTGGCGGAGGGCACCCCGCCGATCGTCTGGATCGACCTGAGCGGCGCGCCCTACCATTTCGCGCCGACGGCGGAATATGCCGCCGGTGTCGTCTACGCGTGGAAGGCCGACCGGATCGTGCTGGCGGGTAGATCTCGCCGTCCTCTGCCCTTTCGCCGAAAGTCCTTCGAGGCCGCCCGCAGCTCGATCGGGGTCCCCAAGGCGCGGGCGGTGGTCGTCCAACGTCCCGACCGCACCCCCAACTTGGCGACAGCCGTGCTGGAGGCCGTGCGCGAGACGCGGGATCAGATGGCGCGCGGCATCGACGTCGGTTCCTTCCGGGGGAACTTCGGCCTGGCGGCGCTCGAGAAATGGGCCGGCCTGCTGACCGACGACCGCGACCGCAAGGGCTGGCCGCGGTTCTTCCCCGCCGGGAGAGACCTGCTGACGGCGCTGCTGGCTGTTTTCGTCCAGATCGAGATGCGTGGCCGCGGCGGCGGGGCCTTCCGCGGCCTGTACGCCGATTTCCTGGAGGAAGCCGCCGAGGCGGGCCGACGACGACGGCTCAAAGAGGCGGTCGAACCTTTCCGCCTCTCGGCGCGGGCCTGGCACAACCTGGCCCGCGCCGCCTTACCCAACAGCGTCCCGGCGCTGCGCCAACTGCGCGAGGTGACCGCGGCGCGCGAGGCCTTGTTGGCGCGGCAGGGGGCGCAGGGGCTGGAGCAGGCGGCCCAGTTGGCGGAGCAGGCGCGCCGCTTGCGCCGCGCCGCCGACGAACAGTTCCCGATGCCAACCGCCGACGTGCTCGATCTGCTCTCCGACTTGCGCCGGCGCGTGCTGCAGATCCATGCCCTCGAGGCGGCGGCGCTGCAAGCATTGAGAGCGGCGCTGCGTTAGAAGAACTGCATATCGCGGATGAGGAGCGGAGCATGTTCTGCCGGATCCCATCCCTGCCCCTCCACGTCCTTCGGGTTGCGCCGGTATTGGCGCCTCGGTGACTCGCCCCTCTCCCCGGAGGGGAGAGGGGAGGGTGAGGGGAGGTTCCTCTCGGACCCTCCCCACCTTCCGAGGCGGGTGGGACGCAGGCTGAAGCCTGCGGCTACCAGATCGGTCGCTTGCCGTCCCCGGATCGAGAACGAGATGGGTCTCGGCGTGAGCTCAACGAGCGGAGGACAGATGCCTAGGGCGACGGCAACCGCAATCCTGACGACCGCGCTGCTGGCCCTCGCGTGCGGGTC
>MGOD01000009.1:5049-5814 GCA_001795245.1 Chloroflexi bacterium RBG_16_70_13
CATCGCCACGAAACCGCCGCCTACCTCTGCTCCGCCCGACAGACCCACAGCCTCCGCCGCGCCGGCCGGACTGGCCTTGCAGGGTCCGTACGTACTCTTCGCCGGCCAGAACATCGGTGTGTGGCTCGCCAATCCCGACGGCAGCTACCCGACTCAACTGTCGGACCAATGGCACTTTGGGTTCGATCTGCATCACGCCCTCTCGCCAGGAGGCGACCGTCTTGCGCTCGTGACCAAGAACGAGACCGGCCTCGACCTGGTCGAAATCACCATCCCCGACGGCGCCACGCGTACGCTCGCCCACCTGATCAGCATCACGCCGGATCAGCTGACTCTCGATCCGACGAGCGAGAAGTCGATTGCCGCCATGATGATCGGGGGTTACGACACGGTCGCCTGGCAGCCGCCGGACGGCCGGCGCATCGCCTATGCCGGCGCCGACGGCGGCCCCACCTCGGACATCTACATCGTCGACACGACCACCGGCGAAATTCAGCAGTTGACGGACGGGCCGTCCCAGGCGGTCTTTCCGACCTGGTCTCCCGACGGGCGATACATCTACCACGTCGGCGTCAGCCTGGTGCCGCCCTTCGGCGGGGCGATCGTGGGCTTCAATCGCATCGACGGTTCGTGGGCAGTACGGGTGTCCGACGGGGAGATCATCTCTCAACCGTCGCTCGTCCACCCTTCGGATTTTCTGGGGTGGCTGGACGAGTCTCACTACCTTGCGCTCGATTGGGCTGAAGAACTGAGCGAGGTGGATGT
>MGOD01000010.1:0-867 GCA_001795245.1 Chloroflexi bacterium RBG_16_70_13
GTGCCGGGTGGTGCCAGGCGGTCTGGTCGAGCGGGGCGACGGTGCCGGGCACGGGCTCGCCGGTGGCCGGGTCGACGGCCGCGCCGGGGACCGCGGCGGCCGGGGCCGACGCATACCGCTCGTCCGGCTCCATCGGCACCACGATGGCCATGATGATGTAGAGCAGCAGGCCGAGCCCACCGAAGAAGATCGAGACGAACCACAGGATCCGAACGAGGGTGACATCGACATCCAGGTATTCGGCCAGGCCCGATGCCACGCCGGCGATCTTGCGGTCGTGGTAGCAGCGATAGAGACGGCGGCGGTTCACTTGCATCCTCCAATCGGATTGAACTCGAGGCTTCCGAGGCTCACGTTCACCAGCAGATCGACATGGTTCGCCGCCTGCTCATAGTCTGGGCTCTGCCACGCACCGCGATCCTGGGTGCGGCCCTCGTAGCGGACTTCGCCGAGCGCGTCGCCCTGCGTCACCCGGAGGCCGACGCCTTCGGGCAGGCAGACCTTCAGCTCGCCGAGGTTGACGTCGAGCGAGCCGACGATGTCGGACCCGGCCGGCAGCAGGATCGACATCGAGCCGAGATCCACCGTCGCCGACAGGTCGCCGAGGACGGCCGACGAAGCATCGACGGACGTTTCGCCGGCATTCGTCGTCAGCCGGATGCTGCCGATCGTGGCGCCGTCGAGGTCGATCGTCGACTCGCCGGCGTTCATCGTCAGGTCGAGCACGTCGACGACCGATGTCGGCAGGGTCAGCCGCCAGGTCGTGGACCGGCCGATGTTGCCGTCCCAGTGACCGCGACTGCCGGCGTCGATGTCGAGGTCCGTGCTCGACGCGTCGACCCTGGCCACGGCGTTCGACGTATCGAC
>MGOD01000010.1:985-2432 GCA_001795245.1 Chloroflexi bacterium RBG_16_70_13
GGGTCGGACGACCCTCGCTCAGGCAGTCGATGGCGAGACGGGGCCCGGCGGCGAACAGGCCGCCGATCGCCAGGCCCGGCAGGGCCGCCGCGACGAGCCAGGCGCCGAGGCTGTAGCGCGTCCGGCGGACCACGATCGCGACCCCGAGGGCGATGAGGATCAGGGGCCAGAGGCCGAGGGCGTCGCGGATCGAGGACTCGGTCACGAGACCGAGGTCGGCGGCCACGACGACACCGCCCAGCGCGATGAGGAGGACCCCCCAGTACAGGAATCTACGGTTGGCGGTCATGCGCGTGGTTCCTTTCGTGGACGCATCGTCAGGCGGTGGCGAGGAGTCGATCGCCGGCGACCAGGGTCTCGGCGGCTGGAACCGGGCTGGCAGCCGGCTGGATGCGGCCGTCACGCATCCGGATGACCCGGTCACAGGCTGCCGCCACCTCGGCGTCGTGGGTCACGAGGACGATCGTCTGGCCCTCGGCCAGGTTCGATCGGCGGAGCAGCGCGAGGATCTCGGCAGAGCGCTCCGAGTCCAGGTTTCCGGTCGGCTCGTCGGCCAGGATCAGCCGCGGCCGGTTGACGAGGGACCGGGCGAGGGCGACCCGCTGCTGCTCGCCGCCGGACAGCTCGGCCGGTCGATGGCCGGCTCGCTCCTCGAGGCCCACGAGCGCGAGAGCGGCGAGTGCCGCCTGCCGGGCAGGCTCCCCCCGGACCCCGGCGTAGTCGCAGGCGAGGCCGACGTTCTCGAGCGCGGTGAGGGTCGGGACGAGGTTGAAGTCCTGGAACACGAAGCCCATCTCGCGGGCCCGGATGCGGGTCCGCTCGCCCTCGCCGAGGTCGACCATCGGCTGGCCGGCGAAGGACAGCTCGGGCCGGGGGCCGTGGTTCAGGTCCGGGCCGTGGAGGAGGCCCAGCAGGTGCATCAGGGTGCTCTTGCCCGAGCCGGACGGCCCGATGATCGCGACCATCTCGCCGGCCTCGATCGCGACGTCGACGCCGCGCAGGGCGTTGACCGTGTTGGTCCGGCCGAGGCGATAGGTCTTGCGCAGGTTGCGTCCTTCGAGGAGTGGCATCGTTCGGTCTCCGGTGGTGGTCGATCCGCGGGTCGTCGCGGTGGTCTGGGTCGTCGCGGTCGCGGTCACGGTCACGTCGGTCACGTCGGTCACCCGTATCGGAGGGCGGCGACCGGGTCGAGCCGGGCCGCGTGGATCGCGGGCAGGAAACCGGCGATCGCGCCGAGGATCGTCGAGAACAGAACGGCGGTGACCGCGGTCCCGGTGGTGAGCTCGAACAGGACGTTGCCGGACGGCCGCCCGGCCTCGTTGGCCAGGACCACGACGAGCGCGCCGAGGGCGAGCCCGATCGCGCCGCCGATGAAGCCGATGAGGCCGGCCTCGGTGACGAGCTCGCGGACGATCCGGCGGCGACTGCCGCCGATCGCCCGCTTGAT
>MGOD01000010.1:2504-9575 GCA_001795245.1 Chloroflexi bacterium RBG_16_70_13
GACGAGGCTGATCAGGGCGATCCCGATGAGGATCGCGTTGAAGATCGCGGTGGCCGAGCCGATCTGCTCGTCGAAGTCGTTGCCGGTCATCGTCGTGACGCCGGCCACCCGGGCCTCGATCCGGTCGGCGACGACCTCGGGGTCGACGCCGTCGGCCGGGTAGACGGTCAGGGTCGTGGCGATGGTCGCCGGGTCGATGCTCTCGCGGATCATCGGTGGCAGCGAGGCCACGAACAGCTCCTGGGCCGCCTGGAGCGGGACCATGGCCGTCTGGTCGGGGGCGGTGAGGGTCGGCTCGAGGACGCCGACGACCTGGAACTCGACGCCCCGGATCGTGAACGTGTCGCCGACGCCGACGGCGTACTGGCGGGCGAGGTCGGCCCCGAGGACCGTGACGCTGGAACCCTCGTCGTCGGGCGTCAGGGCCCGGCCCTGTGCGTAGTTGAGCGGGAAGGTCTCGCGACCCTCGTCGGCCCCGGCGAGGGAGCCCGCGATCATCGGCGGGAGGCTCATGCTCATCGACGCGCCCTCGGCGTCCATGAGCATCGTGACGTCCGGCATGACGACGGCGACGCCGTCGATCGCCAGGATCTCGTCGGCGACGGACAGCGACATCGGCGCGACGGCAAAGCCGCCGGCCGAGCCGGAGGCGTCGCTGACGCTGACCTTGCCTTCGTAGTACGTGCTGCCGCCCTCGACCAGGGCGTTGATCTTGTTGGCCATCGAGCCGAAGACCACGAGCGCCCAGATCCCGATCGTGATCCCGAGGATCGTGAGCGTTGTGCGGAGCTTGCGTCGTCCGAGATCGCGCATCGGTGTGGAATGCCCTCCAGCTGTCGCGTCTGCTTGCAGCGGTTCGTGGTGGTGGCCCGCGTCGACAGTCACGCTACGACCATGGCCAGGTCGCGCCCAGCCGGGCACCGGGCGTCTTCATGGTGGGGATACCCTCAGCCCGGACCGGTGGCTGGCCGGGTTGTCGCCCGGCGGGCGACGCTGTCCAATCTCGATATCGACAAGCCCGCCTCAAGGAGCCAGTGATGGCATCAACCCGAGCACCGTTCCTGCCACCCCGCTGGTTCATCCGCCTCGCCTGGATCGTCCACCGGGCCATGTACGCCGTCACCCGCGGTCGGCGGGGCCTGTGGCCGGCGTCCGTGGATCGCTGGGGGACGATGCGGCTCACGACCGTCGGGCGTCGAACCGGCCGGCCGCGGACGGCCATCCTCGGCTACTTCGAGGACGGCCCGAACCTCGTCACGATGGCGATGAACGGCTGGGCCGACCCCGAGCCGAGATGGTGGCTCAACCTCCAGGCCCGGCCGGAGGCAACCGTCGATCTCGGCAATGGGCCGATCGCCGTCTCGGCACACGCGGCGACCGGCGAGGAGCGGGACCGCCTGTGGGCCCGCTGGGAGCACTACGACAAGGACCTCGAGGGCTACGCCGCGCGGCGGTCCCGCCAGACCCAGGTCGTGGTCCTCGAGCCCCGCCTCGATCGCCCGTCGATGACGGGATGAAGGCCGCGTTTCAGGATCGCTACGGCCCGCTCGAGGTCATCGCGGTCCGCGACGTCGAGCGACCGATCCCCACCGGGGACCGCGTCCTGGTCAGGGTCCACGCGGCGTCCGTCAACCGGGCCGACCTCGACGCCCTGGGACCGCGACCGGCCTTCGCCCGCCTCTTCGTGGGACTCCGACGGCCGAAGGACCCGCGGATCGGGATCGACGTCGCCGGCGTCGTCGAGGCGGTCGGACCGGACGCGGCGCGCTTCGCGGTGGGTGACAGGGTCTTCGGGGACCTGTTCTCGCACGGCGGGGGAGCGTTCGCCGAGTACGTCTGCCCGCGCGAGCAGGCCCTCCTGCCGATCTCGGCGGGGATGTCGTTCGAGGTCGCCGCCACGATCCCGCACTCGGCGATCCTCGCGATCCAGGGCCTCCGGCTCCGCGGCGGCCGGACGATCAAGCCCGGGGACTCACTCCTCGTCGACGGCGCGTCTGGCAACGTTGGTCCGTTCGCCGTCCAGATCGCGAAGTCGATGGGCGCCGAGGTCACCGGGGTCTGCAGTCCCGCCAAGATCGACTTCGTGCGGTCCCTCGGCGCAGACCGCGTCCTCGACTACACGACGATGGACTACACCCGGACCGGCGAACGGTATGACTGGATCATCGACACCGATTCCCACCACTCGATCTTCGCCGTGCGCCGCGCCCTCAAGCCGGGTGGCGTCTACGTCACCCTCGGCGGGACGTCGCTGCCAATCTTCGCCGCGATGGTGGTCGCGCCGCTGGTCGGCCGGCTGACCGGCCGACGGATGGGCCTCATGCTGTGGTGGGAACCGTTCAAGGCCGAGGACATCGCGACCGTCGTGCAGCTCATCGAGGCGGGCGTCGTCAGGCCGGCCATCGATCGGCGCTTCCCGCTCGCCGAGATCGTGGCGGCCCTTCGGTACGTCGACGACGGTCACGCCAGGGGCAAGGTCATCATCTCGCCCTGACAGCCCGCCGCGTCACGAGGCGGCGGGGCCGGCTCGTCGCCATCGGCAGGCGGTATCCTCCCGCCGGTGCGCCTCCTGCCAACTCGAATCATCGAAGCCGTCGCGCCGGCCAGGCTCGGACGGAGCTTCCGCTGGCTGCTGGGGTCGGCGATCGTCAACAACGCCGGCGACGGCGTCGCCCTCGCTGCGGGGCCGCTCCTCGTCGCGTCGCAGACGCGCGATCCGTTCCTCGTCTCGTTGGCGCTCCTGAGCGAATACCTCCCGGTTCTCATGTTCGGGGTCCTCGGGGGCGCCGTCGCGGACCGGGTCGATCGGCGGCGGATCGTGGAGGTCGTGAACCTCGGTCGGGCGGCCGTCCTCGCCGTTCTCGTGGCGACGATCACGAGCGGGACCGTGAACATCGCGGTCGTCCTAGGGGCCCTATTCGTCCTCGGCACGGCCGAGACCTTCGCCGATTCGGCGAGCAGCGCCATCCTCCCCGGTCTCGTGGCGAGGCAGGACCTCGGCATCGCGAACGCCCGGATTCAGGGTGCCTTCGTCCTGACGAACCAGCTCCTGGCGCCGCCGATCGGGGCCTTCCTGTTCGCGGTCGGGATGGCCCTGCCGTTCGCCGCCAACGCCGCGGCGTTCGGTCTCGGCGCGGTTCTCATCTCGCGCGTGGCCGCGAGCAGCCGCGTCCGGGTGGCGGGGGAGGGAACGGGGACCGGCCTCGGGGCAGAGATGATCGAGGGCATCCGCTGGCTCCTGGCCCATCCACCGATGCGGACCCTGGCCCTCACGATCCTGACCTTCAACGTCACCTACGGGGCGGCCTGGTCGGTGCTCGTCCTGTACGCCGGGGACCGGCTCGGGATGGACGAGGTCGGGTTCGGACTCCTGACCTCGGCCGTGGCCCTCGGCGGCATCATCGGGATCGTGTCCTACGGCCGGCTGGAGCGGCGGTTCTCGCTCGGCGACATCATGCGGGTGGGCCTGCTCATCGAGACCGGCACGCACCTCGTGCTGGCCCTGACGACCTCCTCGACGATCGCCCTGGCGACGCTCGTCGTCTTCGGGGCCCACGCCTTCGTGTGGGGCACGACCTCGACGGTCGTCCGCCAGCGGGCGGTCCCGGACGAGCTCCTCGGCCGCGTCGGAGGCGTCTACCGCGTGGCGATCATGGGCGGCCTGGTCGTGGGGACCCCGCTCGGGGGTGTCCTGGCGCGGCAGCTCGGGATCACCGCGCCGTTCTGGTTCGGATTCGTGGGCTCCGCGATCCTGGTCGCGGTCCTGTGGCGCCAGTTCGCCCACATCGCCCACTCAGACGCGGCTTCCGGGTGATTCACGGGCTCGTCCGCGAACACCTCGAATCCACGATCAGGGGGCTGAATGCCTCCCTATGATGACCCTCGATGACCGCGCCCCGCGCGACCGCGCCCCCGGACTTCGCGAGCTTCTTCCTGACGGAGTTCCGGTCGACTGTGCGCAGTGTCCAGCGGGTGGCGGGCGAGTCTGCGGAGGACGTCGTCCAGGAAGCGTTCGTCGTCGCCTTCGGGCAATGGGAACGCGTAGCGATCCTTGACGCCCCCGACGCCTGGGTGCGGCTGGTCGCGCGGAGGATCGCCTGGCGGCGGCAAGGCCGGGACCTGGAGCGACGTCGGCGTGAATCGGAGGCGGCTCTCGAGGGAGGGATCCCGGCGGGCGCGACGTCGTTCGAGGACCCGGTTCGCACCGACCTGGAGCGGGCCATGGCGGGGCTCTCGCTCCGTGAGCGGGCGGCCGTCCGGCTTCATTACCTGGTGGACCTGCCGATCAGCCGAGTGGCCGAAGTCCTCGGCTGCAGCGAATCTGCGGCCAAGGTATGTCTCCTCCGTGCCCGCGACCGCCTGGCCGAAGCCCTGATCGGGCATCGTGGGCGATGGACGGCAGAGGCGAGGTGGGACGCCGACGACATCGTCCGCCAACTGAAGGAGACCGGCGACGAGCGACACGCCGATGTCGTCATTGAGGAAGTCCCTCTCGAGGGCGCTCGCTGGGCGCTCGTTCTCGAGCGCGGGGCGTACAGCCTCGACACGGAGGACAACGTGAATCTCGACCGAGGCAGGTACCAGGCAAGATCGGGCGTGGTCCGCCTCGTTCCGTGGACGGGACGTGGCCATATCGTGATCAGGCCGGTGATCGACGGCGCGAGGGCGCGCTTCCAGCTCGTAACGGACACGACGCCGCCAACGCGCGGGGTTCCCGATGAGGTCTACCTCCGCCTCCTGCTCGAATCGGCGAGCTTCTCCCGGACGACCCAGGTGGCGGTCGACTGGCCGCAGATGTAACCGCCCGGACCCGTCGTGTCAGTTCTCTCGTAGCAACGCATCTTCGGGAGGGACGGACGAGTGTCTGGAACGCCGGTACGCGTCGTCATCTTGACGCTGCTCCTCGCCGCCTGCGGGTCGTCGACCCCGCCGCAGCCAAGCGCAGGGCCGAGGACGACCGAGGCTGCAACCGCCTCGACGGCTCCGACCGACCCCGCGACGAGCGAGCCCTCGGCCACAAGCCAGCCGGGTGATGGCGTGCCGGACCCTGCCGGCCGGATCGCCTTCGGCCGGATCACGAGGCAGGATCCGAACTTCGGCCAGGTGATCGCGATCTGGGCGATCGATCCGGACGGCAGCGACCTCCTGCAGCTCAATGAGGGCGAATCCGCCTTCCCGGCCTGGTCACCGGACGGCTCACGGCTCGCGTTCACGCAGCGGCAGGCCGATGGCTCCTGGCAGATCGCCACGATGGCCCCGGACGGCAGCGACGTGCGGGTGCTGACCACGGACAATGTCATCTCCGAGGTGCCCAGCTGGTCTCCCGACGGGACGTGGCTGGCGTACGACTCGAGCCCCACCCTGCCGGGCGGCGACGGCTTTCACACGACCCTCTGGAGGATCGACGCCGACGGCTCGAATCCGACTCAGCTCGGCGACCCGAGCACCTTCGACGTCGAGCCCAGGGTCTCGCCGGACGGGACCGAGGTCGCCTTCGAGCGGCTGACGTTCGACGGCGGCATCCAGCGGCAGGCGCTTGTCGTCCGGGACATCGAGACCGGCGTCGAGCGGGTCATCACGGCGGCCGGGACGGCGGTCGAGCACGCCAACTGGTCGCCGGACGGCGCCTGGCTCATCTACGACGTCTCGCCGGTCCTCGGCGGGGCCGTGCCAAACGACCAGGTCGAGCGGATCGCCGCCGACGGCTCCGGCGTCCCCGTCGTCCTGTTTCCCGCCACCGAGCAGCAGGGTGGCTTCAAGCCCTGGTACTCGCCCGACGGCGGCCGGATCCTGTTCGGCTGCTTCATGGGTGGCCCGGCGTCGAGCGACGCCGCGTGCCTGATGGATGCCGACGGCTCCAACGTGGAGATCCTGGTCAACAGTGGCGAGCACGAGAACCACTTCAGCTGGGGGCCGCCGACAAGGGAGTAGCCGCGGGCCGGCAGCCGGTGGCCCGGATCGTCGCCCTCGCTACGATGACTTCGACAACCGCAGTCGGAGGCGTGCCATGGCGACCGACCTGACCATCGCGCTCGTTGATCGGCCCGGATCGCTGGCGAAGGCAAGCGACGTCCTCGGGCGCGCCGGCGTGAACATCGAGGGCGCCACCGGCCACGTCTGCGGGGGCGAAGGCGTCTTCCACGTCCTCGTCGTCGACGCCGAGCGGGCCCGGCGGGCACTGATCGACTCGGGCTTCGAGATCCAGGCCGAGCGCACCGTCGTCAGGGTGCCGGTGGAGAACAAGCCCGGCGAGGCCGCCCGGATCCTCCGCCGCCTGGCCGACGCCGAGGTGAACGTCGACCTGCTGTACACGACCCTTGACGGTACCCTCGTCCTCGGCGCCGACGATACCGCGGCGCTCAGGGCGGCCCTCGGTTGACCTCGAGGCCGGCGGGCGGCGATCCCGGCCGGCGCTCCCGAACGTCTCACCTAGCGGCGGCCATGACCGATGGGTCACCGACAGCCGCGTCTTCCGGGCGCATCGTGCCATCGCATCCAGCGATGGGAGCGACGACACGGACCAGGTCCGCCGCCCTGCTCATCGCCGTCCTGGCGATGGCCGGCTTCGTGCTGCCCGCGCTCGTGGCGGCGTCGATCGTCCCGCCGAGCACCCCGGCGCCGTCCGGCTACCAGGTCAAGCCGACGGACCTGCCGACGCCAAAGCCCAAGCCGACCCCTACGCCGATCGCCACGCCCACGCCTGCCCCGACGCCTGCCCCGACAGCGCCGCCAACGCCCGCCCCGACGCCTGCCCCGACGCCGAGACCGCCGACGCCGGCCCCTACGGCGGCTCCCACGACCGGCCCGACGCCGACGCGAACACCGGCACCGCCCGCGTCGGCGACCAACGCGCCCGACCCGGCGGCAACGCCCGGCGCGGGAGGCAGCTCGGCAACAGCGACGCCGGACGTCTCGGACGTGCCGGGAGGTGTGCTCGGCGACGGCGGGCCCGGCGGACCCGAGAGATCCGGGGGTCTCGTCCCCACGAGCGGCTCCGATCGCTGGCTGACGGATGTCGCCGTGCCGATCGGGTACCTGGTGCTCGTCCTCGTGGTCGCCTTCGTCATCGCC
>MGOD01000011.1:0-264 GCA_001795245.1 Chloroflexi bacterium RBG_16_70_13
TAAAGAGGGTCCAGGATGATGACACCGGTGACCTCGAAGTCGTCGGTCAGGCGCGGGTCGGCGGTCGCCGTGAAGCCGGCCATGACCCAGGCGTGGCGACCGCGCCAGACGAGCAACCCGATGGGACGGTTCGTCTCCCGCATGGCGGTCGCGGCAACCTTCATGGCGCCCTGGATGTCGGTTGAGGCGACGGTTCGGTACGGCCCAGCGCCGAGGACGTTGAGCCCGGCCGTCCAGCCGCGGGCGCTTGCGCCCTTGCGCTGG
>MGOD01000011.1:308-656 GCA_001795245.1 Chloroflexi bacterium RBG_16_70_13
GAGCTCGGCCTGGGTGGTCTTTGTCCGGTCGTCCTCGGCCCGGATGATGTTGAGCATCATCTGCATGCTCGCGCCGACGCACTGGACGAAGTTGACCTGGGCGACGAAATCGCCGGACTTCGAGAGGTCGAGGGTGAATCCGGCCCCGGCCCCGGCCGAGTGGGTCGTATCCCCGAGCGCTGTGCTGCGTCCGAGGACGCCGACGGGCGCCATCAGGGCGAGGCCGAGGGCGGCGACGAGGATGACGGGGAGCCGGCGGGACCCCCCGACGCGTACCGGCATGGCGACACCGTAGCGCAGGATCGCGTGGCTGTCACCCGGGCCCACCGGCGCCCCTTCGAGCGTCCG
>MGOD01000011.1:665-3833 GCA_001795245.1 Chloroflexi bacterium RBG_16_70_13
GGCCCGCATCCGGTTGCTCTTCGCGTCGTGGGTCAGCTCGGCCAGGCCGAGGGCCTCGAGGAGCGGCGGGAGGTACATCCCGAACCGCCCGCGGTATCCCTTCCGGAGGCCGTACCAGCCTCCCACCGGGTTGTCGGCCGCACGGGCCCACGCCTCGACCGTTCCCCGCTTCGCGTCCTTCTGCTCATCGGCGGCGCCGAGATCCATCCAGTCGCCGTGGGCCATGAGCATGGCGTGGAGGTCGTCGATCGCCCTGAGGTGGTACTTGAGCTGGGTCGAGCCAACCTGGCAGACAAGCGCCGGCGGGTCGGCCGCCTCGTCGCGCCACATCTGATAGTCGGACGTCCCGGGTGCCGTCTTGAGCTCCCACGGGTCCGCCTTCGTGCCGCTGCCCGTCGCCATCGTCGCTGCCCTCCCCGCCCCGGCGCCACCCGCCGGGAGTTGCGCATTCCGGCTTCGAGAGACGATTACACCAGATCTCGCCTCCCGGCAAGGGCTTCCGGACCGAAACACCCCGCCGGTCTGAGCGCGGTTGGCTCGCACGGTCGAGGCGCACTGGCCCGGGCACGTGGTCGCCGGGGCAGCGGATCACTGCCTGGTCGTCCCCGGGCGACGATATGAGCAAGTCTGGCCGCGTGGTACGGGTCCCGCCTGTTACGGGGCGCGCCGGCTCGGCTGCTACCCTATCGCTCCGCGCGCCCGTAGCTCAGCGGACCAGAGCATGTGGCTTCGGACCAGATCCGGCTTAGCGCCATGGCACTGGGCGTGAGCCACGAACCAGTTCGGTCCGAGTTATCTACTCTCGATCCCGACCCCAGGGGCTGGCCCTATGACTGCACCCGCTCAACAACCCTGCCGTCCCGGAGCCTGATCACCCGGTCGCAACGGCCGGCCACCAGCGGGTCATGGGTCGCGACGAGGACAGTCATCTCGCGGTCGCGACGAAGGTCGAGGATGAGGCCCACGATCCCGGCCCCGGTGACCGAGTCGAGGTTGCCAGTGGGCTCGTCGGCGAGCAGCAGACCTGGGGCGTTGATCAGCGCGCGCGCGATCGCCACCCGCTGCTGCTCACCACCAGATAATCGCGACGGCAGCGAGTTGCCCCGGTCGCCGAGGCCGACGGCGTTGAGCAACTCGTCCGCCCGCGCGAACTTGTCGTAGGGCGTGCGGTACGGAAGCACCGGCGCGGCCACGTTGTCCCGGACGCTCAGCGCGGGCAGCAGGTGGAAGCGCTGGAAGACGAACCCGATCGTCCGCCGATAGGCAGCCTGCTGGCCGCGGCTGAGCGCCGTTACCTCGCTGCCGCCCACTATCACGCTGCCTGCGTCTGGCGTGTCCATGGCGCCGATCACGTGGAGCAGGGTCGACTTCCCGGATCCCGATGGCCCGACGACCGCGACGGGCTCCCCCTCGGCGACCGGTCACAGCGCTCAACCGCCGATCAGCCGAGAGTAGTAGGATGCCCACAGCGCGCGAAACTGCTCGGGTCTAGAGGTCGCGGTGAGGCTGAAGAGGCGCGGATTCGGGGTGCTCCTGGCAACGTTCGCGTTCCTAGGAATTGTCACTCCCGTTCTAGCGAACAACTCCTTCTACAACTGGACAATGTACTATCGGGTTGTCAACGGCAGCTCAAATGGTCAGTTCCACCAGATGACCGCTGGCACCCTGACAAACCAGGGGCAGGTCTGGGTTATCTCTACGGACCCCGGTCATGTGCCGAACCCGTACGCCGTCCACATCGACGTCTATAAGGACGAGTTCTTCGACCCCAAGATCTGCGGGACAAGCCTCACGCCCTACACGAACGGACAAGGCAAGTCGTACTCCAAGAACTGTGGCTCCATCTCGTCCGGTAGCTACTACCTCATAATCTGGAAAACAGAAGATGACGACTGGAATGAGTCCGGTCAAGGGAACTTGATAACCCCGTAGCTCAGGGTATCCACGTTCGCAGAAGCGGGGCCGTCCAGTGATCGTTACGTTCGAGACGGCCTCGCCCGTCTTCCTGCTCGTGCTCGCGGCCGCGCTGACGGTCGCATGGCGACGAGGGTTCCCGGCGATGCGAATCCTGTGCCTCCTGGTCTTTCTCCTCTATCTCGCTGGCGTAGTCGCGGTCACGTTCTTCCCCTTTATCCTTGAAAGCGACTTCGTCGAGGCGATGCGCCGAGAGACGCACCTTGTGGATGGGATCAACGTCGTTCCACTGAAGGGCCTGGGCATGTCCGGCGAGGTGCTCAGGCAGGCGTTCCTTAACCTCCTTCTCGGGATTCCGTTCGGACTTGGAATGCCTTTCCTTCGAGTGCCCGCTCGCCGGTCCCTCGTCTACGGAGCCATCTTCGCATTCCTAATCGAGCTCATCCAGTTGTGCGTCGATTTCGCATACGGTTTCGCCTATCGAACAGTCGACATCAATGACGCACTCCTCAACTTCACGGGGGTTGTCATCGGCATCGGCCTCTTCTCGCTGACCCGTTGGCTCTATGGCCGGCTCCGATTGTCGCCCGCGGACGTTGGAACCTATCTCGACTCTGTCTTGAGGCCTGGGGCCGAATTCGGTCCGCGAACTGGCGGTAGCTGAGCCGCAAGGCCAGACCGGGTGACAACCAACGTGCCGCCTGCCGCCGCGCCGGCGGCGATCCGCGGCATCATCCACGGCTGCCCCCCCGCGAGATGGCCGAGCGCCAGCTCCTCGAGCCGATGTCACCCGACTCGCTTAGCTCTCCGCGGGTTTGGCCCTGCGACGGCGGCTGTTGCAACGGTCACAAACCCGCGATGGAGGCGGCCTCAACGAGCCGCGGCACCGTCCGACAGCGGTGGGATGTCCAAGCCGAGGTGATGCCGTAGGGCGGCGCGGACCGCTGCCCGGATCCGCGGGTCCGCGACGTAGGCGATCCCGCCGTCGGGCAGGATGCCGGACGCGCGGATCCGGCGAACCGAGATCGTCCGGACCTGTGCGCACAGGATCAGCCCGGCCTTCGTCTGCCCCGCCTCGCCGGCCGGGATGGCGACCTCGCCCGGATACCGGGGCCGCTCCCGCGCCGCGGTGATCGGGCAGACGGTCAGCAAGCCGGAGCGATGGAACGCCTCGTAGCTCACGACGAGAGCTCGCCGCTCGCCGGCCTGCTCGTGGCCCTCGACCGGGTCGAGCCCGACGATGACGACCGCCCA
>MGOD01000011.1:3860-4393 GCA_001795245.1 Chloroflexi bacterium RBG_16_70_13
GGCCACGTCTCGGCGGCGGCATCGCCATAGACGGCCTCGAGCTCGGCGGCCTCGGCGGCGAACTCCGGATCAGCGGCCGCGGCCGTCCAGGCCTCGGCCTCGTCGGCCTAGAGGACGTGGCGGGCGAGCTCGTCGACTGCGAGCTCCACGAGGGCATCCTGGGTGGGCGCCACGTTGCGCTCGGCGAGCGCCTGGACGGTCTCGATCGTCCGGCGGCTGAGGTTGTAGGTCCGCTTCGTCTTGAGCACGATCGGAGCCTTGCACACGTCGTCCTGGGTGTCAATCAGGACGTGAATGGCCCGCGAATACACAGAATCATACACACGAACCCGGTTCCCACGGCCGGTTCGACGGGCTAGCGTCGGATGAGGCGGCTGGCTTCCCGGTCGACCGCTCGATCACCGTCTCGGCGGGTCCGCTGCCAGCGCAGCGCACCCGTCGCGTCGATCAGGCCAGGAGCCACTGCTCCGGCTGATCGCTGACGGGGGACCGGGCGACCGAGTGGCGAGGTCCGCGCCGTGGCTCGTCGGCCG
>MGOD01000011.1:4433-7436 GCA_001795245.1 Chloroflexi bacterium RBG_16_70_13
CGGCACCGGCGATCGCGGTCCGGTGCGGACTGGTCCCGGCCTGCCGCCGCAGGTTCATAGATCGGGCCGCCCTCGAAATCGAGGGATCGTGGCCCCAGCTTGAGGTCGCCCGGATTTGGGAAGTAGAGCGAGGTTGACAAGCGCGCCGCACGGTCGTCACGGCGACGTCAGACGCTCACGTCTCGGTCTGGCCTGCCGCGCCACGATCGTCGCTCCGCTCGACGGCGATCCGCGGCAGATGCTCGGCGAGGTCCCGGCTGACCCCGCGCCGTGGGGCTGGCGGACGCCGGTTGACACCAGCGCCTGGCCTCGGCTCGGTGGCGACGACGGCGCCGAGGAGCCCGACGAGGCACGCGCGTGACCACGGCGCGGCGGACCGACGGGTACGGCGGTCTCGGCCGGGTGGAGCGCTCGCTCCGCGGCCGGATCGGCGCCTATCGGCTCCACGCGACCCACGATTCGGGCCAGACGTCCGCGCCGGGTCGGCTCGCCTTTCTCGCCTCGTTCGAGCTGCTCGTCGACCCCGACGGCTTGTTGCCCCCTGCCGAGCGAGCGCGACGGGCGGCCCATGCCCGGTCGGCCCACTTCACCCGGCTCGCCTACCTGTCGGCGCGTGCGCGACGGACCCGGGTGGCGCGGCGCCGACCGAGTGGACCGTGACGGCGCCGGCGCGGGTGGTGGCGCTCCGCGGGGCACCAGGGCTCGCCGGCTGGACGGCGCTGCCCGAGCGCGATCGGGCGGTCCTGCTGTGGCTCCTCGTCGGCGACGTCATGACCGCCGAGCTGGCGGCGCTGCTCGCCTACGGCCACCGCCGGATCGCCCAGCGCCGACTCGCCCGGCTCGCGGAGTACGGCCTCGTGTCGGGCTCCTGGGCGGCCAACCGGCAACGTCCGCGCGGCCGCTACGCCTATAGCCTGACGAAGACGACCCGGACCGGGCTCGAGCGGCTGGTCTGGCCGGACGGTCGGGCGCGCCTCGACGGCGGCGTCGAAGTCGTCTCGCCGGTGATCCACGGTCTCGCCACGCACGACCTCCTCGCGGCCTTCCTTCGGGCATCCGAGCCGGCGACCGCGACTGGCCTCGCAGCCTGGGTCCCCGAGCGCGCCTGCCTCCGCCTGTTCGGTGGCTGGCTCCGACCCGACGCCCTCGCGGTCATCCGAGTCGGCACACGTTCGATCGTTCTGCTCATCGAGCGCGACCTCGGGACCGAGCGCGGGGCGATCCTGCCCGAGAAGATCCGCCGCTACCGCTCGGCGTTCTCGCGCTCGTCGCAGGATCCACCGATCCACGTCGGGATCGTGGCCGACTCGGCGCGGCGCGGGGCGTCGGTCGGTCGCCTCATCACCCGATCCGACCGGCCCGGTCCGCCGGTCGACGTCTGGGTCATTGCCGAGTCGGCCCTCACCGCGGACCCGCTCCGGGCGATCTGGACGTCGCCTGGCGGTCTGGAGGTCCGGACGGTCGATCTCGCGGCGCACTGGAGCGGTGATCCCTGGCCGCTGCTCTCACGCGGCTGCCTCGGCGGACCGGACGGACTCGAGGGCCTCGACGAGCGGGTGTTCGCCGCCATCCCAGCGCTCGCTCGGTTCATCCGTTGAGGCGCCGCCAGCGGCGGTCGCGCCGGAGGTCGCGTCCGTGGCGCCTCCGTGGGCGACAGTGACGACCGGGCGGCGACCGCGTCGCGACGATGGACCGGGCAGGCCGATTGTGCGCAGCGGCCGCCTGACGCCGAGGCGCGACATCACTCCGTGAATCCACGCCGCGGGGTGACCCTGAGGCCTCAATCGGCCGGGAAGGCCTCGAGGATCTCGTCGGGCTCGACCCTACGACAGGTGGGAGTCACATCTAGCGCAGGCTCGGAAATCGGACAAGTTGGATCTTACGGGGCGTCCATCACCGGTGGATCGAATGTCCGGATCATCGCCGGGTTGTCGACACAATAGCCGTGCTCCAGTAGATGCCAACCCGGGTGGGTCTGGTGCCAGCGCAGGGAAACGCTCGGTGTGACGCCCTCGGGGTACTTGGCGAATGCAGAGCTGCAGGCGACGAGGACTGTGCCGGCCGGGAGCGCATCGAGCTGCGCGCGGGTGTCCGGGGGCAGCGAGTCGAGGCTGGGCGCCTCGGCAACTCCATCGTCCCCCTCCTGGGACGGCGCGACCGTTGCCGGTCCGCTTGATGCCTGGGCACCGGCGGCGACCTCCTGGGCGGCCGGGGCCGGCCATCCGCCTCGTACGACGACTGCCAAGGCTGCGAGAGCGAGCAGCAGCGCCGGCAGCACCCAGAAGTCACGAAGCCTTGCTGGGTTGATCACGGATCCGCTCCTACCTGCTGATTGTGTCGAGGTAGATGTGTTGGTTATCGACGACCTTGCAGGTGTAGATCGTCGGATCGGACTCACTGCAGTGGCTGTTGGGCGGCCCGAGCAACGGGACCAGCCACCCCGTGTTGATGGAATAGCGCAGCAGCGTGTAGTCTAGGTGGTTCGCCACGCCCGCGGCGTTCCACCCGCCCATCGAGTCGGACTCGTTGAACGTCTCCCCGAACCACGTGAGTCCCCGTGTTGGCGTGTCGGAATCCCAGCAGATCGCACTAGCCGCGACGCGCGCCACTCGATTATTCCCGAGTGCGTCGGTCCCCTGGAGGAGCACCCCGCCCACGTATGCGTCGTAGTAGTAGGTGCCACCGACGTTCTCGCGAAGGACATAGATGTCTTTCGTGGGTGGTGGCGATGAAAGCGCAGCGCCGATCCGCAGGGGGATCGCGCCGTTCATGCCGCCGCTCCCGGTCGGGTCTCCGGGGCCACAGTCGCTGCCCCACGCCCAGTACCAATACAGCTGCCCGTTGCAGTTGGTCCAGCCATAGTCGGCCGAGTTGTTCGTCCGCAGGCATCGTCCGTAGCCAACCTGGACTATGTTCGAGCCTGAAAGCGCGCCATCGTCAACGGACACCCACTCGAATGTGCCCGACCTGTAGCCGGGCCCAGTGTCGATGCAGGACGTGATG
>MGOD01000011.1:7488-7621 GCA_001795245.1 Chloroflexi bacterium RBG_16_70_13
CGATCTGGCCAGCGCCGTTCTGACCTGTGAAGGGAACGCAGAAGGTCGCGCCATCGGCGGCGGCTACCGTCCCAGGGACCACCAGGAGCGTCACGACCGCGATCAATGGAGCGAGGCGTGATACTCGGCGCTG
>MGOD01000012.1:0-4825 GCA_001795245.1 Chloroflexi bacterium RBG_16_70_13
TGGCCGCGGCGAAGAGGTCCGGGGCCGACAGGATCATCGCCGGGCCCAGCTGATCGCGGATCGCGAGGAGCAGCGTCTGCTGGCGGGCCATCCGGGCGTAGTCGGAGCTTCCGTGGCGGCTGCGGGCGTAGGCCAGGGCGATCCGGCCGTCCATGTGCTGCTGGCCGGCCTTGATGTAGAGATCGATCGAGCCGCGGATCGGATCCGGGTAGTGATCGTCGCTGACCGCCGTGGGGACGTAGATGTCGATCCCGCCCATCGCGTCGACGACACGGATGACGCCGATGAGGTCGGCCACGAGGACGGCGTCGATCGGCCGCCCGGTGAGCTCGGAGACGACGCCCCGGACCGCCCCGATGCCCTTGATCGCGCCGGTACCCGGCCAGCGATCGGGATGGCGGGCGGTCGCCTCGACGTAGACCTCGTTGAGGAGGCCGGTGAGGCAGCCGCATGCCACCGCGTCCCGGGCGAACCCGGGCGGGAGCGGCGCGTTCCGGAGGTTGCGCGGCAGCCCGATCATCGCCACGTTGCCGGTGGCAACGTCGATCTCGACGACAAGCATGACGTCCATCCGGCGGCTCCATCGATCGGAGCCGGCGTCCGAACCCAGGAGGAGCAGGTCGAAGCGCCCGTCGTTGCCCCACGGAATCGCTCCGGGAGCGTCCCAGTAGACGGCCGCTCCGAGCTCTGGGAGGGAGCCCGTCCCGCCACCGCCGCCGTACGGCCCGCGGGGGGCCGGTGTCGGGGTCGGGGTCGGGGTGGGCATCAGCTCGCCGTCGCTGAGCGACCAGGCCGACCGCTTGCGGTGGTCGACCACGGGGCTGTTCGTGGGCTCGGGATCGCTCGGCTCGGGCTCCGGGGTGGCCCCCGGCTCCTCGACCGGGGCGGCGGAGAAGAACGAGTTCAGGAAGTCGTCTGTCGAGGCGATGAGGCGACCGGCGACCAGGTGCGGGGCGACGACGAGCGCCGCCAGGGCGACGACCGCCAGGCCCATTGACCGGCCTGTCGGCGTCTCGAGGCGGACGCCGTCGAGGGCCGCGAGGATCCGCCACACCGCGATCGCGATGTTGACCACGGCGAGCACCGGCAGGACGCCCGGGGTCACGAGGAACTTCAGGACGCCGATCCAGCCCACGGCGAGGTACGTCCCGACGAGGATGCCGACGATGGCGGTGGTGGGAATCAGAAAAAGGAGGGCGTCGCGACGACGACCCACATACAAGTGGCCGGCACCCGGGACGATGAGTCCGAGGAAGCCGGCGATCCCGAAACGCACGGCCGCACTGTGAGGGGGGCCCGAACGCCCGTCAAGCGCCAGACGGCCCCCCGCCGGTGGCCGACGTATCCTTCCTCGATGCCCGACGACCCTGCCGTCCGCCCGGACGCCGCCATCCCGCCGGCCGGCTGGCGCCCATGACAGCCTCCGCTGCGCCACTCTGTCCGGCCTGCCGGAGCCCGACGGCGGCCTGGGAGATCGACAGCCCCGTCCGTGCCCTCGACCGGGCGATCCTCGATCCCGGCGGCCTGCGTCTCCTCGGCCTGGCGACCCCGGACGAGGGCCTCGAGCCGGTCGATCGACCCGAGATCCGCTGCGCCGCCTGCCGCGCTCCCGCGACCGACGGCGGGTTGCGTGACCAGGTCCTGGCGGCCGCGACCGCGGCGGGGCGGGGCGAAGCCGCGCGCTTCGACGCCTGAGGCTGGACGAGTCGAGCCCGTGAACGTCGATGGCCGGCCCGGGATCCTCATCCTGGGGCGCGACACCTGCGAGGACACGACCCGGTCGCGCGCCCACCTGGTAGCCCGCGGGATCCCGTTCACCTACCGCAACGTCGAGCTCGATGCCGAGGCCGATGCGATCAACCGGTCGTACAACGACGGCGCCCGGGTGACCCCGGTCATCCTCATCGGCGACCCCGAGCGGCCGGGCCGCGTCGTCATCGAGCCCTCGAACGACGAGCTCGACGCCGCGATCGCGGCGGCAAGCGGGGCATGACGTCCAGTCGCCCCACCTTCTGCCAATCAGGACCCAGGTGTCTGCACGTCACGGGTGCACGGGTTGGCGGATGCCGCCCGTACACGTGGGGCCGGGTCTCCCGCTGTCATCCAGCCATCCGGCGACTGTCTGACGACGATCGGCTGACGACGAGTCGGGTCAGTCATGAATGACAAAGGTCGAGGACGTGGCGGCGGCCTTCGGGGACGTCGCAGAGTCCCGGCCGTCAGCCTCCGAATCGCGCCCGGATCGCCTCGCCGAGGTGATCGAAGAACCGGGATGACCGGTTGAGATAGCCCGAGTGGACGCCCGGGAAGGCGCCCCGCTGGACGGCCCGCCGATCGCACACGTCGCCGAGGTGCTCGAAGACCGCCCCGACCGGGTACGACAGGTAGTCGTGCTCGTGCCAGACGTTGAGCCACGGGGTGAAGAGCACCGGGTGGACCGCGTCGCGCGGCGCCGAGGGCATGACGCCCATCGCCCGGAGCGCCGCGGACTGGGAGCCCACCGTCACGAGGAGGGCCGCCGGGCGGCGATCCGCCTCCGGCCTGGCCGCGTCCCGGAGGAGCGTGGCGAGCGTGTCGACGAGGATGATCCCGCCGAGGCTCAGGCCGACCGCCACGACCGGCCGGCCACCTGCGCCCCGGCGGATCTCGAGGAGCCGCTCGGCGGCCGGCCCGATGACCGCCGCCGGATCTCGGAGGTAGCCCAGGACGTCGGCCATCGTGATCCCGGCGTTGTCGACCATGGCGTGGTGGACGACGCGCATCGCCGGCCGGGTCAGCGGATCGAGCGACAGGCGGCCCTCGCGCCGGCCCTCGGCGACCGCGGCCCGCTCGGCGGCCGTGGCCGCGAGGTCGCTCCGGGCGGGGTACGTCCGCGGCGTCCGCGACGTCTGCGGAGACCGCGCGGTCCGCGGGGTCCGTGACGAGGCGCCGGAGGCCCCGGCCAGCGCCGATGTCGTCAGCGAGGCCGGCGCCGAGGCCATCACCGAGGCCGTCACCGATGCCGTCACGGCCTCGGCGTCGCACGGCGCCTCCGCGTCGCGGTTGCGCACGAACCGCAGGTAATGCGCCTGGGGCGAGGGCAGGAACGGCCGCCAGTCGACCGCCTCGACGTCGACATCGATGCCCGCGAGGTTGTCCCGGAAGGCCCGTCGGACATCGACCGTCTTCCAGTCGCTGGCGCCGTAGGCATAGGCGATGACGACCGATGGCCGACCGGTGTCCGACATCTCGCTCCCCGTTCCTGCGTGGTGTCGATGATGCCGCACGTCGCGGCTGGCCGAAGCCCGCGCCCTGGCCATGCCTCCCGGGGCGGGCCGAACGGCCCTCGAAAATCGGGCCGGTTGCGGCGCCAGATTCGGGGATCGATGTCTCGGAATCCTGGTTCGCCCCTGCTATAGTGGGCCAACATTCGGAATTCCTTGCTGCAATTTCTTGCACACCACCCGGGTGGGAGGACCGACCCCATGGCCACGTCCGCGATCGAGGCCCCCGGCAGCCGCACCGATACCACGATGCGGGTCGGGGTCATGGCCGGCGTCCACGACATCAGCGTCCAGGACATGCCCACGCCGGTCCCCGGCCGGGGCGAGGTCCTCGTCCGCCTCCGTGCGACGGCGATCTGCACCTGGGAGCAGCGCAGCTTCTCGGGCGCCCAGGCCAACAAGTTCCCGTTCGTGGGTGGCCACGAGATGGCCGGCGAGGTCGCCGCGATCGGCGAGGGGACGGACACGGATCTCCAGATCGGGGAGCGCGTGGCGATCGGATCCGCCTCCTGCGGCAGGTGTCACTGGTGCCGGACGGGCCAGAACCGGGCCTGCAAGCAGCACTACGGCGTCGTCTCGAAGTACGGGGCGGCCTGGGGCCCCGGCGGCTTCGCCCAGTACAAGATCCAGACCGCCGACGGCGTCTACCGGGTCGGCGACGCCCCGTTCGAGACCGCGGCCCTGTCCGAGCCGTTGTCGTGCGCGATCCACGCCACCCGAATGCTCGATCTCAGCGTCGGCCAGGACGTCGTCGTGATCGGCGCCGGGGTGATGGGCCTCATGAACGTCGTCGCCGCCCGCCAGCACGGCTGCCGGGTCATCGTCAGCGAGATCGACCCCGACCGCCTGGCGATGGCCCGTCGCCTGGGCGCGACCGAGCTCGTCGATGCCTCGAAGGTCGACCCGGTGGCCCGGGTGAAGGAGCTCACCGAGGGGCGCGGCGCCGAGGCGGTGATTGCCGCGATCGGCCACGAGAAGGCCAACGAGCAGGGCATGGCGATGCTCAGCGACCGCGGCCGCTTCGTCCTCTTCGCGGCCGCCCACCCGGAGCCGGCCTTCAGCTTCGGGCCAAACGACATGCACAACCGGGAGACGGGCGTCTTCGGCGTGATCTCGGGCGACGTGGAGGACTTCTACACCGCGACCCGGCTGATCCGCTACGGGCTCGTCGACCTCTCGCCGCTGATCGACATCCGCTACCCGCTCGAGGAGATCGGGGCGGCGCTCGAGCACGCGATCAGGCCCGGCACCTACCGCGTCATCGTCGAGATGCCCTGACGCGCCTCCGGCGCGCGCTCAAACCCCACCCACCGTTCGAGACGAGATCAAGCGAGATCGAAGGAGATCAAAGGATGAAGCGCAGGATGCATCGGCTGCTCCGCGAGGACGGCCGGATCCTCATCGTGGCGATGGACCATACCGCGTTCATGGACGCCCCGGTTGATGGCCTCGCCCGCTACGGCGACACCTGCCGGGCCGTGGTCCCCGCCGGCGCCGACGCGTTCCTCTCGCCGATCGGCTCGATCATCGCCTTCGGCGACGCGATCGGCCCGGCCGCAGCG
>MGOD01000012.1:4859-5008 GCA_001795245.1 Chloroflexi bacterium RBG_16_70_13
AAGTCGCCGTCGAGCGGGCCCTGTCCGTCGGGGCCGACGCCGTGAAGTCGATGCTCTACCCGTTCACCGCTGACGAATCGGTCCGCCAGGCGGCCCGCCTCGCGGCCGATGCCGCCCGCTACGGCCTGCCGTACATCGCCGAATCCGTG
>MGOD01000012.1:5030-5132 GCA_001795245.1 Chloroflexi bacterium RBG_16_70_13
GGACATGCACACGCCCGACAAAATCGCCGCCGGTGCCCGGATCTCGGCCGAGACCGGCGCCGACGTCATCAAGGCCTTCTACACCGGCGATCCGGAGTCGAT
>MGOD01000012.1:5178-11924 GCA_001795245.1 Chloroflexi bacterium RBG_16_70_13
GGGGCCAAGAAGGGCAACGTCCGCGACCTCTTCCAGGACGTCTACGACGCGGTCGTCATCGCCGGCTGCGCCGGCGTCGCGATCGGCAACAACATCTGGCGCGACCCCGATCCGGCCGGCATCACCCGCGGCCTGGCGGCCATCATCCACGGTGGCAAGTCGGTCGACGAAGCGCTCGAGCTCGCGGGCCAGCTCGTCGCGAGCTGAGGAGGGCGGTTCCGATGGCGGTCAACGTCCAGGCCGGCGCGGACCCGCGCTGGTCGCTCATCTCCGGTGATCCCTACCGTCTGCTGATCGGGGGCCGCCTCGTCGCGGCCCGCGACGGGGCCGTCTTTCCGTCGATCAGCCCGCGGGACAACCAGCCGATCGCGTCGATCGCCCAGGCGGGGGCGGCCGATGTCGCCGATGCCGTGGCGGCTGCGCGCGAGGCGTTCGACCACGGGCCCTGGGGCCGTTCCACGGCCAAGGACCGTGCCGCGGCGCTCCTCCGGATCGCCGACCTCGTCGAGCGCTACGCCGACGAGCTGGCCTTCCTCGAGGCGGTCGATGCCGGCAAGCCGATCTCGTCCGTGCACTACTCCGATCTCGCGATCTCCCTCGATTCCTTGCGCTTCTTTGGCGGGCGGGCCCGGCTGACCCGGGGCGCGGCGGCCGAGATGCCCGACGCGTCGGTCATCCACCACGAGCTCAGCGAGCCGCTGGGCGTCGTGGCCGAGATCCTGCCCTGGAACGGGCCGCTGTGGACCGGCGTCCAGCGGATGGCCGCGATCCTCGCGGCGGGCAATGCCGCGATCGTGAAGCCGGCCCAGATGGCGTCCCTCACGTTCATGCGCCTGGCCGAGCTGCTCCTCGAGGCCGATCTCCCGCCCGGCGCGGTCAACGTCCTCGCCGGTCCCGGTGGGATCGTCGGGGACGCGATCGTCGAGCACCCCGGCGTCGACATGGTGTCGGTGACCGGCGGCATCGAGACCGGCTCGCGCGTCCTCGAGGTCGCCGCCTCGCAGGTCAAGCGGGTCTCGCTCGAGCTCGGCGGCAAGAACCCCAACCTCGTCTTCGCCGACGCCGACCTCGAAACCGCGGTCTTCTGGAGCGCCCTGGGGGCCTTCGGGAACACCGGCCAGATCTGCGTCTGCGGGTCGCGGATCCTCGTCGAGCGGCCGATCCTCGAGCGCTTCACCGATGCCCTCGTCGCAAAGGCCGAGTCGATGGTCGTGGGCGAGCCCCTGGACCCGGCGACGGAGCTGGGCCCGGTCATCGCCGCCTCGCACGGGGCGAAGATCTGGGACTACATCGAGATCGGCAAGGGCGAGTCCACCCTAGCCAGCGGTGGCGTCCCATACACCGACGACCTCCGCTCGAAGGGCGCCTACATCCCGCCGACGGTCTTCACGGGCGCGACGCCGACCTGCCGGATCGCCCGCGAGGAGATCTTCGGTCCGGTCGTGGCGATCGTGCCGTTCGACACCGAGGCCGAGGCCCTGGCGATCGCCAACGACACCCGCTACGGGCTTTCGTCGGGCGTCTTCACCCGCGACCTCGACCGGGCCTGGCGGATTGCCCGCGGTCTCAAGGCCGGCCAGGTCTACGTCAACCAGTGGTTCTCGACCGGCGTCCTCGAGCAGCCCTCGCAGGGCTACAAGCAATCGGGTTACGGCGGCGTCGGGATCGAGAAGTACCAGCAGTCGAAGAACGTCGTCTTCCGGGTCTCGGACCCCGGGTCGTGACCGCGGGGCGTCCCGAGTCCGCCCGCGAGACCGCCCTCGCAGCGGGTGGCGCCGACGGCCCGGACGGCCCGGATGGCCCGCGCGGCGTGACCGGCGTCGAGCTCCACGTCGCCGACGTCGAGGCCTCGATCGCGTTCTACGAGGCCCTCGGCTTCCGCGTCGCCCGGCGCTGGGAGGACTGGGTTCGCCTCGATCGGGACGGCGCCGAGCTGGTCCTCCAGGGCGATGCCTACATCCGCGGCCACGAGCACTACTTCACGCCGCACATCGATCGCTCGCCGCGGGGCACGGGCGTCGAGATCACGATCGAGGTCGACGACGTCGATGCCATCCACGCGGCGGCCGTCGCCGCAGGCCTCCGGATCGTGAAGCCGATCCAGGACCGATCCTGGAAGGCCCGCGACTTCCGCCTCGCCGACCCCGACGGCTTCTTCATCCGGATCACCTCGCCGCTTCGCCACGAGGTCCGTTCGACCGCGTAGCCGGCGGCGCGGCGGGTCGCTGCCCGCCCGCCAACCCCCGAGAGTCACCGTCTGTCTCAGACGGTCACCGGGGGATCGTTGGACAGCGACCTTCGGTCGAAAGGCGTCGCGGGCGGGTTCCTTGCCCGCGCCGGGGCATCCGGCCACGCTCGGGCCTCCCGTGCCGCGGGCCGCGCCGACCAGCCGACCGACCCGGGGCCGGATCCAACGGTCCCGGGATGACCGTCTGAGAAGGGCCCGGGGCGCTCTGCTCGCCACTCGTGACGGAATGCCCTTGACGTGCGGGCGGGCGGGGAGTGCACTGCTCGCACGCGTTCGAAAGGAGCCTCGATGGGGACGACGCGCGCGCGCCGCGGCAAGCGGTGCGGCTGGGGCGGCGACTTCACGATCATCAGCTGCAACCTGCCCATGGGCCACGAGGGGCCCCATCACATCCCCTCGGACCCGAGCATGCCGCAGAGGCTCACGCGGGCCGAGCAGGAGGACCACAACGAGCGGATGAAGGGCCGCGTCCTCGGTCAGACACCGCGGCACAGGTCGTAGCCGTCACGTCGGGGTCGCGTCGGGCGCCGGTGGCGGGAGAGGCGCGGCGCGGGACGGGCTTCCGGGCCCCGCACTCCGCCGGAGCTGGGCGACGAGAATGCCAACAGTCACGAGGATCATGCCGGCAATCATCGGCGCCGAGCCCGATTCGTTGAAGATCACGACGCTCGCGACGAAGCTCAGGACGACGTTGCCCGAGCTGATCGTGTTGACCGAGGCGACCGGCGCGGTGCGAACGGCCATGGCCAGGCCCGCGAGGGCGACCGCGTTCGCGAAGCCGGCCAGGAAGACGGCGCCGGCCGAGCCGGGATCGGCGACCACGGATCCGGGCGCCGACAACTCCCGGACTGCGACGATGACCGCCAGCGGGACCATCCCGCCGAGGCTGGACGCGGCCAGGGTGATGAACACCAGCGGGCGGCGTCGCTGGACCGAGCGGCTGATCGCGTTGGCGGCCGCGTAGGTCGTCCCCGCCCCCAGGGCGAACAGCAGCCCCAGCCACCACAGCTCGCCGATCGACCCGCCGGTCTGGGCCCAGCCGATCGCGCCGAGCCCCGCGATCACGATGCCGGCCCCGCCGAGCTGGGCGACGCGCAGCCGCTCACGGAGGAACAGCGCGCTCATCCACAGGCCGCCGGTGACGACCCCGCCATGGACGCCGCCGACGGTGATCCCGAGGCCGCCCTCTCGGAGGGCCCCGAAGTACAGGATGTTGCCGAGCACGAAGCTCGCCACGCCGCCGAGCAAGAGCAGCGCGATCGGGCGGGCGCCGATGAACTCGGGCCGGCCCGGCCGGAGCTCGCGGGCGCCCTCGCGCAGGACGATGACCCAAGCCACGACGAGGACCGGGATGAGGCGAATCAGCGAGCCGAGCGCCGAATCGATCGAGGGCGCGGCCGCCCGGAGCATGACGTTGACGATCGTGTAGCCGATCGCCGCGACGAGCGCCCAGCGCTCGCCGATGCCGAACTGGAACGAGGTCATGGAACTCCCCGACAGGCTGCGGCCCGGGCCGTTGGCCCGGGCCGCCTCCGAATCGACGACTTAGTCGATCACGACGCCGGTGCCGGCGGCGGGATGCAGTCGGGCTGGTAGAACTCGTGGAGGATCGACGGGCACTGCGTCGTGGGGTCAACCACCGAACCCGCGAAGAACGGGTACGCCGCGACCATCGCGATCACGAAATAGATGCCGAGCAACAGGATCGGGGAGACCCGCCGCCGGGCGAGGAGCCACCACGTCAGGAGCGTGAAGATCAATGGCAAGAGGCTCGGCATCACCTTGTCGAGGATCTCGTTGAACTCGAAGGTGCCGTCTCCGACCTTCACCGTCACGGTCAGGTAGACGTGGACGAACTGGAAGGTCAGGGCGCCGAGGACCAGGTTGCCCAGGGCCCCAGCTCCGACGACAAGCTTGTCGAGCAGACCCGACCGGAGCAGTGAGGTCACGCCCTCGCGACCGCGGTCGTAGCCCTGGAACCAGAACCAGTACGCCAGGGCGAGCATGATCCCGACCTCAAGGACGAAGTACAGGATCGACCCGAGAGGGTTCCCCCGGCCGCCGCCGGGCTGCACCGCGGCGAGGCTGATACCGATCGAGAGCAGGATCGGGGTGATCGTGCCCTGGCTGATCGTGTCGCCGACGCCGGCGAGTGGTCCCATGAGGCCGGACTTGACGCTGTTGATCGCGTCGTCGTCGATGTCGGCCCCGTTGGCCCGCTGCTCCTCCATGGCGATGACCGCGCCATGGATGATGCCGCCGACGTTCGGCTCGGTGTTGAAGAAGACGAGGTGGCGCTTGAGAGCGGCCTTGATCTCCTCCGGGTCCTTGTAGAGCTTCTTGATGATCGGGACCATCGCCTGCGCGAAGGCGGTGCCCTGCAGGCGCTCGTAGTTGTAGTTGGCGTGGCTGAAGAACGTCCACAGCCAGAAGGAGCGGCGGACGTCGCTTCGGTCGAGCTTTACCGCGGGGCGGTCACTCATGTCCATGCCCATGTCACGCCCCCCTCGACTGCATCGCCCGCTCGGCGCGATCGCCGACGAAGGCAACGTGGAGGAACGCCAGGGCGACGCCGATCACGCCGATGGTGACGATGTTGATCCCGCCGGCCGTGCTCGCCGCCAGGATGAAGCCGATGAAGAAGTACGGCCACACGGTGCCCCGGAAGATGAAGCGCATGTTGAGCGCGAGCCCGATCGCCGGCAGCAGGCCGCCCGCGATCTCGAAGCCACGCAGGATCCACGGGGCGTTCGTCTGCAGGTTGTTGATCGCGTCCGCCACGACCGCCGAACCGGCGTACACCGCGATCGTCGCCGGGAAGAAGCTGATGAAGAACAGGAAGATCTGCGGTGGCAGCCAGTTCATCCTGGCCACCCCGTCCGCGTCCCCGGCCTCGGCCCGAGCATCCGCCCAGTGCGCAAACACCGCGTCGACGCTCATCCGGGTGAAGAATACGAGCGTGCCGAGCAGGCCGACCGCGACGCCAAGGGCGATCGCGGCCTCGGAGCTGAGGCCACCGGCCATCGCCAGCGCCGTCCCCACCCAGCCCGCGACCGACGGGTCGGCCGGGATGGATCCACCCGCTGAGATGAAGCCGAGGTACAGGATGTTGATCGCGGCACCGATCTCGGCGCCCGTCACCGGGTCGCCGAAGATGATGCCGACGATGAAGCCGGCCACGAGCGGCCGGTACAGGCCGAAGAAGCCGCCAATCCCGAGCAGCCAGGGGCTATTGGACAGGTAGTACCCGAGCCCGACCAGGGCCGCCCGGACCAGGTCGTTCGTACCCTCGCCCTCGGTTTGCGCGAAGGCCGGCCCGGCGAAGATCAGCGCTCCGAAGAGTGCCGTCGTCACCAGCACGGACACGCGCAAGGCGAGCGGCGAGGCTTGGACGCGAGTCATGTCGCGCACCTCCCAGACACCTCCTAGATCCCTCCTACTTGTCGACCGACTTGAAGGCCACCGGTCGGTCGTTCTCCACGATCCGGAGCTCCACCGTCGTACCCATCGACTCGAGCTGCCGCATGGCCGCCATCTCGTCCGGCGAAGCGGAGATGTTCCGGTAGAGCGGCTTGCGGGACGGCCCGGCGCCGAGCCCGCCGACGTTCAGCAACGGAAACTCCACGCCCGCCTCCCGCAGGTGCAGGGCGACGAGAGGCGATCGCATGAGAACGAAGACCGGCTCTGAGTTCACGGCCAGCGCCCGGACGCGCTCCGTTCCCGACGCGAGGTCGAGCACCTCGACGTCGACGCCCGAGGGCGCAGCCAGGGTGATCACCTCGCGCAGGAACTCGTCTCGGGCAGTCCGGTCGTCGACGATCACGATCCGCCGGGCGTTGAGCGCCTTGAGCCAGATCGCGACCACCTGTCCATGGATGAGCCGGTCGTCGACTCGCACGAGCTTCAGGGTCATCAGGTCCTCCGCTACGGGAACAGAGGCTCGGTGGCTCCGTGTTCGATTGCGTCCGGTCGAGACACGGTCCTCCAGGCCCCGCCTCGGCCACTGGTCATGGCTGTCTCGCCGCCAGCATCTGGCTCGCATTCACGAGGGCCTCGCGACCGCTCGCGACGAGACGCTCCACGGATTCGCCGTCGAGCGCGTCGGTGCTCGTGACCGCCTCGATGAGGACGGCCAGGTTGACGCCCGAAATGAGCACGGCCTTCGGCAGGCGGCGCGTCGCCACGAGGGCGACGTTGTGGGGGGTACCACCCGCGAGGTCGGTGAGGATGAGCAGGCTGTCACCCGGGTCCCCGGCGGCGGCCAGGAGCCGCTCGCTGTAGGACTCGGGTGAATCGGCCGGCAGGAGGCCGACCGCGTGGACGTCCTCGAGCTGGCCGCAGATCATCTCCGCGGTCGCGAGGAAGGCGTCGGCGAGGTCGCCATGGGCCGCTACCAGGATCCGGAAACCCCGCATGGCCTCCTCGGGGACTGCCGATTGCGAGAGAATCTTTGCGGCACATTCTTGCACGCACCGCTACGGCTGTGTATACCTTCCGC
>MGOD01000012.1:11938-13075 GCA_001795245.1 Chloroflexi bacterium RBG_16_70_13
CGCTGTCAAGGTAGATCGCGCCCGATTCCGGCAAGGGCCCGCCGTCCCCGGGGAGGAGCGTATGGCAAGAGCCGCCGAGCGAGTCACGAAGACGGCACCGTCCGCGGATCGCGAGGTCATGCGCCTCGTGTCCGAGCTCTACTACGCGCGCGACCTGCGCCAGCCGGAGATTGCCGAGATGACCGGCTTCTCGGTATCCAAGGTCAGCCGGATCCTGGCCCAGGCGCGCGAGGTCGGGATCGTCCGGATCTCGGTCGATCCGCCCACCGACGAGCAACCGGCGCTGGCCCTCGAGCTCGGCCACCGCTTCGGCATCGAGGCCTGGCTCACGCCCGGCCGCGAGACCGACCCCTCGGCGGCCGCGCGACTGTGTGGCGTGGCGGCGGCCGAGCACGTCGCAGCATGGCTGCCAATGACCGGTGCGATCGGGATCGCCGGCGGCTACACCCTCGACGCCCTCGCCTCTGCCCTCCCCCGCCGGATCCTGGCCGACCTGACGGTCGTGCCGGTCGTCGGTGGCTGGGATTCGCGCAACCGGTATCTCGATGTCAACGAGCTCGCCCGCCGGATCGCCGACCGGCTCGGCGCCCAGGTCCATTACCTCCATGCCCCGGGCATGCTCGACGACGAGGAGACGAAGGAGGCGCTCCTCCGCGACAGCGGGGTCGCCGCCACGACCCGCCACTGGGCGGCCCTCGATGCGGCCCTCGTCGGCGTGAGTGGGGGTCCCACGATCATGCCCGGCTACGGGACCGTCATGGATCGCCTTGACGATGGCGGCCGGCGGCGGCTCCTCGACCTGGGCGTGGTCGGCGACGTGAGCGGCCACCTCTTCCGGGCCGACGGCACGATCGTCGAGGACGAGTGGAGCCGGCGGACGATCGCGATCTCGATCGACGAGCTTCGCCGGATCCCGCGGGTGATGGCGATCGCCGCCGGGTCGAACAAGCACCACTCTCTCCTCGGAGCTCTCCGGGCCGGCCTCATCAGCCACCTGGTCACCGACCGCCCGACGGCCGAGGGGATCCTCCGGCTGGCCGGCGGTGCCGGTGCGGGTGCGGGGCGTACATCTCGGGGGTCCTGACGCGGTCGGTCGCGCGAAGGCGGCGACTGGCTGAAGGCGACCCCGAGGCGGTG
>MGOD01000012.1:13272-13632 GCA_001795245.1 Chloroflexi bacterium RBG_16_70_13
TTCTTGCGGTCGTTGCGGATCGGCGGAGGCCGCCGCACCCCGCCGCTCCCCGGCAGGCGGGCTGGTCAGGAATGCGCGCGGGCCGCCGCCGCGGCCGCCGAGCGAACCTCCGACGCCGAGCGCGCGGCGAGCGCCGTCGCCGCCAGGTCGCGGAGCGCGCCGCTCGTCACCCGGCTGAGCATGTACCGGATCCCGTCGAGGGCCCCGGCATCCATCGACAGCTCGTCGACCCCGAGGCCGACGAGGACCGCCGCCCCGAGCGGATCGGCGGCCAGCTCGCCGCAGACTGCCACGGGGATGCCGCGCGTCGCCGCACCCTCGACCGTCGCCCGGATCGCCCGCAGGACGGCCGGGTGGAGC
>MGOD01000012.1:13639-17527 GCA_001795245.1 Chloroflexi bacterium RBG_16_70_13
CGGCCGCGGCGAGCCGGGCGTTCGTGCGGTCCATGGCGAGGATGTACTGGGTCAGGTCGTTGCTGCCGATGCTGAAGAAGTCGACCTCGGCAGCGAGCTCCGGCGCACAGAGGGCGGCGCTCGGGACCTCGACCATGATCCCGGCCACGATCCGTCCAGTTCGCGCGGCCCCCTCAGCGTCGAGGGAGGCGAGGGCGTCCTCGACGATCTCGTGGAGCATCGTCACGTCCTCGAACGTGCTGACCATGGGGGCCATGAGCCGGGGCGTCGTACCGGCTGCCGCCCCGGCTCGGGCGATGGCCCGGACCTGCGTCCTGATGAGCGCCCGGTCGTCGTAGCACAGGCGCAGGCCCCGAACCCCCAGGAAGGGGTTGTCCTCGGCCGCCAGGTGGAGGTACGGGATCGCCTTGTCGCCGCCGATGTCGGCGAGCCGGATGACCACGGGCCGGTCGGGCCCGAACGCCCGGAGCACCGCCGCGTAGGCCGCGACCTGCTCATCCTCCGACGGGGCGTCCGATCGGCCGACGAACAGGAACTCGGTCCGGAAGAGGCCCACGCCCTCGGCCCCCGCCTCGAGAGCCCGAGCGGCGTCCTCGGGCCGACCGATGTTGGCGAGGAGCGGAACCGCGACGTCGTCGGCCGTGCGGCCGGGCCGGCCTCGGAGGGCGCGGGCGACCTCGTCCTCGCGGCCCCGTTGGACGCGACGGGTATCGAGCCCGGCGATCTCCGCCGCGGACGGGGCGAGGACGATCGTGCCCGCCTCGCCATCGAGGCCGGCGATCAGCGTCTCACCGACTCCCGCCGCCACGTCCTCGGTCTCGTCGGCGGCCGCCACGAGCCCCGGGATCGCGACGACGGCCGGGATTCCCAGTCCCCGTGCGAGGATCGAGGCGTGACTCACCGGCGACCCGCCCTCGAGGGCGATCCCGAGGAGCGAGCCCGCTGGCAGCTCGGCGGTGATCGACGGCGGCAGATCGTCGGCGACGGCGATCGAGGGCCGGTCCGGCATGGCGATCTCGCGCCCGGCCACGATCCGGGCGATCCTCGAGCCGACGTCGCGCACGTCGGCCGCGCGGGCCGCGAGGGTCTCGTCGGGCAGGGCGGCGAGCGTCTCGGCGACGGCCCGGGCGACGGCCTCGACGGCCGCGGCCAGGGCGTCCGGGTCCGCGGCGTCGAGAGCGCGGGCGTGCGCGTCGGCCTCCTCGAGGAGCATCGGGTCAACCGCCATGAGGGCCTGGGCGTCGAAGATCTCGGCCTCGTCGTTCCGGCCCAGCCCCCGGACCCGCTCGGCGAGGGCGAGCAGCTCGCTCGAGGCCCGGTCGGCCGCCGCGCGGACATCCGGAAGCGGCTGCCCGCGGGCCTCTCCGTGGCGGTAGCGCCAGACGGGACCGACCGCGATCCCCGGAGCAGCCGGCAGCCCCCGCAGCTCCATCTCAGGCCTCGCCGGCAGGTGCCTCGCCGGCGGATGCCTCGCCCAGGCCCCCGGCGACGAGATCGGCGAGCGAGCGCACCGCGTCGGCCTCGCCGTCGCCATCGACGCTCAGCCGGATCCGGTGGCCCGTCGAGACGCCCAGGCTGAGGACCGCGAGGATGCTCTTCGCGCTGACCTCGGCGCTCCCCGTCGTCAGGTTCGTGACCCGAACATCGGCCGCGATCGCCGAGGCGGCCCTGACGAAGACGGCTGCCGGGCGGGCGTGGAGCCCGGAGGGATTGTGGACATCGACCTCGATCGCGGCGCTCATGCCACCCCGCACCTGCAAGGAATTGCTGGAAGGAATTGCTAGGGACGAACGGGGGGAGTATAGGACGGGCTCGGCAGCCCCCGCGACCGCATGACGGCCCCTGCGGGCAGGCCTGATGGCCCGCAGCGCGATCCACCGGCCGGACGCCGGGCGACCTCCGCTACCCTCCGAGGATGGCCACCGACCTCCTCCTCGTCAATGGCGGCAGGTTCCTCGACCCGGCCACGGGTGCCTGGCAGCCCGACGTCGGGCTCATCGTCCGCGATGGCCGGATCGAGGCGATCCTCGGCCCCGGCGAGCCGCGGCCGGCGGACGGGGCAGCACGCGTGATCGACCTGGCTGGCCTGTCGGTGCTGCCCGGGCTCATCGACGCCCACGCCCATCTCATCGGCCGGCTCGAGTTCGCCGGCATCCCGGCCATCGACGAGACCGCCGAGACCGAGCTCGCCGCCGGCGTGGCCAACGCCCTGGCCACGCTCCGGGCCGGGTTCACGACGGTTCGCGACGTGGGGACGTACCGCGGCCTCCTCGACGTGGAGCTCCGGCGGCGGATCGAGCGTGGCGAGGTCAGTGGTCCGAGGATGCAGTGCGCCGGGGCGATGATCACCCGCCCGGGCGGTGGTGGCGAGGTAACCGGCGAGCCGGGGGTGGCGATCCCGCCCGAGCTTCGCCTCGGCGTCGTTCGCGACGCCGCGGACATGCGCCGGACCGTGACTCGTCTCGTGGAGGGCGGCGCCGACGTCATCAAGCTCATCGTGACCGGGGCGGTCCTGACGCGAGGCACCGCCGTCGACGACGTCGAGCTGGAGGCACCGCTCGTCGAGGTGGCCGTCCGGACTGCCACCGAGCTCGGCGTCTTCGTTGCCGCCCACGCCCACGGCGCCCGCGGAATCCGGGTCGCCGCGAAGTCCGGGGTCCGCTCGGTGGAGCACGGCTCGCTCATCGACGACGCGGGGATCACGGCCATGGTCGCCCACGAGACGTGGCTCGTAGCCGACCTCTACGACGGTGACTGGATCGACGAGATCGGCCGGCGCGACGGCTGGCCGGCGGCGACGCTCGAGAAGAACGCGGCCACGACGCAGGCCCAGCGCGACGGCTTCGGGCGGGCGCTGCGGGCCGGCGTCCGGATGGCCTACGGCACTGACAGCGGCGTCTATCCCCACGGCCTCAACGCCCGCCAGCTGGCCTACCTGGTTCGGTACGGGATGCGCCCCATCGAGGCGATCCGGGCGGCGACCGTCGACGCGGCCGAGTGCCTGGGCTGGTCCGACCGGGTCGGGAGGCTGGCGGTCGGTCGGTTCGCCGACTTCGTGGCCGTGTACGGCGACCCGACGGTCGATGTCACCCTCCTCGAGCGACCCGCTGTCGTCGGCAAAGGCGGCGACATCGTCCGCGACGACCGGCGCCCGCGCGACTGAGACCCGGTGTCGCCGCGCTCAGGCGACGCGATCGGCGGTGTAGCCCTCGATCGAGACCTCGATGAGCGGGCTGTGGGCAATCATCGCCTCGGGGTCGCGGCGCCAGACGCGGGCGATCTTCTCGAGGACCTCGCGGCGCTCGGTCGGGTCGGTGATGACCCGGGCCGTCGCGGCCAGGTCGGCCTGGACGATCGCCTTGAGGTGGAAGGTGAACCGCGGGTCGGCCTCGAGGTTTCGGAGCCAGGCGCGGACGCGGTCGGCGCGGGGCATGCCGCTGATGTAGATCCGGCCGTCGAAGACGTGGAAGACGATCTCGATCCGGCGAGGCTGTCCGGTCAGCCGCCCGGTGGTCGTGATGTCGATGACGTGCCCGTGGCTGAGGGCTCGGCGAATGGCGGCGTCCATGAGCGCTCGGTCGGCCCTCGTAGGCCCGGGGCCTCTGCGGCTCCGGGATAGTTGCTAGTGCAACGATCATGCCCCTGGCCGACGTCGGCGTCAAGGTCGACTCGCGACCGGTCCTCGCGCTCAGGCTCCGCGCGTCGCCTTCGCCGCGCGGGCGTCCGCCTTCGCCGCCCGCTTGCCGGCCTGGTAGCGAGCGAGCGCCTCGGGCGAATCGACGTCGCCGAGCGTCGGGTGGGCGGGCATGACGTCGCCGAGCCCGGGAACCGTGACGCCCAGCCGCTTTCCGAGGATCGCGAGCGTTCCCGAGACCTTCATCGCGCCGA
>MGOD01000012.1:17550-22414 GCA_001795245.1 Chloroflexi bacterium RBG_16_70_13
GGTCCCGGAGATCGCGGCCGTCGCGGGCATCTCGCCAGATCCGGCTCGCGTCGTTGCCGTAGCGCTCGGCGATGACGGCGCACAGGGCCTGCACCTTCGACGCCATCGAGCTCGGAAAGCGGTGGATCGCGGGCGGCGTCCGGAAGACGCGATCGAGCTCCTCGGCCGGCAGGGCGGCGATCCGCGCGGCGTCGAGGTGGCCCAGCCGGCGACGCAGCTCGAGCGGCCCGGAGAAGGCCTTCTGGACCGTCACCTGCTGGTCGAGGGCGAAGCCGATGAGGAGTGCCAGGGGCTCCTCGACGAGGTAGCGGTCGGCGGCATCGTCGCCGGTGAACGGTAGGCGATCGGTCGTTGTGGACATCGCCGCGATGGTACCGCGACCGGCGTTTCGCGCTCGCCGGAGGGGTTGCGCCGGGGTCGTACGATGGGTCCATCAGGAGGTTGCCTGAACCGATGACGGGACAGCACCGCTCCCCGGCTCCCGAGTCCGGCCGCAGGCCAGAGACCCTCTGGGTCCAGAACCTGGCGCACACCGCGGATGTCAGTCGCGGTCGCAGCAACCTCGCCTCCGTGCCCCGAGCGGGCAACATCAGCACCGACACCCGCGCGGGCTGATCCGGGTGAACCGGGGGAGCCGATTCCGCTCCACCGTTCACCGAGAAACCACCAGCAACGGGAAGACCCGCGCCCACTGGGAGCGCGGGTCTTCGATGTCGTCCGCCGGCGGAGGAGCGCCGGCGGGACGCTGCCGGGCGTTCGGTGGCTCGGCTCAGCGGCTTGCGCGGGTCGCGGTCGTGGGGCTCGCTCCGGCAGCGAGCGCCGCTCCGGCTACGATGAGCGCCCGCCCGATCCGGACGCGCAGGGCCTGGGCGCCACCGGTCGTGCGCCGGCTCCGGGCCGCCAGGATCCGCCCGGTGCGGAGGTCGTCGGCGCTGGCGTGGAGGTCGCGGATCCGGTCTTCGACCGGGTGCGTCATGCTCAGCATCAGTCCATCCCTTCCCTGGTCTGGCGGGCCTTCGTGAAGGTCATTCGAGAACGATTCGGACGCCGTCGCCGTCGGCGTCCTCGACGTCGAGGATGGGACCCCGGGTGCCGGTCGCGACCGCCTGCTCGATCTCGGCGAGCTGGTCCCCCGAGAGCCCCGGGACGCGGCCCAGGGCGAACCGCCCGAGCGCGATCGGGATCCGCAGGTCGACGACGCGCTTGCCGGCGTCGCGGATCTCGATCCGGGCGAACCGCGGGCTGCCCTCGGTCCCGGCCGCGGGTTCGGCCGGTCCTTCGCCCGGCACGGACGCCCCGCCGCGGCGATCCGCCACGCCGAGGGCATCGAGGATCGGGCCCGCTTCCTCGGCCGTGAGGCGACCGTCCGCCACGAGGCGCAGGACGCGCTCCAGGGCGAGCTCCATGTCAGGCCTCCTCGATCTCGGCGATCCGCCGCATCGCCGCTTCGACGCTCAGCTCACCGCGCTCAAGGGCGCGGAGGACGTCCATCCGGGCGACCTCGCGGCCCCCGGCGGCGCCGTCGGTCGGGGCGGCCGGCGGCTCCGGCGCGGCCGGTGAATCCGGCGTCGCCGGCGGTGGCGTCGTGGCCGGGGGAACCGGCGTGGCCGGGCCGACCGGCCGGTCCAACTCCCCGCCGGTCGGAAGGCTGTCCCGCGGGGTCGTGACGCGGAGGTCGCCCGAGATCGACTTGAAGCTGAACGGGACGGATCCGTCGCCGACGACGAGCTGCTTGCGGCCCGGACCGGCGTCGCGGCGATGGGGCAGCTCGCTCCGCAGGTCGCCGGTCACCGTCCGGGCCTCGATCCGGAGGCCCATCCGGCCGACGATCGTGGCGTCGCCGCTGACCGTCTCGATCCCGAACGGGCCGCCGCCGGAGAGCTCGGCATCGATCCGAACGTCGCCCGACGTCGTCCCGACCTCGGCTCGCCCGAGGCGCGGGCCCCGCACGGCGAGGTCGCCGGAGATCGTCCGGGCACGCAGGTCGAGGGCGCCGGCCGCCGTGATCCGAGCCTCCCCGGAGACCGAGTCGAGCTCGAGGCTGCCGGCCAGCCCGTTCAGGGTCAGGTCGCCCGACGCGGTCCGGACCTTCAGCCGGCCGACGAGGTCATTGCCCTCGAGATCGGCGCTGGCCGTCTCGATCGAGACCACCGCGCTCCTCGGGACATCGACGTCGAGGTCAGGAGATGAGCGCCGGCCCAGCCCGAAGACGAGGTCGAGGCCGAAGCGGTCGGGGGCGGCCAGTGAGAGCTCGCCATCGCCGACCTCGATCTGGAAGATCTCGGCGAGGGACCGGCCGTGCCGCTCACGGACGCGGGCGGTGCCGCCGTCCACGCCCCGCAGCCGGATGCTCCCGGCCGCCTGGCGAAGGTGAAACCGGCCGGTCGTGCCGATCTCGTGCTCGAGCACGGCGGCGCCGTTCGTGGTCGTCGTCATCGGGCGTCCCTCCCAAGGGCGCGGATCGCGTCCGCGGCCTCGTCGGCGTTGATCTCGTGGCGGGCCAGGCGCTCCAGGATCTCCTGGCGCGTGGCCCTGGTCGCGACGGCGTCCGTCGCCGGCTCGGTCTCGACCTCGTCCGCATCCGCCCGCGGCCCGAAGCCGAGCGCCCTGACGAGCGCCTCAAGGCGGGAGCGGACAGTCGGGTAGGAGAGGCCGAGCTCCCGCTCCATGTCGCGGAGGTTGCCGCGGGAGCGGAGGAAGCTCTCGAGCAGGGCGAGCTGATCGCGGGTCAGCCGGCCGAACCGGCCGACGCTGAAGTCGCCCTCGAGGGTCGTCCCGCAGCTCCGGCAGTGGAGCCGGGTGACCGCGAGCTCGCCGGCGCAGACGGGGCAGGTGGAGACGACGTCATGGGGCATTCGGCGTGTGGTTCCTCGACCGTGACGTGTTGAGCAAGTTATCGCACATTGACTTTCGGATTGTCAAGCTCTGATTTCACTTTTCTAAGGCCAGAGTGCGGTTTGAGGTAGGCCGAGCGCTTCTGTGGGCGTGGCGCGACCTCGGCGAGCCGCGCCGACGGGGTGCGGGCGCGGTACGAGGCTCGAGTACCTGGCGGGAGCTGGGCCACCCCAGCACTGCGCCCTCGCCCGGATCCGCCTCAGCCGGTGCGCCGGGCGATCGGCGTCACGATCGCGCCCGCCGCTCGGGCCAGGTCCCCGGGGGCAAGCTCGACCTGGAGGCCGCGACGCCCGGCAGAGACGAAGACCGTGGCGTGGGCCATGGCCCTCGCATCGAGGACGACGGGCAGCCGGCGCCGCCCACCGAGCGGGCTGATCCCGCCGATGACGTAGCCGGTCGCCCGCTCCGCTTCGGCCGGGTCAGCGAGGTCCGCGCGGCGCCCGTCGAGCGCGGCGCCGAGGAGCTTCAAGTCGAGGCTCGCGGAAACGGGCACGATCGCGAGCGCGAGCCGGCCGTCGATCGAGGCGACGAGGGTCTTGAAGATCCGTTCCTCGTCGACGCCCAGCGCGTCGGCCGCCTCGCGACCGTAGGCCGGTCGCTCGTCGCGGGCCGTCCCGTGTCGCTCGGGCGCCTCGTACTCCAGGACGCGGTGCGGGATGCCGGCCTTCGCCAGGACGTCGGTGGCAGGGGTCGCTCGGGCGCTCATTCGGCCATCGTAGGGCGACGGGAACCCGGGGGTCTGCGATCGCGATCGGCGTCCGATGAGCCCCGACCGGCCCCGATTCGGCCTCGATCGGGCTCGATCGGCTATCCTCGCGAGGCCTGCCGGCCGTTCGCGGCGCCCAAGTGCGCGATTCCTGGCCCGGGCAACCTGGAGACAGCTTGACCTTCGACTCGCTCGGCCTGTCGGCCGATCTCCTGCGGATGGTCGCGGAGGAGGGCTACACCGAGCCGACCCCGGTCCAGTCCGCGGCCATCCCCCTGGTCCTCTCGGGGCGCGACGTCCTCGCCGCGGCCCAGACCGGCACCGGCAAGACGGCTGCCTTCGTCCTGCCGATCCTGGACCGCCTCCGCCACCACGCGAACACCTCGTTCTCTCCGGCCCGCCACCCGGTCCGCGTCCTCATCCTCGTCCCGACGCGGGAGCTCGCGATGCAGGTCGACGAGAGCGTCCGGACGTACGGCCGGACCGTCCCCCTCCGGCCGACCGTCGTCTTCGGGGGCATCCCCATCGAGCCCCAGACGAAGGCCCTCCGGGCGGGCGTGGAGATCCTCGTCGCCACGCCGGGACGTCTCCTCGACCACGTCGGCCAGAAGGGCGTGAACCTGGGCCAGGTCGAGATCCTCGTCCTCGACGAGGCCGACCGGATGCTCGACATGGGCTTCCTGCCGGACATCCAGCGGATCATCGCCCTGCTCCCCCCGCGACGGCAGAACCTGATGTTCTCGGCGACCTTCTCGGATGACATTCGGCGTCTCTCGAGGACGATCCTCCGTAACCCGGCGACGGTCGAGGTCGCGCCCCGGAACACGGCGGTGGAATCCGTCCGTCAGCTCGTCTACCCGGTCGATCGGGACCGCAAGGAGGCGCTCCTGGCCCACCTCATCGCCCAGAACGACTGGCGCCAGGTCCTGGTCTTCACCCGGACCAAGATCGGCGCCTCGCGCCTGGCGACCTACCTCGATCGACGGGGCCTGGAGGCCGTCGCCATCCACTCGGACCGCACGCAGCCGGAGCGGACCCGCGCCCTTGAGGGCTTCAAGAACGGGACCGTTCGAGTCCTCGTCGCGACCGATGTCGCCGCCCGCGGCCTCGACATCGAGGACCTGCCCCATGTCGTGAACTTCGAGCTGCCGTGGGAGCCCAACGACTACATCCACCGCATCGGCCGGACCGGCCGGGCCGGCGCGACCGGCGACGCGATCAGCCTCGTCTCGATCGACGAGGCCGACCTCCTGCGCGGCGTGC
>MGOD01000013.1:0-13846 GCA_001795245.1 Chloroflexi bacterium RBG_16_70_13
CGCCCCGACCGACACACCGGCACCCGCCCCGACCGACACACCGGCACCCTAGGTCGGAGGTCGGCCTCGCTCGATCTCGGGAACGGCCACCGGCCGACCGTCGCCTGGAGGCTCCGCGCGACAGGCCTCGGGTCCCTCCGGGAGGCGGCCGCGAAGGGCCCTCTGGTATACTCCCCGGGCTTTGCCAGGTCGCCGATGATCGAGCCCGGACGGACCGGCGCGTACCTCGCGCTCTTCTCGGAAATCGGCCTCGTCCTCCTGGTGACGACCCTCGTCGGCGTGCTCGCCGGCTACTGGGCCGACGGGCAGCTGGGGACGCTGCCGATCTTCGTGATCGTGGGGTTCCTCGCCGGCGCCGGGTCCGGGACCGTGATGATCTACCGGTTGATCAACAGGTTCCTCAAGACGATCGAATAGCGCGGGTCTCGCGAGCCGCGCCGAAGGGTGGACGGGCGCGGCGCCGGGCCGCGCTCACGTATGTGGAGGGAGCGTGTCGAGCGAGCGGATCGCGACCGAGCCGGTCGTGAGCGGCGACGAGGCGGCCCCGGAGCCCACGCGGGGTCGGCGGCTGTCGGGGCGCTGGGTGGCCCTCATCGCCGGGGTCATCGCCCTCGACATCTTCGCCCTGGTCCTGTTCCCGCCGTTCCCGCGGGGAGGCCAGCCGGGCGATCCGTGCGCCTTCCCCGCGTGCTTCATCGAGAGCAGCCTGGAGTTCCCGGCGCCCCACCCGGTCATCACCCTCACCGACGCCCCGGCGCCGGGCAAGGACCAGCTCGTGACCTTCTATCCGGCGATCAGCAACACGATCCTGACGATGTGGATCGTCATGGCCCTGCTGCTCGGCGGGGCATTCCTCATGACCCGTGCCATGAAGCTTGTCCCGGGCCGGGGCCAGAACCTCTTCGAGTTCGTTTACGAGGCGCTCGGTGACTTCGGGGTCGGGATCGCCGGACCGAAGGCCCGGCCGTACGTGCCGGTCTTCATCGCCTTCTTCCTGCTCGTCCTGTTCGACAACTGGATCGGCCTCGTGCCGCCGGTCGGGCGCGTGCCCCAGCTGCGGGCCCCCTCGTCCGACGTCAACATCACGATCGGGATGGCCCTCATCAGCTTCACGTTCTTCCACGTCGAGGGCTTCCGGCGGCTCGGAGTCCGGGGCTACCTCGGGAAGTTCTTCCCGTTCGGCGAATTCCGGAAGGGAATCGGGGCCGGGATCATCGGCCTGTTCGTCGGGCTCATCGAGCTGATGCTCGAGTTCGTCAAGCCGGTCACGCTGTCGATGCGACTCTTCGGCAACATCTACGGCGGCGAAGTCGCGCTCGGGGTCATGACCTCGCTCACGATCGCCTTCATCCCGGTTGCGCTCATCGGCCTGGAGGTCATGCTGAACGCGATCCAGGCCCTCATCTTCAGCGTCCTGACCCTCATCTTCATCACCCTCGCCATCGAGGGTCACCACGACGAGGAGGAGCACGCCCCGGCGGAGGCCGCCGGTCACGCAGAGCACGCGCCGGCCGCGGCGGTGGCCGCGTAGCCGTCAGCCACCACCGCCGAGCCCTTCAGTCACCACCAACCAGGGAGAAATGACCCGGGCGACTCGCCCGGGCGCAGGAGGAAGCAACGCATGGAGTACATCGGCGCCGGTCTCGCCGCCCTCGGGGTCGTCGGCCCCGGCATCGGCATCGGCATCCTGGCCGGCCTGTCGGCCACGGCGATCGGGCGGAACCCCGACGCGGCAGGCCAGATCCGCGGCATCGCGATCATCCTCGCCGCCTTCGCCGAGGGCCTCGGCGTCCTTGCGATCGTCGTCGGCCTGCTCGCGATCTTCATCCAGCCCGGCGCGTAGTCAAACGGGCAGGGAGACGGGATCGTGGAGCTTCTGGCCGTCGCGTCCGTCGTCGGGCGCGAGGTCGCCCGCCTGACCGCCGAGGAGGGCGGCGAGGCGCTGTTCCAGATCAACCTCTTCCAGGTGATCATCGCAGCGGCCAACGCCTTCCTCTTTCTGGTGATCATCTGGGTCTTCGCGTTCAAGCCCGTGGCCGCGATGCTAGCCACGCGCCGGGAGCGGATCGAGCAGGGCCTCAAGGACGCCGAGCAGGCCCGCCACGACCGCGAGTCGGCCGAGCAGGAGCGCCTGGCCACCCTGGCCGAGGCCCGCCGCGAGGCGAATGACATCCTGGCCCGCGCCCAGAAGGTCGCCCAGGAGACCCGCGACGCGGATATCGCCGCCACCCGCGAGGAGCTCGAGCGGATGCGCGATCGCGCCGCGGCCGAGATCGACGCGGAGAAGCACCGGGCGATCGCGGACCTCCGGGCCGAGGTCGCCGACCTCGCCCTCGCCGCGGCCGGCAAGGTCGTCGGCGAGTCCATGACCGGCGATCGCCAGCGCCGCCTCGTGGAGGAGTTCCTCCGCGAAACGGCGTCCAGCGACGCTCGCAACTGATGGCTCACGGCTGATGGCCCGACCGACGACCGCGGCGCGCCGCTACGCGGAGGCAGCCTTCGAGCTGGCCTCCCGGGACGACGCGCTCGACGCCTGGGCGGACGGGCTCAGGCTCGCCGCTCGCTTCGCGGCCGACGAGGGGGTCGTCCGCGTCGTGGACAATCCCTCGATCCCCCACGCGGACCGCCAGGCCGCGGTGGCCCGGCTCCTCGAGGGCCGGGTCCCGGCGAGCGTCCTCAATCTCGCGCGGCTGCTCTCCCGGCGCGGCCGGTTCGAGACCCTCCCGGTGATCGCCGCGGAGTACACCCGCCTCCTGAACCGCCGGCGCGGCATCGTGGCGGCCGTCGTGACGAGCGCCCAGCCGCTCAGCGCCGAGGAGACGCAGGCCATCCGGGCCCGGGTCGAGGCGATGACCGGCAGCGGCGTCGATCTCCGGACGGAGGTCGACGAGGCGCTCATCGGCGGGCTCACCGTCCGCGTCGGCGACCAGCTGCTCGACGCCAGCCTTCGCGGCCGCCTCGAGCGGCTTCGTCAGCAGCTCGCAGGGAGCGCACGCTAGACAGGCCCAATTCCGCCCCGACGCCGGGGCCGCAGCGGGCCGGACACGCCCGAAACGGAGAACCGATGGCCATTCGCTCGGACGAGATCATCAGCATCATCAAGTCGGCGATCGATACCTTCGACGAGCGCACCGAATCGCGCAGCGTCGGCACGGTCGTCGAGGTCGGCGACGGCATCGCCCAGGTCTACGGGCTGGCCGGCGCCCTGTCGTCGGAGCTGCTCGAGTTCCCGGGCGGGGTCATGGGCATGGCCCTCAACCTCGAGGAGGAGACCGTCGGCGCGGTGATCCTGGGCGACGCGCGGGCGATCAAGGAGGGCGACACCGTCAAGACGACGGGCCGGGTCGTCGAGGTCCCCGTCGGGCAGGCCCTCGTTGGGCGGGTCGTGGACCCGCTCGGCCGGCCGCTCGACGACAAGGGCCCGATCGCGGCCACGAAGACCCGCCCGGTCGAGCGGATCGCCCCCGGCGTCATCGTCCGCCAGGGCGTCGACACCCCTGTCCAGACGGGCGTCAAGGCCATCGATGCCCTCATCCCGATCGGCCGCGGCCAGCGCGAGCTCATCATCGGCGACCGCCAGACGGGCAAGACCGCGATCGCCATCGACACGATCATCAACCAGACCGGCCAGGGCCTGGTCTGCATCTACGTCGCCATCGGCCAGAAGCTCTCGACCGTGGCCAACACCGTCGCCATCCTCGAGAAGTACGGCGCGATGAACCACACGATCGTCGTCGTTGCCGGGGCCGAGGAGGCCGCCCCGCTGCAGTACCTCGCGCCGTATTCCGGCGTGGCCATGGGCGAGGAGGTCATGGAGGTCGGCGTCGAGATCGACGGCCAGCTCGTCAAGGACGCCCTGTGCGTCTACGACGACCTCTCGAAGCACGCCTGGGCCTATCGCGAGATGGCCCTCCTGCTTCGCCGCCCGCCCGGCCGCGAGGCCTACCCGGGCGATGTCTTCTACCTCCACAGCCGCCTCCTTGAGCGGGCCGCCCGGATGAGCGTGGAGCACGGCGGCGGCTCGCTGACGGCCCTGCCGATCATCGAGACCCAGGCGGGCGACGTGTCGGCCTACATCCCGACCAACGTCATCTCGATCACCGACGGCCAGATCTTCCTCGAGACGGACCTGTTCAACGCCGGCCAGCGGCCGGCTCTGAACATCGGCATCTCCGTGTCGCGCGTCGGTTCGGCGGCCCAGACCAAGGCGATGAAGAAGGTCGCCGGGCCGTTGAAGCTGGACCTGGCCCAGTACCGCGCCCTGGCGGCCTTCGCCCAGTTCGCGTCCGACCTCGACAAGGCCACCCGCGACCAGCTGACCCGGGGCGAGAAGCTGTCCGAGGTCACGAAGCAGCCGCAGTACCAGCCGATGCCGGTCGAGAAGCAGGTGGCCATCCTCTACGCGGCCACGAAGGGTGCCCTCGACGACGTCCCGACGCCCCGCGTCAGGGAGTTCGAGGCGCAGTTCTATCGCTTCCTCGAGACCGAGCGCCCGGCGCTCCTCACGACCCTCGCCGAGACGAAGACCCTCAGCGACGACCTCGCGATGGGCCTCGACGACGCGATCAGCGCGTTCCGGGAGTCGTTCCTGGCATGACGATGGCGACATGGGTCGAAGCCCGCCGCACTCGCCGCCACGGTGTCGATACCGGCGCGTCCGAGCGCCCCGTTCGCATGTCAGCCACGACACGGGATCGTGGTAGCCGCGTTTGGGTCCCGATTCGGCGTCACCTACGACCCCGGGTCGTACAAGCCACGAGATTGGGGGTGCGCACTGGCCGAAGCCCGGCGTGCGCCGATCCGGGCGTGCTCACGCCGCGAGGCCGCTGGCGACCGGCGGTGACAGGGCACGATCTACCACGATCCGGGATCGTATCTGGCACCCGGCGCCAAGGGCATCGGCCCGCCGGCGGGGACAGCCGGGACCAACGCCCGCGCCTGCTACGGAGCGCCGCCTGATGGCCAGCCAGCGCGACATCCGTCGCCGGATCCGCGACGTCGGGCGGATCAAGCAGATCACCCGGGCGATGCAGTTCGTCGCCGCGTCCAAGCTGAAGCGGGCCCAGGACTCCACGCTCCAGGCCCGGCCCTACAGCGAGAAGATCGACGAGGTCCTGGCCGACCTGGCGGCGGTTCTCGGCGCCGACGAGCACCCGCTCCTCTCGCGGCGCGAGGAGGGCAAGCGCCTCCTCGTCCTCATCACCTCCGATCGTGGACTGGCGGGCCCTCTCAACACCAACACGATCCGCTTCGCCGCCCGGACGATCACCGAGCACGAGGGCGACCTCACCGTGGTCAGCCTCGGGCGCAAGGGCCGCGACGCGATGCGCCGGGCGCGCGTCCCGCTGGAGGCCCATTTCGCCGGCTACGGCGACCGCCCGGCGTTCGCCGACGTGATCCCCCTCTCGCGGCTCATCACCGACGGCTACGTCAGCGGCGAGTTCGGGCAGATCGACATCATCTATCCTCGGTTCGTCTCCACCCTCGTCCAGCGGCCGACGATGGAGGCCCTCCTCCCGATCACCCCGACCGAGGATACGGAGGGCATCCCGGGCAACCAGTTCATCTTCGAGCCGAATGCCGGCGCGGTCCTGGAGCAGCTCCTGCCGCGCTACGTCGCCACCCGGCTTTACCAGGCGGTCCTCGAAGCAAAGGCCTCCGAGGAATCGTCGAGGATGGTGGCGATGAAGAATGCGACCGAGAATGCGGACGACCTGATCGAGGAGTACACCCTCGCCTACAACAAGGTCCGCCAGGCCAACATCACCCGCGAGATGATCGAGATCGCGACCGGCGCCCAGGCGCACTGACGGCGCGCACCAGGAGGCATCCACAGACCATGGCGACCGCCACCACCCCCGCGACCGGCCTCGCCGTTGGGCGCGTCATCCAGATCACCGGCCCCGTCGTCGACGTCGAGTTCCCCGCCGGCCGGCTGCCCGCGATCTACAACGCGGTCGAGCTGGAGCGCCAGGGCCAGGACCCCCTGACCGTCGAGGTCCAGCAGCACCTCGGCAACAACTGGGTCCGGACCGTGGCGATGACGACCACCGACGGCCTGCCCCGTGGCGGCGCCGCCCGCGACACCGGCGCCCCGATCACAGTGCCCGTCGGCGAGGTCACCCTGGGCCGTGTGTTCGACGTCCTCGGCAAGCCGATCGACGGCAAGGGCGAGGTCGTCGCCACGACGAGCCTGCCCATCCACCGCAAGGCGCCCGCCTTCGACGAGCAGTCGACCGAGGTCGAGGTCTTCGAGACCGGCCTCAAGGTCATCGACCTCATCTGCCCGTTCCGGAAGGGCGGCAAGATCGGCATCTTCGGCGGCGCCGGCGTGGGCAAGACGGTCATCATCCAGGAGCTCATCCGGAACGTCGCCCAGGAGCATGCCGGCGTGTCGGTCTTCGCCGGCGTCGGCGAGCGCAGCCGCGAGGGCAACGACCTCATCCACGAGATGACCGAATCGGGCGTCATCGCCAAGACCGCATTCGTGTTCGGCCAGATGAACGAGCCGCCGGGCGCTCGCCAGCGGGTCGGCCTCACCGGCCTGACGATGGCCGAGTACTTCCGGGACGAGGAGGGCCGCGACGTCCTCCTGTTCATCGACAACATCTTCCGCTTCACCCAGGCCGGCTCGGAGGTGTCCGCGCTCCTCGGGCGGATGCCGTCAGCGGTCGGCTACCAGCCCAACCTGGCGACCGAGATGGCCGCCCTCCAGGAGCGGATCACGTCGACGAAGACCGGCTCGATCACGAGCCTCCAGGCCGTCTTCGTCCCGGCCGACGACTACACCGACCCCGCGCCGGCGACGACCTTCGGCCACCTCGACTCGACGATCCGCCTCGAGCGGAGCATTGCCGAGCTCGGCATCTATCCGGCCGTCGACCCGCTGACCTCGACCTCCCGTGTCCTCGACCCGCTCGTCGTGGGCCAGGAGCACTACGACGTCGCCCGCGAGACGCAGCGCGTCCTGCAGCGCTACCAGGACCTCGAGCAGATCATCGCGATCCTCGGCGTCGACGAGCTGTCCGAGGATGACAAGGCGACGGTCTCGCGAGCCCGCCGCCTCCAGCGGTTCATGAGCCAGCCCTTCTTCGTGGCCGAGGTCTTCACCGGCCGGCCCGGGCAGTACGTCGCGATCAAGGACACGGTGGCGTCGTTCAAGGAGATCCTCGAGGGCAAGACCGACACCCTGCCCGAGCAGGCCTTCTTCCTGGCCGGCACGATCGACGATGTCCGGGCCAACGCGGCCAAGCTGGCGAGCTAGGACCGTGCCGCTCCTCCTCGAGATCGTCACCCCGGAGCGCCTCGTGTTCAGCGACTCCGTCGAGTCCGTGCAGCTCCCCGGCGTCGAGGGCGAGCTCGGCGTCCTGCCCCACCACACGCCGCTCGTGTCGATGCTGGGCCTCGGCGAGCTGCGTATCCGGAAGGACGGCGAGGTCGAGACCTTCGCCATCGCCGGCGGCTTCCTGCAGGTCCGGCCGGACAAGGTCGTCGTCATGGCCGAGATGGCCGACATGGCCGCCGAGATCGACCTCGAGCGTGCCGCGGAGGCCCGCAGGGAGGCGGAGCGCGCCCTCGAGAGCGGCTTCCACGAGGGCGCCGATCTCGCCGCGGCCCGGGCCGCGCTCCAGGTCGCCCTCCTCCGCCAGCGCGTCGCCGAGCGCCGCCACCGCGAGGGTCCGCGCCGGCGCGGGTAGATGGCCGGCAATCCGCCGTGACGCGATCGAAAGGGCAGATGGCTGATCCGCGGCCGTTCCACTGGGAATACACCCCCCAGCCGGTCCAGCACGAGGCGTTCCGCATCACCGGCGGCACGGCCCTCCGCGGGACGGTCATGGTGTCCGGGGCGAAGAACGCTGCCCTCAAGCTGCTCGCCGCCGCGGTCCTGACCGGCGAACGCTGCCGCTTCACGAACGTCCCGGAGATCGAGGACGTGCGGGTCATGGCCGAGACCCTCCGCGACCTCGGCGTCGTCGTCGACCATCCCGAGCCGAACACCTACGAGGTGGCCGCCGGCGACGTCGACTGGCTCTTCGTGCCCCTCGAGGCGGCGGCCAAGATGCGGGCGAGCTTCATGCTCCTGGGGCCGCTCTTGACCCGCTTCGGCGAGGTCATCATCAGCAACCCCGGCGGCGACCGGATCGGCCGGCGACCGGTCGACCTCCACGTCGACGCGATGCGGGCGCTGGGCGCGGAGATCGACTATCGCTACGGCTACTACTACGCCAAGGCGCCCGGTCGCCTCCGCGGCGCCGAGGTCCGCTTCCCGTTCGTCTCGGTCATGGGCACCGAGAATGCGATGCTCGCCGCGACCCTCGCCGAGGGCCACACGACCATCCGCCCGGCGGCCCGGGAGCCGGAGGTCGACGATCTCATCGCCTTCCTGTGCAAGATGGGCGCCGAGGTCGAGCGGACCGCCCCGGACACGATCGAGGTCGAGGGCCGCAAGCGCCTGCGCGGGTCGGACCACTCGGTCGTCCCGGACCGGATCGAGGCCGGGACCTTCGCCATCGCCGCCGCGATGACCGGCGGCCTCGTCACCCTCGAGCGCGCCCGCTGCGACCACCTCGATGCGCTCGTCGAGGTTCTTGGCCGGATGGGCATCGCCGTCGACTGCGGCACGGACCGCCTGACCGTCGACGCGACGACCGTCGGCCCCGGCGCCTACACGCCGGTCGACATCGAGACCGCCCCGTACCCGGGCCTGGCCACGGATCTCCAGCCGCCCACGAGCGTCCTCCTGACCCAGGCCAACGGGCGCTCGACCGTCCACGAGACGATCTTCGAGGACCGCCTCGAGTGGATGACCGAGCTCCGCCGGATGGGCGCCGAGATCGACACCCCGGATGGCCACCACGCGATCATCCAGGGCCCCGCCCGGCTCGTCGGCGCCGACGTCGAGATCTCCGACCTGCGGGCCGGCGCCTCGCTGATCCTGGCGGCCCTGGCCGCCTCGGGAACGTCGACGATCCACGGCGGACACCACGTCCGGCGAGGGTATGAGAACATCGAGCGGCGATTCCTGGACCTCGGTGCGAGGTTCGAGCACGTCCTGGAAGGGGATTCCGGCACACCGGCATGAAGATCGGCATCGACCTCGGCACCGCTAACGTCCTCGTCCACGTCGAGGGCAAGGGCATCGTCATCCAGGAGCCGTCCGTCGTGGCGGTGGATGACGACAACCGCATCCGGGCCGTCGGCGAGGAAGCCCGCGAGATGATCGGGCGAACCCCGGGCAACATCCACGCCATCCGGCCGATGAAGGACGGCGTGATCGCCGACTACGTGATCACCGAGGCGATGCTCCGCTTCTTCATCGGCAAGGCGACCCACGGCAAGCTGATGTTCAGCCGGCCCGAGGTCATGATCAGCGTCCCGGCAGGGGTGACCTCGGTCGAGAAGCGGGCCGTTCGGGATGCCGCGCTCAAGGCCGGGGCCAAGGAGGCCTACCTCATCGAGGAGCCCCTCGCCGCGGCGATCGGGGCCAACGTCCCGATCAGCGGGCCGTCGGGGAACATGGTCATCGACATCGGCGGCGGGACGAGCGAGATCGCGGTCATCGCCCTGGGCGGGATCGTCGTCTCGACCTCGCTCCGGGTCGGTGGCACGAAGTTCGACGAGCATATCGCCTCGTACATCCGCAAGAAGTACAACCTGATGATCGGCGAGCGGACCGCGGAAGAGGTGAAGATTCAGATCGGGACGGCCCTGCCCCTCGAACGCGAGCTGTCGATGGAGGTCCGCGGCCGGGACCTCATCGCCGGCCTGCCGCGGACGATCCCGATCACCTCGTCGGAGGTCATGGAGGCGATCGAGGGTCCCCTCCAGCAGCTCGTGGCGGCCGTTCGCCACGTCCTCGAGCAGACGCCCCCGGAGCTCAGCTCCGACATCATCGACAAGGGCATGGTGATGTCCGGCGGCGGCTCCCTCCTCCGGAACATCGACAAGCTCCTGACCCAGGTGACCGGCGTGCCCTGCCACGTCGCCGAGAACGCCCTCAACTGCGTCGCGCTCGGGACCGGCGAGGCCCTCAAGCACTACGGCTTCTTCAAGAAGTCGCTCGTCCAGTCCTTCTAGGGCCGGACGGCCCGCCCGTGGCTCCCACCGGCGCCTTCATCGACCTCCACTGCCACACCTCGGCCAGCTTCGATTCGCTGGCCTCGCCGCGGGCCGTCGTGAACGCCGCCGCCCGGCGCGGCCTGACCCACGTCGCGATCACCGACCACGACACGATCGAGGGCGCCCTCGAGGCCCGCGATGCCGCGCCCGACGGCCTGACCGTCCTCATCGGCGAGGAGATCCGGACCCGCGACGGCGATCTCATCGCGGTGTTCCTGGCCGAGGCCGTCCCGCCCGGCCTGTCCGCGGCCGAGACGATCGCCGCGGTCCGCGAGCAGGGCGGCCTCGTCGGGATCCCCCACCCGTTCGACCGCTTTCGGGGCTCCATCTCGAAGGGCGAGGCACTCAGGAGCCTCGAGGCGTTGACCGCCAGCGCCGACTGGGTGGAGAGCTGGAACGCACGACTCGTCGTCGGCGATGGCAATGCCCGGGCCGCGGAGCTCGCGCTCGCCGCGGGCGTGCCCGGGGTGGCCGTCTCCGACGCCCACACGACCCTTGAGGTCGGCGTGGCGTCCACGATCCTCCAGGGTGACGCCTCGACCCCGGAGGGCCTCAGGGCGGCGCTCGCCGCCGGCCCGATCCTGGCCATCGGCCGCGCGTCGTTCTACGTCCGCCTCGTGACCCCCGTCGCGAAGGTCGTCCAGCGGCTGCGTGGCCGGCGCCGCGAGCGACCGGCGGTCCGGTCATGACCAACCGGGACGATCGGCCGATTGCCGATGGCCGGTCGCAGCCGCTAGCGTCCCCGGCCATGACCACGACTGCTTCCGCGCTCCCCGGCGCCACGACCGGCGGCCCGGCCCCGACCTCCAACGGCCCCGACCCCGACGTCTCCCCGGAGCAGCTCTCGCTGGCCCGCCGGCTGCGCCAGCCGCGAACGATCGTCTCGATCGCCGTGCCGCTGGCGATCATCGTCATCTTCGTCCTGCTCAACCAGGAGCAGCTCGGCCGGGTGCCGGGGCTCATCCTCCGGGCGAACCCGCCGCTGGCTGTCCTCGCCTTCCTCGTCTTCTACACCGGCTTCCCGCTCCGGGGCTACCGCTGGGCACGGCTCCTCCGGGGAACCGGGCTGCGGGTCGGCACGCGCGACGCGACGGAGATCCTGTTCCTGTCGTGGCTCGTGAACTGCATCGTGCCGGCCAAGCTCGGCGACGTCTACCGGGCCTGGCTGCTCAAGATCAACAGCACCGCCTCCCTGAGCCGGACCTTCGGGACCGTCTTCATCGAGCGGATCTTCGACCTCTTCGCGATCGCGATCCTCGGGCTGGCGGCCGGCTGGTGGAGCTTCCGCGACGGCCTGCCGCCACCGATCCAGGCCGTCTTCATCGTCGGCCTCATCGTCGTCGGCGGGCTCGGCGTGGGGCTCTTCACGATGCGCAACTTCGGGCGGCAGATCTTCACCGCCCTGCCGCTGCCGGCCCGCCTGCTCGAGCTCTACGACCGCTTCGAGGAGGGAGTCTTCGGGGCCATCGGCCTGCGGGCGATCCCGCTGCTCGGGACCGTCACCGTGGCCATCTGGGCCACCGAATCGCTGCGCCTCTTCATCGTCGTCCAGGCCCTCGCCTTCCCGGACGTGCAGCTCGGGCTCTCGGGGGCCGTCTTCGTGGCCCTCATCGGCTCGCTGCTGACGGCCGTCCCCCTCAGCCCAGCGGGCCTCGGGTTCGTGGAGGCGGGCGTCGTCGGGGTCCTGACGGTGGCCTACGGCGTGCCTCTGCCGGAGGCGACGGCGATCGCCCTCCTCGATCGCGTGATCAGCGTGTTCTCGATCATCGTCCTGGGCTCGATCGCGTACATGATCTCGGCGAAGCCGCGAGGCGCCGGGGCGATCGTCCCGGCCTGAGCTGCCGGCCGCCCGCACGGTCTGCGGTCCCGCTGCCTGGCCAGCCGCTCCGGGCCCTGCTCCGGGCGATTCCCGGGGCGGCCGGTCCCGGTACCGCAGACCGCCGCCGACCGGCCCGAACCGCACACGACCGCCCGCCCGGATCCGACACTCGGCCGCGACGGCGAGGTACGAACGGGTGATATGGAGCGAATGGCCGGACTCCGATAGTCGGGGCATCGCGGCACCGTCCGCCCAGCACGATGGAGTCCCCGGAAACCTCCCGATGACGACCCAGAACGGACGAGCCTTCAACGAGTGGCTCCGAGCCCAGCTCAAGGCGAAGAAGATGTCGCAGCGGCAGCTCGCCCAGCAGTCGGGGGTCGACCACTCCACGATCTCGCGTCTCATCCGTGGCGACCGGATGCCGTCCCTCGGGACGGCAACCAAGCTCGCCCGCGGCCTGCGTGAGATCCGCGAGGACGCCGACGCCGCGCAGTACCTGGGGATCGTGGCCAACGGGACCCAGAACCCGACCGCCCGGGTCGAGTACTCGCTCCGCGCGGACGAGGCGCTCACCGAGGCCCAGGTCCGCCAGATCATGGAGTACTACCTCGCGGTCCGGATGCGCCGCTTCGGGCGCGTCTTCCAACCGGCCGAGTCCACGGGCTCCGGCGGTGGCCAGGGCCGCCCCGACTCGACACTGCCCCGGCCGATGGGCTTCCGGTCGTCGCAGCCCCAGGGGTTCGGCCCCCGGGTCGGCGTCGCGACGCGCGTCCAGCCGGCCCCCTCGATGACTCGCCCAGGCGGCCGGAACACCGACCGCTACTGATCCGCCTTTCACGACGTGACCCGGATGCCCTCCACGTCCGGGTCTCGGGGACAGCGAACGCCGGCGTTCGGGGCGCCGGCGTTCGCGATTCCTACGGCTTGTAGATCGAGATCTCGATCCGCGGCGAGAGCGGGAATCGGGTGACGAGGTCCGGAACCCTGCCGTTGTCAGCGAGCCGGTGCAGGTACTCGAGCTCGGCCGGGCCGCCGCACGCGGCGCCCATCACCTCCTCGAACAGCCGATCGCAGGCGATCACGATCAAGGCGTCGGGAACGATGGGCCGGAGTGCTGACTCCCGGTCCGTCGCCATGAAGGCCCTGCCCCCAGCGACGATGACCGGGAACCCCACGCCTTCGGCGGTCTTGAAGATCGGTAGCTGGCGGACGTCGACGGGGCTGCCGGCGACCTCCACGATCCGGTCCCCGGCAGCCCGGGCCGCCGGCCAGCCACCGTTGGGATCGGTCGGCGGGGCCAGGCGCAGGTCGAGGACCACGAGCGCGCCGAGGGCGAGGACGACGACCGAGCCAGCGACGCGACCGGCCCATCGCTCAGCTCCGGTAGGGCTGCCGCCGACCGGGACGGCCTCGGCCGGACCGCCGGACGGGTCGGCGGCGCCGGCCCCGGACGGGGCGGCGGCCCCGGCCCCGGACACGTCGGCGGCGCCCGCGCCGGCCGCCCTGCCGCCGACCACGATCGCCTTCGACGCGAGGGCCACGAGGACGATCACGACCGGGTCGAGATAGGCGTGGTAATGGTCGTTGGGCAGGCCCGCCACGACCGACTGGAGGGACGGGGCGATGACCGTGAGGGCGACGGCGCTCCAGGCGATCGTGAGGCCGAGCCAGCGAGCGACCGCCCGCTCCGCGCCGCGACCGCGGATCGCCAGCCACGCGCCGAGGGCCAGCGTCGCGGCCGTCGCCGTGAGCGCCGCGACGGGGGCGTCGGTCACGAGCCCGACGAGGGGCCAGGCAACGACCCGCAGCACGGTGATCGCCACCTGGAGGACCGGATGACGAGCCGTCTCCTCCGCAGACCCGCCGCCGGCCAGGAAATCGAGGACGTTGCGGGTCTCCTCGAAG
>MGOD01000013.1:13859-14222 GCA_001795245.1 Chloroflexi bacterium RBG_16_70_13
CGTGGACGAGGAGCGGCACGAACAGGAGCGCGACCAGGACGAGCCCCGCGCCGGTCATCCTCGCGATCGCCCCGGCATGGGCCCGATCGCCCGCCCGCCATGCCCCGATGGCGTCGACGGCCGCCAGCGCCAGGATCGGCGGCAGGAAGACGACACCGAGGACATGGAGCTGGAGGACCACCCCGGCGCACAGGACCGCCGGGACCCACCAGCGGGGCGTCCCCCCGGCATGGGCCCGCCAGGCGCAACCGAGGGCCAGGGCCGCGAAGAGGGGGATCGGGTTGGGGTTCCAGATGAACGTCGATTCTTCGATCGCGGCGGGCGACACGGCCATGAGCAGGCCGGCAACGCCCGCGGCGATCG
>MGOD01000013.1:14263-14782 GCA_001795245.1 Chloroflexi bacterium RBG_16_70_13
ACGGCCGCGATGCCGAGGGCGGCGATCCAGGCGACGACCGCGGTCGGGTCGGCGCCGCTCAGCCAGGCGACCGGCGCGAGGAGGTAGTAGTAGGCTGCCCCGTGGTGGAAGTCTCCGATGGAGGTCGGGGGGCCGAGGAGGGGCATCGCGCCGTCCTGGACCAACCGCAGGAGGACGAGGACGTCGTGACCCTGGTCGCCGTCGAAGCGGCCGCGGGATTCGAGGCCGACGAGCCGGAGGAGGGCCGCGAGGACCAGGATGGCTCCCAGGACGACGGCATCGCGGTCGAGGAGCCCCCGGAGGGCGACGGGCGCGCGGCCGACGGGTCGGAGGCGCGGCGCGTCGGTCGTCATGCAGGCGCCGAGGCGGCGATGTCCGCGAAAGCGGCCGGGCCGGTGTCATCGAAGCCCTCGGCCTCCAGGTCGTCCGGCGCCGGGGCCACGCCCCGGGATCGACTGCCGCGGAGATGGAACGCCGCCGGCGGAAGCGGCTCCAGGCGGCGACCGGCGAGGAGATCGC
>MGOD01000013.1:14791-16461 GCA_001795245.1 Chloroflexi bacterium RBG_16_70_13
ACGTTGACGAGGTCATAGCCCTCGTCCATGCCCGGCGTCTCCATGATGAACGCGGCGTGGCGGACCGCGGGATGGCGGATGAGGTGGCCGAGACCGCGCTCGCCGATCCGGCCGCCGCCGAGGTGCTCGTGCCGATCGTGATTCGACCCTGGCTCGGATTTCGAGTCGTTGAAGTGGACGAGGACCAGGCGCCCGAGCCCGATGCGTCGATCGAAGTCGTCGAGGAATCGGTCGATCGCCTGCGGCTCGTCGACGCGGACGCCGGCGCCCCAGGCATGGGCCGTGTCGAGGCAGAACCCGAGGCGGTGCTCCGGGACGCCGAGCCGCGCCGCCGCGTCCGCGATCCGGGCCAGCTCCGCGGTCGTCGTGCCCACCGCCCAGCCGCCGCCGGCCGAGTTCTCGAGGACGATCATCGCCGCGTCCGGGCCGTCGTCGACGGCCTCGAGCGTGCGCGCCACCGCCCGGGCGATCCGGCGGATCCCGGCCCCGACGGACGTGTCGCGATGCGAGCCGGTGTGGACGTTGACGTAGCGCGCCCCGTAGCCCGGAGCGGCGCGCAGCTCGGCCTCGAGCACCGCTCGCGACTTCGCTGCGAACTCGCGCTCCGGCCCGGCGAGGTTGATGAGGTACGCCGCGTGAATCGCGATCGGCGCGACTCCGCGCGCGGCGAGCGCCTCGCGGAAGGCCGGAAGCGCGCGGGGCGGAGCATCGCGGCGCTTCCAGGCCGCGGGGTTGTCGGCGAAGACCTGGATCGCGGTGGCGCCGATCTCGCCGGCCCGGACCGCAGCCCGGACCATGCCCCGCCCAAGGGGCACGTGGGCACCGATCCGGGGTTCGTCGGGAGGCACCGCCTCATCGTACGATGCCGCCGATGGCCGCTCACCGCGACCCCTCCGCGCCGGCGCCGGCGCCCGCCTCGCCGCGCGACCCCGACGCCCCGGCGCCCGCGGCCTGGACCTCGGACGAACCGGCGCCCGAAGCCTGGACCTCGGACGAACCGGCCTTCGAAGCCCGCGTCCTGAGCGCCTTCAGCCGGGACGGGCGGCTCGTCTCGATCCCGGCCCGTGAGCGGAGGCGGCTCGTCGTCTACCGCTACGTCCTGGCGCGGGTCCTGCCGGATCCAGGCGAGCTCGTCCACGAGCGCGACGTCAACATGCGTCTGGCCCTCCTGTACCCGGACGCGGCGACGCTCCGGCGAGCCCTCGTCGACACCGGTCTGGCCAAGCGCGCGGGGATGACGTACCAGCGGGCCGTCCCGCCGCGCTCCGGCGGCAGCTGAGGTCCGTGAGCTGGGCAGGATGTCGACCGTCGTTGCCCGGGCCCGTGACGTCGCGAGGGCTTGCGCCCGCCCATGAAGCGGAGTTGGGTCCCCTCGTGCTGCTGGGAGCATCAAATCGGCGGCTGTCAGGCCGTCATCACGGGTAGCCGGCGTCCCAGACGCCGGCTCTGAGCACGACGACTTGTCCGTTGGTCACGGCAGGGCTGGCCCGCCGGCCCTTGTCGGCCTCGCAACCCCCGGTTTGATGCTGGCACGATCACCCAGCGGGCAAAGGCTCGGCGAGATGTCGCGGAGCAAGCGCGATGGCCTCAGCGCCGCCCGACGGGTCGCGATGGCCTCAGCGCCGCCCGACGGGTCGCGATGGCCTCAGCGCCGCCCGACGGGTCGCGAT
>MGOD01000014.1:0-9859 GCA_001795245.1 Chloroflexi bacterium RBG_16_70_13
CTCCGCCGGGAGATCAGGTGGTCGTCAGGCGCTGCCCCAATCTCCGAGCGAGCTCGGTGACCGCGGCACGGTCGGCTCGGGGTGCGGCCTCGTCGCTCAAGTGCCACGGCACGTCGTCCGGCGTTCCCGCGTGCCGGGCGAAGACGTGCTCGTGGAAATGGGCGATGCCTCGGCCGATCACCGCGGCGAAGACCTGTTCGACCGCCAGTTCGGCCCGGAGCGCGCCGGCCAGGCGCGTCCGGAGCCGGCCGAGGGCGGCGGCCTCGGTCTTGTTCAGGTTGTCCAGGTACGGGGCGTGTCGGTCGCTCTCGATCAGCAGGTGGCCGAGCGAGGCGAGGCCATCCTTGCCGGCCGGGGCGTGGTAGATCCAGAAGCCATCGATCCGGGTCACGAGCTCGCCACCGAGCGGGCCCTCGCCGCGGTGCTTCGCGCAGATCTGGCAGTCGCTGCCCACGAGACGGCAGCGTACAGCGCGGTCCCCGCGGAGCGAAGATAGCCCCATGCCCGCCTACCCGGAGGCTTTCCGCGCCTACGTCGTCAACCGCGACGGCGACCGCTTCGAGCGCGGCCTCCGGAGCCTCGTCCTGGCCGACCTGCCCGAGGGCGACGTCGAGATCCGGGTCGAGTGGTCGTCGGTCAACTACAAGGACGGCCTTGCGGCGACGGCCGATGGGAAGGTCGCCCGGGCCTACCCGCTCGTGCCCGGCATCGATCTCGCGGGGACGGTGATCCGGTCCGCCCGCCCGGCGTTGCGGCCCGGTGCCCAGGTCATCGCTCACGGCTACGACCTCGGGGTCAGCCGCCACGGTGGCTTTGCCGGGATGGCTCGGGTCCCGGCGGAGTGGGTCGTGCCCCTCCCGCCCGGGCTCACCCTCCGGGAAGCGATGGCGATCGGGACCGCCGGGTTCACGGCCGGGCTGTCCGTCGTCGAGCTCGAGGACCGGGGCCTGGAGCCGGCGGACGGCCCGGTCCTTGTCACCGGCGCCACCGGTGGCGTGGGCAGCACCGCGGTCGCCATCCTCGCCGAGCGCGGCTACGAGGTCTGGGCGGCGACCGGCAAGGACGACGAGCGAGCCTGGCTCGAGACCCTCGGCGCGGTCGGGTTCATGACCCGTGACGAGGTCACCGCCGAGGGGCGGCCCCTCGAATCCGAGCGCTGGGCGGGAGCCGTCGATTCGGTCGGCGCGGCGACGCTGCCGTACATCCTGCGAACCCTCCGGCGCGGGGCGGCGGTCGCCGCCTGCGGCAACGCCTCGGGGCCGGCGCTGGTGACGACGGTCTTCCCGTTCATCCTTCGCGGCACCGCGCTCCTCGGCATCGACTCGGCCTACCTGGCGATCGAGAAGCGGCGCCGGGTCTGGGAGCGACTGGCGACCGACCTGCGGCCGAGGTCGCTCGCGGAGCGGGTGACCGAGGTCACCCTCGACACGCTCGAGCCGGCCCTCGACGCGATCCGGGCCGGCGAGGCCCGCGGCCGCTGGGTGGTCCGGATCGGGGGCTGATGATCAGCGGCTGAGCGCCCCGCAGGCTCGTCGGCGGGGTGGTGCGCGGTGGCCCCATCGTCCCGGCCTCGACGGGACCGTCTGGTGGGTTGCCGTGACGACCGTCGCGGGCGAGGCTCGGGTCATGCCCCGCTACCCGCGTCTCCGGAGCCATCAGCTGCTTCGACTCGTGCTCGCCATCGGCCTCGTCGCGGCGACGTTGCCGGCCGCGAGCCGACCGGCTGCCGCAATCGTCGTGCCGTCCGCGTCGGTGACGAGCGAGCGCCTCGGCGGACCGGATCGATACGCCACGGCGGTGGCCATCTCCAGGCGGCTCTTCCCCGATGGCGGGGCGCCGGTCGTCTACGTCGCCTCGGGCGAGACGTTCGCCGACGCCCTCTCGGCCGGTCCGGCCGCGGCCCGAGCCGGCGGAGCCGTCCTGCTCACCGCGAGGCTGTCGCTGCCGGCGGTCGCCGAGGCGGAGCTGATCCGGCTCGCGCCCGATCGGGTGGTTGTCGTCGGTGGAGCCTCGGTCGTCACGAACACGGTGGTCCAGCGGATACGGGCGGTCCTTCCGTCGACGTCGATCGAGCACATCGCCGGCACCGATCGCTACGCCACGAGCGCCCGGCTCTCGGCCGCGACGTTCCCGGCCGGTGAGACGGAGATCGCCTTCGTCGCGACCGGCACGAACTTCCCGGATGCGATCGCCGCGGGGTCGGCCGCGGCGTCCCTCGGATCCCCGGTCCTGATCACACGGCCGGATACGTTGCCCGCCTCGATTGCCACGGAGCTGAGCCGCCTCGCCCCAGAGCGAGTGGTCATCGTCGGCAGCACAGCGGCAGTGTCGAGCGCGGTCGGCTCGGCGATCCAGGCGATCGTCCCCGATGTCGGGCGCTCGGCCGGCCAGGACCGGTTCGCGACCGCCGTGCAGATCGCGGCTGACCACCTGCCGGATGCCACTTCGATCGTCATCGCGACCGGCCTCGCCTTCCCCGATGCCCTCGCAGCGGTCCCGCTGGCCGGCGCCATCGGAGCCCCGATCCTCCTCGTGGAGCCGGAGAACGTGCCGGTCGTGACCCGGGACGCCGTCCGAGCCCGGGCGCCGAGCGGGATCACCGTCGTCGGCGGGCCGCCGGCCGTCGAGCGCATCACGCTCGGCGAGCTCGTGGGCTGGGCCGACGGTCGGCTCGCTGTTCCGTCTGCGGGGCCGACCTATCCGGGCTACGACGCGCGCTACCACGACTACGGCGAGATGCTGACCTACATCCGGGCCGCCGAGATCGCCTATCCGGACATCGTCCAGGTCCTTTCGATCGGGAAGAGCCACGGGGGCCGCGATATCTGGGCGGCCAAGATCTCCGACAACGTCGCGGTCGACGAGGACGAGCCCGAGGTCCTCTTCGACGCCCTCCACCACGCCCGCGAGCACCTGACCGTGGAGCAGGCGCTCTACCTCCTCAAGGCCCTTTCGACCGGCTACGCCTGGAGCCCGACCATTCGCCAGCTCGTCGACGAGCGCGAGGTCTGGATCGTCTTCGCCCTTAATCCCGACGGCTGGGCCTACGACCTGTCGGGCAGCCCGTACGTGGGCTGGCGCAAGAACCGTCAGCCGAACGCCGGGACCTCGGCCGTGGGGACGGACCCCAACCGCAACTACGGCTACCGCTGGGGCTGCTGCAACGGCTCGTCGGGCAACCCGTCGGCCTGGAACTACCGCGGCCCGGCGGCCTGGAGCGCGACCGAGACTCGAGTCCTGCGCGATTTCGTCCTGGGCCGGGTCATCGACGGCGAGCAGCAGATCCGGACTCACGTGACGCTCCACACGAACGGCGAGCTGATCCTCTGGCCGTTCGGCTACACCCGGACGGACATCCCCGCCGACATGACCCTCGACGACCACGCCGTGTTCGTGGCGATGGGCCGGGCGATGGCGGCCAGGAACGGCTACACCGCACAGCAGTCGAGCGATCTCTACGTCACCGACGGCGACCAGATCGACTGGATGTACGCGACCCAGGGCATCTTCTCGTTCACCTTCGAGCTCTACCCGACCGAGCAGGTCAGCTCCCACGCCGACCACGAGCCGCCCGACGAGGTGATCGCGGCTCAGACGGCGCGGAACGGCAGCGCCCTGCTCTACCTCATCGACATGGCGGCCTGCCCCTACGCCGCGATCGGCAAGAGCGCGACCTACTGCTGAGCCGGCGCCAGCCGCCCGGGCGCGCGGCCGGTCAGTCGAGCTCGCCGCGGAGCTGGGCGAGGGCGCGGTCGAGGGGCTCGATCGAGCTCGACGGGTCGTAGGGCATCGCGGCGAGGGCGGCCGCACGGTCGAGCTCACCGGTGTGGAGCCTTCGGGCGACGGCCGCGACAGCGTCGAAGTCGGCGAGCTGGCGCTCGACGAAGGCCCGATCACCGATGGAGCCGTGGCCGGGGACCACCGGGCCGCTCACGAGGTCGAGGAGCCACCCGACCGTCGCCGGCCACTCGAGGGGATAGGCGTCGCCGAAGTAGGGGACCGCGTCGTTCTCCAGGAGATCGCCGGCGAAGAGGATCGCGGCGTCGGGCACGACGACGATGACGTCGGCGTCGGTGTGGCCACGGCCCAGGTAGGCCAGCTCGACGCGGCGGCCGCCGACCTCGACGGTCGTCGCAGGGTCGAACGTCCGGTCCGGCGGATCGATGACCAGCGATTCGAGGGCCGCGGCGAGCGCCGGCTCGGTCTCGGCCACCCAGGCCCGCTGCCGTTCGCCGTTCTCGAGGAGTCGCGATCGGCACCGCTCGTGCCCCCAGATCGTGGCCGGCCGGAAGTCGTGATTGCCGAAGAGGTGGTCGTAGTGCCAGTGGGTGTCGACGACCTGGCGGACCGGGAACGGGGTCAGGCGGCCGATGTCAGCGATGAGCTCACGGGCCTGGCCGGGGCTGCTCCGAGTGTCGATCACGAGCGCCTCGCCGTCGCCGACGACGACACCGATCTGCTGGTCGTAGAAGCGGTACCGCCGGGTGTAGACCCGGTCACCGACCTCGAGCCAGCCCGCCTCGTCGCGCATCCGGGGGATGGTACGCGGCCGGACCTCCGGCGGGCCGCGGCGCCGGGCGATGCCGCGGACGGGCGAGGTCGCCGTCGGCCGACGTCGCCAGCGAGCGTCGGCGCCGCGGCACCTGCCTCGGAATCGTCATCCAGAACTGGGCTGACCCCTCGTCGACGAGCAATCGTCGGCCAGTCCCGCCGCGCATGGATGACGATGTTTCGGCAGCTGATCACGCAGGGGATGGCGCGTGCGACCGCCCGACCCGATGACGTCCAGTCGTCTGGGTACTGATTGGCAGGAACCAGAGCCCGTGGATCGTGCCGGACGGTTGCTCCACGAACGTCCGTGCCTCTGCGGATCGCGCCGGCAGGTGGGTGGCGAAGGTCGCTCCGACGGCCTGGACGCGGCGGCGGTTGGTCCGCCCCTCGGCCGCGACGAGGATCGTCGCGACCCGCTCGCTCCTCCATCCACGGTCGCGGGCGATCGCAGGTCCCAGCCGGACCTTACGGTCGAGCGCTGCGAGCGTGGCCTGGATGTCCGGGATGACTGACTTCACCTCGACGACCAACAGCGTCCCCGTGGCCTCGTGAAGGGCGAGGACATCGATGGATCCGCGCTCGCGGCCGATCGCGAAGGTGACCTCGACCAGGCACCGCCAGCCGTTCGCCTGGAGCTCGCGAACGACACGCTCGACGAGCGAGGCGTGATCGGCGTCGAGGAGCCGATCGAGGGCCTCCCCATGCCAGTCGACCCGGATGGTGAGTCGCGCCCCGTGCGCGTCGCAGATTCGCCGGAGAACGGCGGGCGTGACGCGATCGGCACCGCCCAGCTCCACCCGGGCGATGAGCGACTGCGACACGCGTGCGCGGTGGGCGAGCGTGTCCTGGGTCCAGCGAAGGCGACGGCGAAGGGCACGGATCGAGAGGCCGAAGCGAACGGAGTCCATTTCCCAACGATGACGAGCGGTGCTCATCGCCCGTTTTATCGGCGGGTCGGCCGAGAATCGTCATCCAGCACTGGGGCGACTAATGGTGCATGAGGAATCGGCGGCCACCCGTCTGGCGCATGGCTGACATGTCGCTAAGCCCAGCGCGAGCGTGGCGGGTGTCGCGAGCGCGGCCGAGGACTGGACGAAGAGTCGCTTCAGTTCTGTTTGGAGACAGGCGCCGGCGGTTGGGCGGCGTGAACCGCCGCGGAGTACGCTCGTGGTGATGGCCTCGCTCACCGACAGCGCGACGACCCGCGATGGCGTGCGCCTCCTGACGCGGCACTGGCCGGCCAAGGCGCCGCGGGCCGGCGTCCTGCTGGTCCACGGCCTGGGCGAGCACAGCGGGCGCTGGGAGCACGTCGGCGACCAGCTGGCCGCGGCGGGTCTGGAGACATTCGGCTGGGATCACCGCGGGTTCGGGGCGTCGGGCGGAGAACGGGCCTGGGTCGATCGATGGTCACGCTTCCACGACGACCTCGAGGATCGCCTGGCGGCCATCCGGGCCGCGCTGCCCGGGCTGCCGGTCATCCTGTACGGGCACTCGATGGGCGGCCTCATCGCCCTCGGCTACTGCGTCTCGGACCGCGCGGGCCTGCGGGACCGGCCGCTGCCCGACCTCCTGGTCCTGTCGGCGCCGGGCATCAACGACAACGCCCCGCGCTGGAAGCACGCCCTCGCCCCGCTCCTCGCCCGGCTCGTGCCGCGGCTCCGGATCGCCAACGGCGTTCCCCCGGAGATGCTGTCGCGCGATCCTGCCCGCCAGGAGGCCGCCCGGACGGACCCGCTCAACGTGAGCACCTCGACGACCTGGTTCGGGGCGCGCTTCTTCGAGGAGCAGGCCCGTGTCCGGACGGCGGCCGCCGGCCTGTCGGTCCCCACGCTCGTCATCCATGGCCTCGACGACCCGATCGTGCCGCCGCGCTCGACGGAGCTGCTGGCCGATCCCCCCGGCATCACCCGCCGGGCCTACGCCGGGATCCGCCATGAGCTCCACAACGAGCCCGAGGGACCGCAGATCCTGGCCGACGTCATCGCCTGGATCGACGACCAGGTAGCGGCGCTGTCGCCCGCGACGACGTCGGTGTAGGATCGGTTCACAACTGAAGATCGCCTCCGGGGAGCGCCGCAGCGCTGAGAGTGTGGCCGGGGCCACTGACCCGCCGAACCTGATCCGGCTCGTACCGGCGAAGGAAGCAGGCCCGTTCGAGCTCGATGCCGCCTTCCCGAGGGGCGGCGTCTCTGTTCGGAGGAACCTGCAGCCATGACCACGACCACCGCCGGATCGACCGGGGCCCCGGGCCTGGCGATCGACACCCGCTGGCGAACCCGCGACATCCTGGTGACCGCTGTCATCGGGGTCGCCTTCGGGGTCGCCTTCGTCGCCCTCAACACGGCCTGGGGCATCCTCGCACCGGCAAGCGCCGTCGCACCCCTCGGCGCGTTCCTCATCTACGGCGGCTGGCTCGTTCCCGCCGTCCTCGCCCCGCTGATCGTGCGCAAGCCTGGCGCCGCCCTCTTTGCCGAGCTCGTGGCGGCCGGCGTGTCCGTCCTTCTCGGGAGTCCCTGGGGCCCAGACGTCCTGTTGTCGGGGTTCGTTCAGGGAGCCGGGGCTGAGCTCGTCTTCGCCTTCACCCTCTATCGAAACTGGTCGCTTCCCATCCTCGTCGTGGCCTCGATCGCGAGCGCCGCCGCGGCGTGGATCCACGATTGGGCCCTCTATTACGTGGGCTTCGCCATCGACGTCCAGATCGCGCGAGGCATCGCGATGGCGATCTCGGCTGTCGTGATCGTGGCGCTCGGGTCGCAGGCCCTCGTCCGCTCGCTCCGGCGAGCCGGCGTCCTGGAAGGGTTCCCCGACTGACCGCAGCGCCGCGGGCGGGAGAACCGCTTCCGCTCGCCGCCGACGGCGTCCGGTTCCGTTACGCCGGGACGGAACGGCCCGCCCTCGACGGGATCGATCTCCGTCTCGACGCGGGCGGCGTCCTCGTCATAGTCGGGCCGTCGGGGTCCGGCAAGAGCACGCTCGCGAAGGCGATCGCGGGCCTCGTCCCGCGCGACGTCCCCGGGGAGTGGCAGGGCTCGCTGCGGGTCGGTGACCTCGAGGTCGCAGAGGCGGAGCCGGCCGAGGTCGCCGCTCGCGTCGGGATCCTCTTCCAGGATCCGGCCAGCCAGCTGGTCATGGACCGAGCGGCCGACGATGTCGCGTTCGGGCTGGAGAACCGGGCCTGGCCGCTGGAGGCGATGCGGGCGCGCGTCCCGGAGGCGCTCGCCGCCGTGGGCCTCGGTGGGTTCGGGCAGCGACGCGGGACCCGTCTTTCGGGGGGCGAGCAGCAGCGCCTGGCGCTTGCCGGCGTCGAGGCTCCCGCGCCCGCCGTCCTCGTCCTCGACGAACCGACGGCGAACCTCGATCCGGCGGGCGCCGACGCGCTCTTCAGGCGCATCACGGAGCTCCGGGCCGCGCGGCGGACGACGATCGTCCTCGTCGAGCATCGCGCAGACCTTGCCTGGCCCCTCGCCGACCTGGTCCTCGCGCTCGACGAGCGGGGCTCGCCGATCGCCCTCGATACACCCGCCAGGCTCCGCGCGCGATCCGGCAAGCGCCTCGCACGCGAAGGGATCTGGCTGCCGGGCGACTGGACGGGCGGCGACGGTCGGTCGAGCAGGCGGGGCGAAGCCGAAGTCCCGACCGGGACGGTGCCGGGACCCGGGGCGTGGCCCGGGACGGCCGGGTCGGGGAACCCGCTCGTTGACCTCCGGCACGCCCGATACGCGTACGTCCGCGGCGGGGAGCCGGCCGTCCGCGACGCCGAGCTCGAGATCCGGGCCGGGGAGCGGGTCGCGATCGTCGGCCCGAACGGCAGCGGCAAGTCCACCCTCCTGCGGCTCGTCGGTGGCCTCCTCCGCCCCTCGGCCGGCTTGATCCTCGTCGGCGGCGCGGATCCGCGGCGCTTGCCGGCGCCGCTCCTGGCGCGGCTGGTCGGACTGGTCTTCCAGGACCCCGAGCTCGGGTTCCTCGGGGACACCGTGGCCGAGGAGATCGCCCTCGGTCTCGACCCGTCCCGGGCCTCGGCGGCCGCCGCGCTCCTCGAGCGGCTGGGAATGCCCCTCGAGACCTTCGGCGAGCGGAACCCGTACCGCCTCTCCGGCGGCGAGCAGCGTCGTCTGTCCGTCGCCACGGCCCTGACCCGGCGGCCACGGGTCCTCCTCCTCGACGAACCCACGTTCGGCCAGGACCGGCGCGGCTGGGAGGCCCTCGCCTCGATCCTCGATGAGCTCGTGGAGCAGGGGACCGCCGTCCTCGCCGCGACCCACGACGAGCGATTCGCCGCGCGTGTCGCCAGCCGCCGGGTCGAGATGGCCGACGGCTGGATCGTCGCCGACGACGGGCCCGTAACCGACGAGAGCTCCGGAGCCCGTGGGCTCGAGCCGCTCCCCGCGCCGAGCGTGTGATGCTGGCCCCGATCGACCTGACCGACGCCCAGGCCTCGAGCCTGCTCGGCCGGACGAGCCCGCTCGTGAAGCTGGCTTTGGCGGTCGCCTGGCTCGTCGGGCTGGCGGTCATCGGCGAGCCCGGCCCGCCGCTCGTCCTGGCCGGCCTGGCGATCGCCGCGGGGCTCTCGATCGGACGGGTGCCGCCACGGAATCTTGCCCGCGGCCTGGCCCCGCTGGTCGTGGCGGCGGCATCGATCGCACTTGCCAACCTCCTGTGGGCTGGCGCCAACACAGATCCATCGGCCACGGAGCTCGCAAGGCTGGGGCCCATCCGAATCGCGCGCGAGGCGGCCGAGACCGCCGCGGCCCTGGCGGCCCGGGTCCTGGCGATCGTGGCTGTCGGAGCCGTCTTCGCCCAGACGACCGATCCCACCCGCCTCGTCGATGCGCTCGTCCAGCAGGCCCGCGTCCCGGAGCGGTTCGCCTACGGTGCGCTCGCGGCGTACCAGGCCGTCCCGGGCCTCGTCGAGGACCTCGTCACGCTCCGACAGGCGCGCCGGATCCGCGGCCTCCGGGGCTGGCATCCACGGCTCCTCCTGGGGCTCCTCGTCCGGGCCATCCGGCACGCCGACCAGCTCGCCCTGGCGATGGATGCCCGGGCGTACGGCAGCGGCCCCCGCTCGACCTTCCGGCCCATCCACTGGGGCTGGCCGGACCTCGCCGTGGGCGTCGGCGGCCTCGCGGCGCTCGCGCTCGCGCTCGCGATCTGACCGTCGACGTCGAGCCGCCCGTCGGCGCCCCGCGGCGACTCCCGGCGCGCCCGAACCCCCAACCGCGATGTCGAAGGCTCGCGGGCTGGAACGGCCTTCCGCGGCAGGCGCACAATGTCCTGACATCCCTCGATCGTTCGTGCGCGCCCGATCGGC
>MGOD01000014.1:9922-11642 GCA_001795245.1 Chloroflexi bacterium RBG_16_70_13
AGGTCCAGACGCTCCAGCAGTTCATCAACGGCGAGTGGGTCGACAGCGCGAGCGGCAAGACGCTGGACGTCATCAACCCGGCGAACGATGAGGTCATCGCCCGCGTCCCCGCGAGCGACGCCGAGGACGTCGATCGGGCGGTCGAGGCCGCCGATCGGGCCTTCGAGAGCTGGTCGCAGACGACGCCGCAGGATCGCAGCCTCATGCTCCTCAAGCTCGCCGATCTCCTCGAGGCCCGGGCCGACGAGCTCGGCCGGCTCGAGAGTCGGAACGCTGGCAAGCCGGTCGGTGCGGCGATCGACGAGATGAGCGTCTGCGTCGACCTCTTCCGGTTCTTCGCCGGGGCCGCCCGGGTCATGGATGGCCTCGCGGCGAACGAGTTCCTCGCCGGTCACACCTCGATCATCCGGCGCGACCCGATCGGCGTGGTGGCCTCGATCGCGCCCTGGAACTACCCGCTCTACATGGCTTCCTGGAAGCTCGGGCCGGCCCTCGCCACCGGCAACACGGTCGTCCTGAAGCCTTCGTCCCGGACGCCCCTCACGGCCCTCCGCTTCGCCGAAACCCTGGCCGAGGTCTTCCCGCCCGGCGTCGTCAACGTCCTCTCCGGCACCGGGGCCGATATCGGCGATGCCCTCGTCGGCCATCCCAAGGTCCGGATGGTCTCGATCACCGGCGACACCGCGACCGGCAAGCGGGTCGCGAAGATCGGGGCCGAGACCGTGAAGCGGCTGCACCTCGAGCTCGGTGGCAAGGCCCCGGTCGTGGTCTTCGACGACGCCGACCTCGACGTCGCGGCCGAGACGCTCCGCGCGGCCGGCTACTGGAACGCCGGCCAGGACTGCACGGCCGCGACCCGGGTCATCGCCGGCCCCAGGGTCTACGACGCGTTCGTCGGCAAGCTCGCGGACCAGGTCAGCTCGATCAAGTGGGGCGACCCGGCCGAGGGCGACGACATCGAGATGGGCTCGCTCATTGCCCAGGCCCATGCCGACAAGGTCTCGGGCATGGTCGACCGTGCCCGCGGCGGTGCCGAGATCGTCGTCGGCGGCGTCCGCCCGGATCGCAAGGGCGCCTACTACGCCCCGACCGTCATCGCCGGGCCGGACCAGAAGTCGGAGATCATCCAGGACGAGATCTTTGGCCCGGTCGTCACCGTCCAGCGCTTCAGCGACGAGGCGCAGGCGATCGCCTGGGCGAACGACACGCCGTACGGCCTGGCGTCCTCGGTGTTCACCTCTGACATCGGTCGGGCGATGCGGGTCGCCAAGGCGCTCCAGTTCGGCCACGTCTGGGTGAATGAGCACTTCACACTCGCGTCGGAGACCCCCCACGGGGGCGTGAAGCAGTCCGGCTACGGCAAGGACGGCTCGAAATACGCGCTCGAGGACTACACCTTCATCAAGCACGTGATGCTGAAGATCTGAGGTCGCCGCGGGCGCAGGACCTGACGACCCGAGGCTGACCTGGCGCGCTCCGCCCTCGTCGTCCCGTTCCGGCTGCCGCCCCGCCTGGCCGCCATCCGCCGGCGCGAGGTCGAGGTCGCTCGCCTCGGCGTATCGCCCCACGTCACGATCCTCTCGCCGTTCGTCGAGGTCGAGGAGATCGATCGCGGGGTGACGGCGAAGGTCGCCGAGACCGTGGCGAGCGTGCAGGCGTTCGACGTCGCGTTCGACGCGGTGCGGCGCTGGCCGCCCTCCGATTACGGCCCGGGCGTCGT
>MGOD01000014.1:11657-14235 GCA_001795245.1 Chloroflexi bacterium RBG_16_70_13
GTTCGTGACGCTGACCCTGGCGATCTGGGCCGCGTTCCCCGATTACCCACCGTACGGGCGCCCCGACGACGAACTCGAGGCCCACCTGACGATCGCCGTCGACGATCCGGCCCACTTCGACGCCGTCGAGATCGAGGCCTCCCGGCTCGTGCCCTTCCGGCGGCGGGCGACGACCGTGGCTCTCCTCGTCGAGGGCCCCGACGGTCGCTGGCGGACGCGGCGCCGCTCGCCGCTCGGGTCGGGCTGACCTTCGGCCCCGTGCGGTCGGACGTGCTCTTCTCGACGGGTTCCTGCTGCGCCCCTGCGCGCTCCCGGCAAGCCCCGGCCAGCCCCGGCCAGCCCCGGCCCGCGCCGGCCCCACCCGGCCCCAGTGCGCCCTGGCCGCAGTGCGCCCCTGCGGCGCAGATACGATCCGGGGTCGTACTGGATCCGAGATTGTCACGGTCCCTCGAGCCGGCCGTCGCATCTCACGCTCACGGGCGCCGCCCGGACGCCGGCAGAGGGCCTCCCGAGCTACCGACCTGCGGCTACCACGACCCCGGATCGTAGGTGGTGTTGTTTGGGGTCCCGGATCGCGATAGCACGACCCCGGATCGTAGGGGTGTCGCTGACGCCGATGGGGTCGGCCCCGGGCCGCCCGGGCAGCACGCCCAGCGTTCTCGACCCGACGCGTCAGGCGATCGCGACGGCCCTTGCGATGAGGCCGCCGGCGGCGAGGGCGAGGGCCAGCGAGCCGAGGGTGATCGTGAGAGCCGGCCGGCGGCCGAGCTCCTCGGCGAGGGCAGCGAGCGTCGCCGCACAGGGGATCGAGATCGAGGTCACGATCGCGAAGACGAAGACCTGGCCGGCCGACATGAACGTCCCGAGGTCGCCGGCACCGAGGCCGTACTCCACGACCGCGAGGGCGATGAGCAGCTGGAGGGCGAGCTCCTTGCGCAGGAAGCCGAAGGCGATCGCGACGCCGGCGATCGGCGGCAGGCCCAGCCAGCCCTGCGTGACCGGGCCGAGGGCCGTCGAGATCGGCGCCCAGGCACCGGTCTCCCAGGCCAGACCCACGACGAACGAGCCGATGAGCATGATCGGGGCGGCGGTGACGACGAAGCCGCGGAAGCGGGCCCAGGCCTTCTGGGCGACGTGGCGCGGCACGGGCAGCCGGAGGTGGGCCATCTCGAGGACGAGGCTCGGCTGGCGACCCGGCACGAGCTTGTTGGCGGCGACCCCGGCGCCGATCGCGACCGCTGCCGTGACGACGAAGGCCGCGAGGGCCACGCCCGGCCCGGCGAGCGGCACCAGGGCGGCGATGACGACGGCGCTCCGGGCGGAGCAGGGCGTGAGGGTGATCAGGAACGAGGCGAGGATCCGTTCCCGGCGGGTCCGCAGGATCCGCGTCCCGTACAGGGCCGGCACGTTGCACCCGGCGGCGGCCAGCAAGGGCACAGCGGCCCGCCCGGGCAACCCCAGGGCGTTGAAGACGCGATCCAGGAGCACGGCTGCGCTCGTGAGGTAGCCGGAATCCTCGAGGGCGGCGAGGAGGACGTAGAAGGTCAGGATGTACGGGATCCCGACCGAGATCATGGCGAGGAGGCCGCCGTCGAGGGCCCACAGCACGGCGTTGGCCAGGGCCGGGCTGGGGACGACCGCGCCGACGATCGACGTCAGCGCCGGAGACACCGTCGCCGCCCAGGCGCTGCCGAGCACGGCCGCCAGCCAGCCGCCGACGACGACCATGATCCCGAACGTGAGCAGGGTCACGGCGAGGAAGGCCGGGATGCCCGGCCACGGCGCGGTCGAGGCACGCTCGAGGCGATCGGCGTACGGCGCCCGGATGGTCCGGACTCGTTCGACCTGGGCCGCCCAGCCCCGGGCGATCTCGGTCCGGGCGGCCTCGAGCTCGTGGCCCAGGGTGATCGTCGCGGCGCCGCGGCGGTTCGTCAGGCCCGCCTCGATGAGCCGCCCCAGCCCGGTCTCGTCCATCGCCGCCGCCCCGACCGAGCGGAGGTCGTGGAACCCGGCCGCCACCGCGCCGATCCGCGCTTCATGGCCGATGTCGTAGGCGCTCGCCGGGGTCGTCGAGGACGGCGTGGCGGTGCCGAGCCGCACGGCCCGACGCCGCGCGGCCAGCCGGATCGCGTCACGAAGGGCGGCCTGGACTCCCTCGCCGCTTCGGCCGTTGGTCAGGTGGACCGGCGCGAGGAGGAGCTGGGACAGGCGCCCGGTGTCGATGTCGATGCCGTGCTGTGTTGCATCGTCGGCGAGGTTGACGGCGACGACGATCGGCAGCCCGAGGTCGCGGCAGGCGAGGGCGAGCGGGAGGTGGCGGGCCAGGTCGCCGGCATCGACGAGGACGAGGATCGCATCCGGATGTGCCGCCTCGAGGTGGCGCCAGAACGGCTCGTCGCCGGCCGGCCGGTCGACCAGGGAGCGGGTGCCCGGCAGGTCCACGAGGATCGCCGCCTCGCCGGCCACGGTCACGTTGCGCCGTTCGACGAGGACCGTCGTGCCGGGGGCGTTGGCCGTCTCGGCGAAGCGGCCGCTGCCGCGGGCGAGGAAGGTCGACTTCCCGACGTTCGGCCGGCCG
>MGOD01000014.1:14411-14653 GCA_001795245.1 Chloroflexi bacterium RBG_16_70_13
GCGATCGCGACGAGACGGCCACGGTCGTCCCCGGGAGGAGCCCCTCGAGGGCGAGGTCGGCGTGATGCTCGCCATCGATGGCCACGATCCGTGCCGACTGGCCCACGGTCAGGGCGTCGAGCCTCAGTACCGGGGCGAGGGGTACCTGTGCGGGCGCTGCGGTGGGCTGGGCTGCGGCACCACCCGCGAGGAGCCCCGTGATCGCGGCGGCGGCGGCTCGCCCCTGGGCGACGCAGTCAGGC
>MGOD01000014.1:14756-21307 GCA_001795245.1 Chloroflexi bacterium RBG_16_70_13
GGGGCATCGCCGCCGGGAAGCGCGAGGAGCGGGTCAGAATCGGCTCGCCGCGGATCCCGAGCGTCCCTTTGACGTCGAGGTGGGCGGCCCGGACGAGCTGGGCGTCGGTCAGGTCGTGCGTCCCGCTCCGACCGTCGCCGATGAAGGCCCGCACGAGGAGAGTCCCCTCGGGCGCCCGGCCGGCCCACTTCCGCGAGCTCAGCGTCGCAGCGCTGATCGTGAGCGGCTCGTCGCCGGCGACGAGGAAGCCGTGGCCGGCAAGGTCGGCGGGGAGCTGGTCGTCCGAATAGGCCAGATTCACGACGGCCGTCGCCCCGTGGGGTATCGAGCGGATGGACGCGGCCGCCTGTGGCGCCCCGGCCTCGACGAGGTCGCCGGTCAGCCGCGCCGGCGTGGCGAGGATGGTGGCCTCGGGCGCCATGCGCTCGCCGCCACAGAACCGCACCCGGACGCGCGAACCCTCGATCTCGAGACCCTCGAGGAGGCAGTCCGTCCGAATGCCCACGTGGGGCATCGCCCGGATGGCGTCGACGAGCGCGTCCACCAGTTGCTGGGTGCCGCCGGCGAGGGTGACGAACGGAGAGGGCGGGGCGACGCTGGCCGGTGAGCCGGCGGTCGCCGCGACGTGCCTCCGCGCTCGAGCGTCGGCGAGCGCGGCGAGGAGGAGCGATCGATGCCGGCGTTCCGATTCACGGAGCTGCGGGACGACGGCGTCGAGGCTCAGCTCGTCGATCGGGGTGCCGTAGACGCCGCCGATGAGCGGGCCGGCGAGACGATCGACGAGGGCGTTCCCAAGCCGCCGCCGGAGGAACGGCCCGACGGCGACGTCGCCCTCGGTCCCGTCGCGGGGCAGGAGGAGATCCAGGCCCATCCGGGCCTTGGCGAGGGGCGAGAAGAGGTCGCTCGTCAGGAACGGGCGGAACTTCGTGGGGAGGACCAGGCCCATCCCGTCGGGGAAGCGCCGGAAGCGGCCGCCGGCCCGGATGAAGACGATCCGGGGTTCCTCTGGCCGGATGATCGCGTCGCCGAGCCCGAGCTCGCGGATGAGCGCCATCCCCGCCGGCCGGTAGCTCACGAACGAGTCCGGGCCGTGCTCGATGACGAAGCCGTCGACCTCCTCGGTCCGGATCTTGCCGCCGAGACGGCGCGACCCCTCGACGAGGAGGGTCGGGATCCCGGCCTTTCCGAGCGCGTACGCGCTCGCCAGCCCGGTGATGCCGCCGCCGGCCACGAGGACGGTCACGTCACGCCTCGATCAGCTCACGCCCGGCGGGGATTGCGCGGCCCTGCGCGAGCGGCGGGACGAACGGGCAGAGCGGGTCGGACTCGAGCGGGTCGCCCGTCCAGGCAAATGCCCGCGCGCGCGACCCGCCGCAGATCCGGGCGTACTCGCAGGCCCCGCAGCGGCCCTTGAACCGGCTCGCGTCGCGGAGGCCGGTGAAGACCGGGTGCTCCCGGTAGAGGGTCACGATGTCGTCGGTCCGGACGTTGCCGGTCGGGAGGGGCAGGAAGCCGGACGGGAAGACGTAGCCGTTGTTGGCCACGAACAGGATCCCGTTCCCGTCGCGGACGCCGAAGCCGCGGCCCACCGGCGTCGCTGCGATCGCCGCCTCGTCGAGGCCCTCGGCCTGCATCCGCCGGATCGCGACCCGCCGGTAGTGGGTCGCCTCGGTCGTCTTGATCGCGAACGGGGCGTCCTTCGAGAGCCCGTACAGCCAGTGGTTAAGTCGCTCGGCCTCGACCGGCGTGATCTCGCGGAGCGCCGAGCCCCGCCCGACCGAGATGAGGAAGAAGAGGCTCCAGCGGATGATCCCGATCCGCGTCATCAGGTCGTAGATCGCCGGCAGGTCGGCGAGTGTCTCGTCGGTGATGAGGGTGTTGACCTGGAGCGGCAGGCCGATCTCGTGGGTCCAATCCGCCGCCCTGAGCGTCACCTCGAACGTCCCGGGGACGCCCCGGAAGCCGTCGTGGCGCTCGGGCGTCGAGCCGTCGAGCGACAGCGACATCGTCTGGATGCCGGCGGCCTTGAGGGCCCGGAGGCGCACCGGGGTCAGCTCCGGCGTCGCCGCCGGCGCCAGCGAGGCGCCGATGCCCCGCGCGGTCGCGGCCTCGACGAGCGTCTCGAGGTCAGGCCGGCGGAGGGGATCGCCGCCGGTGAAGACGACATGCGGGTAGGGCTCCCCGAAGCCGGTGATCGCGTCGAGAAGGCGGAAGCCCTCCTCGGTCGTCAGCTCGTCGGGTGCCCGTTCCGGGATCGCCTCGGCCCGGCAATGGCGGCAGGCGAGGCCGCACGAGGTCGTCGTCTCCCAGTAGACGAGCATCGGGGCGCGGTTGAAGACGTAGCCCTCGGGTCGCACGGAGCCGACGGCCCCGATCCCCGCGGGACTGCCCTCGGGATGGCCGCCGGGCCGTCCGGCGGGATGCATGAGCGCGGTCATCGGCCAACTCCTGCAGGCGTGCCGGCCCGCACCGCTGTCGCCGTCCCGGCGCCGAGTGCCCGGGTCGCGACGTCGGCGAGGGCCGATATGAAAGCTGGGTCGTCGTTCATCGACGGGGCCCGCTCGAGCCGGATCCCGACTTCGTCGGCAACGGCCCGGGCCTCGATGTCGATGTCGTACAGGACCTCGAGGTGCTCGGCCACGAAGCCGACCGGCGAGACGACGACCTCGCGGACGCCGTCCGCGGCGAGCCGGCGGATCTCGTCGCGGAGATCGGGCCCCAGCCAGGCCTCGCCCGTCCGCCCGGCGCTCTGGAAGCACTGCTCGTAGTCGGTGATGCCGACGCGGTCGGCCACGAGCCGGGCCGTGGCCGCGATCTCGTCGGGGTAGCGGTCGCCCTCGGCCACGACACGTACCGGGAGGCTGTGGGCGGTGAAGACGAGGCGGACGACCGCCGGCATCTCGAACCGGCCGAGCGCCTCGCGGGTGGCCCGGGCAAGGGCGTCGATGAACCGGGGCTCGTCGTGCCACGACTCGACGAAGATCGGGGTCGGGGCTGCATCGCCGCGGGCACCGGCCGCCGCCAGCCCTGCCTCCACGGCGCGCCGGTAGCCAGCGCCGTTGGACGAGCGCTGCGGCGCGAGGGCGATCGCCACGAACCGTTCGATCCCGTCGAGGGCCATGCCCTCGACGACCGTCGCGATGCGGGGCGCGATGTGGCGCATGCCGGCGTACACCGGGATCGCCCGGCCCCGCCCGGCGAGAGCCGCTGCGAGGGCCGCTCGCTGGCGCTCGACGATTCCCGATAAGGGGGAGGCGCCGCCGATCGCGCGATACCGCTCGAGGAGCTCCTCGAGGAGCTGGGGCGGAGGCGTAACCCCGCGCCGGATGTCGGTGTAGTAGGCCTCGACCTCGTCGAGCGAACGAGGGCCGCCGTAGGCCATGAGCAGGACGGCGTCGCGGGACATCAGCGGCCTCCGAGCGGGATCGAGTGGACGAGGTCGACGAGCCGGCGCAGGACGTCGGGATCGGTCTCGGGGATGACGCCGTGGCCCAGGTTGAAGACGTGACCCGGCCGCCCCGCGGCGAGGTCGAGGATCCAGCGCGCCGCGTCCTCGAGGTCGGCCCACGGCCCGAGCAGGACCATCGGGTCGAGGTTGCCCTGGACGGCCCGGTCGCCGACGCGCTCCCAGCCATCGTCGAGCGCGATCCGCCAGTCGAGGCCGATGACGTCGCCGCCGGCCTCGGCCTGGAGCCGGAGAAGCCCGGCCGTGCCGATGCCGAAGTGGGTCGAGGGCACGCCGAGGGCCCCGATGCCGGTCCAGAGGCGACGCATCCAGGGCAGGACGGACCGGCGATAGTCGAGCGGCGAGAGCCCTCCGACCCAGGAGTCGAAGACCTGGACTGCCTGGGCGCCGGCCTCGACCTGCGCGGCCAGGTAGGCGACCGTCGCCTCGACGAGGCGGGTCATGAGCACGTCCCAGGCCCCCGGCTCCGCGTGCATGAAGGCCCGCGTTCGCGGGAAGTCGCGCGACGGGCCGCCGTCGATGAGGTAGCAGGCGAGGGTGAAGGGCGCCCCGGCGAAGCCGATGAGCGGCACCGGGCTCTCGGCCCGGATCAGCCTGACCGCCTCGAGCAGCGGACCGACCGCCTCCCCGGGCACGAACGGCCGGAGCCGCTCGACGTCACCCGTGGAGGCGATCGGCCGCTCGATCACCGGGCCGACACCTGGCGTGATCTCGAAGCTCACGCCGAGCCCGGCGAGGGGCGTCGTGATGTCTGCGAAGAGAATGGCGGCGTCGACGCCGAGCCGCCGGACGGGCTGGAGGGTGACCTCGGCGCAGAGGGCCGGGTCACGGGTGATCTCGACGAGCGAGGCCCGCTCGCGGATGGCCCGGAACTCGGGCAGCGACCGGCCTGCCTGGCGCATGAACCAGACCGGGGTGACGTCGACCGGCAGGCGCAGGGTCGCCCGGAGGTAGCGGTCCGTCCGGGCCTCGGCCACGGGGACGGGCGGCGCGGCGAGGACGGAGGCCCCGACGCCGGCGGCGCCGGCGGCGGCCCCGACAACGGCCGTCGTGCTCATGCCCGGAAGGCCTTGCGGGCGGCGGCGACCGTCTCCCCGATCAGCTCGCGATCGTGGGCCAGCGAGATGAACCAGGCTTCGAACTGCGAAGGCGGGAGGAGGACGCCCTCGTCGAGCATCGCCCCGAAGAAGCGGGAATACGCGGTACGGTCGGAGGCCATGGCGGCATCAGTCGAGGTCGGGATCCCGTCGCGGAAGAAGACGGTCAGGAGCGAGCCGACCCGGGCGATTGCGATCGTTCGGCCAGCGGCCCCGGCCGCCGCCCTGAGGCCGGCCTCGAGCTCCGCCCCGGTGGCCTCGAGGCGCTCGTACGCGGCGTCGTCGAGGAGCCCGAGCGTCGCCGCGCCGGCGGCCATCGTGAGGGGATGGCCGGACAGCGTGCCGGCCTGGTAGACGGGCCCCTCGGGGGCGATGAGGGCCATGAGCTCGTGCCGCCCGCCGTAGGCCCCGACGGGCATGCCCCCGCCGATGATCTTGCCGAGGACGGTCAGATCCGGGAGGACCCCGTAGCGGGCCTGGGCGCCGCCGCGGCCGACGCGGAAGCCCGTGATGACCTCGTCGAAGACGAGCAGGGCACCGTTGGCGGCCGTCACCTCGCGGAGGCCCTGGAGGAAGCCGGACGCCGGGGCGATGACCCCGACGTTCGCTGCGACAGGCTCGACGATGACCGCCGCGATGCGGCCGGGATGGGCATCGAACGCGGCCCGGACCCCGGCCAGGTCGTTGATCGGGACGACGATCGTGGCCGCCGCGACCTGGGCCGGGACGCCGGCGCTGCCGGGCAGGGCAAGGGTCGCGAGGCCCGAGCCGGCCTCGACGAGGAGGCCGTCGGAGTGGCCGTGATAGCCGCCCGCGAACTTCAGGACGAGGTCGCGGCCCGTCGCGCCGCGGGCCAGCCGGAGGGCGCTCATGGCGGCTTCCGTGCCCGACGAGGTGAACCGGAGCCGCTCCATCGACGGGACCGCGGCGCGGATCGCCTCGCCCAGGACGACCTCCGACGGTGACGTCGCGCCGAGGGCGAAGCCGCTGAGGGCGGCCGTACGAACCGCATCCACGACGACGGGATGCGCATGGCCCACGATCGCCGGGCCCCACGCGCCGATGTAGTCGACGTACCAGCGGTCGTCGGCGTCGCGGACACGGGCGCCTGCGCCCGCCGCGAGGACGAGCGGCGGGCGGCCGACCGAGCGGAAGGCGCGGACGGGGCTGTTGACGCCGCCCGGGAAGAGCGACTCGGCCCGCCCGGTGAGGACCGCTTGGCGCGAGGGAGCGACGGGATCGGCGGCGGCCGGTGTCATCGGTCGAGTCCTTCCGTGAGCCAGGCCGCGAGGTCGGCGGCGGCGTAGGTGATGACGATGTCGGCCCCGGCCCGGACGATCGAGGTCAGCGCCTCGAGGTGTGTCCGTCGGCGGTCGATCCAGCCGAGCCGGGCGGCCGCCTCGATCTGGGCGTGCTCGCCGCTGACCTGGTAGGCCGCGATGGGGAGCTCGAAGCGGGCCCGGGCGGCGGCAAGGATGTCGAGCGACGGCATCGCCGGCTTGACGAGCAGGGCGTCGGCGCCCTCGGCGACGTCGATCGCCATCTCGCGCATCGCCTCGCGCCGGTTGGCCGGGTCCATCTGGTAGCCCCGCCGATCCCCGAAGGCCGGGGCGGAATCCGCGGCTTCGCGGAACGGGCCGTAGTAGGCCGACGCGGTCTTGGCGGCGTAGGCCAGGATCGAGGTGCCGCTGAAGCCGGCCGTATCGAGGCCGGCCCGGATCGCCGCGACCTGGCCGTCCATCATCGCGCTCGGGGCGACGATGTCGGCGCCGGCCCGTGCCTGGGAGATCGCGGTGGCAGCGAGCAGCCCGATGGCGGCGTCGTTGTCCACGCTGCCGTCGGGGAGGATCGGGCCGCAGTGCCCGTGGGCGGTGTACTCGCACAGGCAGGTATCCGCGATCAGGACGAGGTCCGGGTCCGCGTCACGGAGGCGACGGAGGGTCGCCTGGACGATCCCGTCCTCGATCCACGCCCCGGAGCCCTCGGCG
>MGOD01000014.1:21379-21519 GCA_001795245.1 Chloroflexi bacterium RBG_16_70_13
GCCGCCTCGTCGGGCGAGACCCGGGCCACCCCCGGGAGCGACGAGATCGGGCTCCGGACGCCGCGTCCCGGCGTGACGAAGATCGGGGCGACGAGCTGGCGAGGATGGACCCGCGTCTCGCGGACGAGGGCCCGCAGGGC
>MGOD01000015.1:0-2217 GCA_001795245.1 Chloroflexi bacterium RBG_16_70_13
GGCGGGCGGCTCGGCGGCTCATTGGGGGCCGGCGACGTCAGCGAGTGGGTTGCCTCGTCCTGCACCGCCGTCGACGCGTCGGGGGCCTCGGCCGGGACGCTCTACGACTGCGCCGCCGCGAGCTGAGCAGCCGGTACGGCAGCCCCGCGACCCGGCTCTCAGCGAGTTCTCACCCAGCAGGGGTTCCCTTGAACTCAGCAACCAGGCCCGGTTCGCGCCGGCCCACGCCACGGAGAGCACGATCAATGACCAGCGACACAACCCCAGCGCTCGACGGGCCCACGACGCCTGCGCCCGCCGACGCGGCGCCCAGCCCGCGGACTGACGCGGCACCCACCGAGGTCGCCGCTGCCGTGCCCGCCGAACCCGCCACGCGGGCGCCTGATCCCGCGACGGAACCCCCCCGGGTGGCCATGCCCCGTCCATCGCATCGAACCAGACTGGCGGTCAACGTCGTCCTCGCGGCCGCCCTCGCCATCCTCTTCGGGGGCATCGCGTTCGCCGCCGGACGGGCGACCGCTCCGGGGACCGGCGCGAGCGCGAATGACAGTGGGACCGGGCTCCTCCCCGGCGGGTTCCAGCCAGACGGCGCGGACGGCCAGCTGCCGGGCGGGCCGGGTGGCAACGGCGCCGGGCAGCTCGGGCCGGAGGCCGGTGGGATGTCGATCCGGGGCACGGTCCAGGCGCTTGACGCCGACTCGATCACGATCGAGCTCGCCACCGGGACGACGGTCACCATCGCGATCGATCAGGCCACCGACTACCATCGCCAGGCGGACGCGTCCGCCTCGGACGTGTCCACGGGCACGACGGTCATCGTCGAGCTCGATGGCCTGGGTCTCCGGATCGGAACCGGCGCCACGGCTGCCGACATCACGATCGTCCCGTAGGCAGGGAGCCCCGAGCGCGATGCATCTGCTCGTCATCGAGGACGACGAACGACTCGGCCGGGTCCTCAAGCGCCTGCTCGAAGAGGATCGTCACGTCGTCGACCTCGCCGTCGACGGCGAAACCGGCCTCGATCTCGCTGAGGCCGACGGCATCGATGCCGTCATCCTCGACATCGGCCTGCCCGACATCTCCGGCCTCGAGGTCGCCCGGCGCCTCCGCAAGCGCGGCACGGAGACGGCGATCCTGATGCTGACCGCTCGCGACACCGTCAGCGACAGGGTGACCGGGCTCGACGCCGGCGCCGACGACTACCTCGTCAAGCCGTTCGCCTACGAGGAGCTCTCGGCGCGCCTCCGGGCCCTGGCGCGCCGCGCGGAGCCGGGGCCGCGCCGACCCGAGCCCAGGCTCGAGGTCGGCCCGATCGCCCTCGACGAGGCCGGCCGACGGGTCACGGTGAACGGCCGGCCGGTCGATCTCAGCCCCCGCGAGTTCTCACTCCTCGAGTGCTTCCTGCGCCATCCCGGCCAGACCCTGACCCGCGACCAGCTCCTCGACCAGGCCTGGCCCTACAGCGTCGCGGTGACGCCGAACGCGGTCGATGCCTACGTCCACTACCTGCGGACGAAGCTCGGCGATGCGGGCTCGCGGGTCGAGACCGTTCGCGGGGTCGGCTATCGCCTGAGCGATGCCTGACGAGGCGGTTTCCGCCGGTATCCCGGGGCCCGATGCCGCCGAGGCCGAGGCCCTCGCGGCCGACGCGCGGATGGTCCGCTCCGTCGGACGCCGGCTCGTAGCGTGGGCGGCCGGGACGACGTTCCTGGTCCTCGTCGTCCTCGCGATCGCGCTCTACGTCAGCGTCTCCGGCACCCTCGAGGCGAGCGGGATCAAACAGCTCGATTCGCGAGTCGAGGCGGTCCGCCACGCGGTCGAGGAGCCCGGACCCGGGCGCCCGCGGCCCCGACCCGGCCAGGACGACCTGCCGACCGGCTTCATCTTCGGGACCGGCACCTTCGCGATCATTCTCCAGGGCGACGGCACGGTCCTCGCGCCGCGCTCGACAGATCTGATCGAAGGCATGCCGAACGCCGCTTCGCTGGCGGCCGCGGTCGCCTCCGGGCGCGACGTCCGCACGACCACGGTCGAGGGCACGCCGGTCCGGCTCGTGACCGAGCCGCTCGAGAGCGAGATCGGGACGGTCTACGTCCAGGTCTACCAGGACCGGACGGCCGAGCAGAGCACCCTCCAGGGACTTCTCGCGGTCCTCCTGGCCGGCGGCGTGGTCGTCGTCCTCGTCGCCATCGGCTTCGGGACGGTCTACTCCCGGCG
>MGOD01000015.1:2239-3236 GCA_001795245.1 Chloroflexi bacterium RBG_16_70_13
CGCGAGTGGCTCGCGGCGCAACGGGCCGCGCTCCGCCGCCAGCGCGAGTTCGCCGCCGATGCGAGCCACGAGCTGCGGACGCCGCTGACGGTCATCCGGGCCTCCGTCGAGCACCTCCGGCGCCACCGCGACAAGCCTGTCGCGGCGGTCGGCGAGGCACTCGACGATATCGGCGCCGAGGTCGATCACCTCACCAGGCTCGTCGAGGAGCTCCTCCTCCTGGCCCGCTCCGATTCCGGGGCGGTCAGCCTCGAGCGCCTGCCCGTGGACCTCGGTGACGTGGCCGCCGACGCGGCCGGCTCCCTGGCCGGCCCGGCCCGCGAGCAGGGCGTCCGCGTCGAGGTCGACCCGGAGCCCGCGGTGGTCGCCGGCGACGCCGCCAGGCTTCGCCAGCTCGTCCTCATCCTCGTCGACAACGCGATCGGGCACAGCCCGCCCGGCGGTTCAGTCCGGGTCGCCGTCCGTCGCGACGGCTCGAGCGCCGTCCTCACCGTCGAGGACGAGGGCCGCGGCCTTCGCCCCGAGGACCTGCCCCGGCTCTTCGAGCGGTTCTGGCGCGGCGCCGGCGCTCCGCCCGGCGGCGCCGGCCTGGGCCTGGCCATCGCGGCCTGGATCGCCGACGGCCACGCCGGCACCATCCAGGCGGCCAACCGGGAGCCCGGTGGCGCCAGGTTCACCGTCCGGGTGCCGCTCGTCGAGGCCGCCGCCCCGGGCCGACCGTCCGCCTGACCGTCGGCCCGACCGTCAGTCGAGGTCGACCCCGTCGTTCCAGCGGCTGATCGCCGGCGTCTCGCGGTCCCAGCCGAGGACCGAGATCGTGGCCGTCGAGAGGGCCAGCCGGGCGCCGGCCGAGGGTGGCAGGCCGACCCACCGGGCGCCGAGGATCCGGCCGAGATGGCCGTGGGCAAAGATCAGGGTGTCGCCGTCGAGGCCCCTCGCGCGGGCGATGACACGATCGGCTCGGGCCGCCACCCCCTCGATCGCCTCGCCGCCGCGG
>MGOD01000015.1:3249-4586 GCA_001795245.1 Chloroflexi bacterium RBG_16_70_13
CAGATCGTCCAGCCGGGCCGCTCGGCCCGGATCTCCTCGGTCGTCCGGCCCTCGTCCGCGCCGTAGTCCCACTCGACGAGGTCCTCGTCGGTCTCGACCCGGTCGGAGAAGCCGGCGAGGCGGGCGGTGTCGAGGGCCCGCGACCGGGGGCTCGATCTGACCGCCGCGAAGGGGATCCCGGCGAGGCGCCGGGCGACGGCCTCGGCCTGGGCCCGGCCGGCCTCGGTCAGGGGGATGTCGGTGGCGCCGGTATGGCGTCCCATCCGGGCCCATTCGGTCTCACCGTGCCGGACCAGCCAGAGGCGGGGCCGAACGGAACGCTCCGGGAAGGCGGCATCTTCGACCACGCCCGCAGTGTATTGCCGAGGCGCCCAGTCCGAGGAGGTGGCCGTCAGACGCCGCCGGCCGGCGTTCCGCATCGGGCCGCTCGGCCCTCGCCAGGTGGTCCCGGTGCGGCGAGACTGGAGGACGACCCAGAGGAGGGGAGCGATGACGATGCTCGAGGCGGCGTCCCCAACGCGTGCGCCAGGCGATTGGCCGGGCAGGCTCCGATCCGATCCGCTGCCGTGGCTGCTGGATCCCTCGGCCCCGGCCGTCAGACACCTGGCGCTGCGGGACCTGCTCGACCGCCCGGCCGACGATCCCGAGGTCATGGCGGCGCGACGGGCGGCGATGCTCGCAGACCCCATCGCCGCCATCCTCGCGGCCCAGCACCCGGAGGGCTACTGGGAGAAGCCGGGAGCCGGCTACGCCACGAAGTACCGGGGCACGGTCTGGCAGCTGATCTTCCTCGACCAGCTTGGCGCGGACGGGAGCGACATGCGGATCCGGCGGGCCTGCGACTACGTGCTGGCGCACTCGATCGCGGCGAGCGGCGGGTTCGGGGCCTCGGGGCGGGTCGACCGGCCACCGCCGCCGTCGGCGGTCATCCATTGCCTCAACGGCAACCTGCTGCGGGCGGTCATCGGCTTCGGCTGGCTCGACGACGCGCGAGTCCAGGGCGCGATCGAGTGGCAGGCCCGGGCCATCACCGGCGAAGGCATGGAGCGGTGGTACGCCTCGGGCACGAGCGGCCCGGGCTTCGCCTGCGCGGCCAACGAGGGCCTGGCGTGCGGCTGGGGCGCGGCCAAGGCCATCCTCGGGCTCGCCAGGGTCCCGGTCGAGCGGCGGTCGCCGCTCGTGAACCGGGCGATCGTGGCCGGGGCCGCGTTCCTCCTCAGTCGCGATCCCGCGGTCGCCGACTACCCGATGGGCTGGGGCAATGTCCGGCCGAACGGCTCGTGGTTCAGGCTCGGCTTCCCGTCGGCATACGTCACCGACGTCCTCCAGGTCCTTGA
>MGOD01000015.1:4684-6172 GCA_001795245.1 Chloroflexi bacterium RBG_16_70_13
AACCGCTGCGCCTACAACGGCAAGACCTGGGTCGACCTCGAGGTCCAGGGTCAGCCCAGCAAGTGGGTCACGTTGCGCGCCAGCCGGGTGCTTCGCCGGATGACCTGAGGTGTCTCGAGGTCGAGGTCAGCGCCCGTGTGCTCAGCCGCCGTCGCCCGCGTTGGGTGGGCGGAGCAGCTCGATCCGGTTCCCGAATGGATCGCTGGTGTAGAAGCGGTCGTAGCCCTCGAGCGGCTCGTCGTCGACGACATCGAACCCGGCCAGCGCCAGGCGCTCGCGGAACCCGGCGAGGTCCTCGACGAGAAACGCCGGGTGCGCCTTCCGGGCGGGCGAGAAGGGCGCCTCGACGCCGAGGTGGACCTCCACGGTCGGTGACCTGAACCAGCAGCCGCCCCGTCGCTCGAGGTTCGCCGGCTTGGCGACCCTGGGAATGCCGAGGATCCCTTCGTAGAAGGCTTGCGCCTCGTCCTCATGTCCGGCCGGCATCGCGAGCTGGACGTGGTGGAGGACTCGGATCACTCGCGAGCCATCGGCGTCAAGCGTTCACCCCGATCCCGATCGGGCACGCCACACCGGTGCCGTGGTCGGGGCAGTAGCCGTTGGGATTCTTGCTCAGGTACTGCTGGTGGTAGTCCTCGGCGAAGAAGAACTCGGGGGCCGGTGGACCCGAGATCTCGGTCGTGATCTCGCCGAAGCCGGCGGCGCTGAGCTGCTGCTGGTAGGCCTCGCGCGAGGCGATCGCGGCGGCTCGCTGGGCGTCGCTGCGCGGGAAGATCGCGGAGCGGTACTGCGTTCCCATGTCGTTGCCCTGGCGCATGCCCTGGGTCGGGTCGTGAGCCTCCCAGAAGTGCTTCATCAGCCGCTCGTACGAGACGATCGACGGGTCGTAGACCACCCGGACCGCCTCGGCGTGCCCCGTCCGGCCGCTGCAGGCCTCCTGGTAGGTGGCGTTGGGCGTGAAGCCACCCTGGTAACCGACGGCGGTGACCCAGACGCCGGGCAGCTGCCAGAAACCCTTCTCGGCGCCCCAGAAGCAGCCGAGCGCGAACTCGGCGATCTCGGTTCCGTCGGGGTACGGCCCGGCGATCGGGCGGCCGTTCACGTGATGGGGGCCGGCCCGAAGGATCGGCTCGGTGCGGCCGGGCAGGGCGGACTCGGCGGTGGGCATGGCGGACGACTTGCCAAACAGGAACATACGGGGCGACTCCTCTCGGTGCTGCACCGAGTCTAGGCGGCCCGTATGACGGATCCGTGTCGCCGGAGGCCCCGAGCCGCCAGGGCCCGCGCTTGCTCAGCCCTGGGCCGGCGGCGTCCCGCTCCCACCGCGGGTGAGCGCGCCGCCGAGCAGGAGCGCTCCGATGACGATCAGGACGATCGGCCCGAGGAGGTCACCGTCGAGCGCCGGGACGTACCGCCGGATCAGGAACCACGCGCCGACGACGATGAGGATCGCGCCGAAGATGACGATGCCGCGGCCGTCGCCCTCGG
>MGOD01000015.1:6262-9455 GCA_001795245.1 Chloroflexi bacterium RBG_16_70_13
CGCTGCCGCGGTCGAGGGCGCGGCGGCTGGCGCTGACGAGCCGGCGACCGGGTCCCCCGGAAATGGCGGCGCTCCGAGGTAGACGGGCTCCTCGGGCACCACGATGGCCATGACGATGTACAGGAAGAAGCCGATCCCGCCGGCGAAGACGAGCAGCGCGAAGACGATCCGGACGAGCGCCGGATCCACGTCCAGCCAGTCGGCGACGCCCCCGGCGACCCCGAACAGGACGCGCTCCTCGCGGGAGCGATAGAGGCGTTCACGCATCGCAGGCACCTCCGAAGTCGAGCGAGAACGAGCCAGCGTTGGCCGAGACATGGAGCGTCAACGGGCCTTCGACGGTCGACTCGACGCCTGCGGTGATCCAGTGCTGATCGTCGACCTTCAGGAGCCCGATCTGGTCGAAGTTGTTCGATGCGAGGGCGCCGCTCCAGGTCACACTGAGTTGCCGCCCCTTCGGCACGCACACCGCGACCGATCCGGCGTTGAGGGTCATGGTTACGTCGCGTACCGCGCCCCGCAGGTCGAACGTCGCGGACCCGGCGTTCACGGTCGAGCTCACGTCGGAGAGCGCCGCCACCTCGGCGAGTGCGAAGTCGATCGAGCCCGCGTTCACGGTCACGCTCAGGCTGTCGAGGTTCGCCCCGGCCAGGTCGACGGTGCCGTCGCCGGCGTTGAGGGTGACGCCGAGGTCGAGCGTCGAGCCCTTCGGTAGCCCGACCTGCCAACGAGACGCGTCCTCGAAGAAGCCCATGAAGTCCCGGCGATCGGGCGGCCGGATCTCGACGCGCCCGAGGTCGGCCTCGACCTCGGGTCCGCGGCCGGCGGGCGACGTTCCCGTGAGCGTCCAGTCCGAGCCGTCGACGGCGGACACCGCGAGGGTCCCGCAGTTGAACTCGATGCCGACGCGCCCGTTCGTTTCGAGCGTCCCGGAGCGGTTGCCGAAGCTCGCCCCGCCATCGCCGCCGCCGGAGCCGCAGGCGCCGAAGGCCGGGAAGCCGCCGAACCCGGTCGAGATCAGCCCGCCGACCATGACCCCGAGGACGACGACCGAGATCGCGCTCCCAACCAGCTCGCCGGGCGTCCGGCGCAGGATGAGCCCGAGCCCCCAGCCGATGAGGAGCAGCGGCCACAGGCTGGGCCACTCGTCGACGAGCCCGGCATCGAGGTAGCCGGCCCGGACGAGGAGTGGGATCGCCCCGACGATGATGAGGAAGGCTCCCCAGCCGAGGAGCCGGCGGTCGATGTGCACGGTTGTCCCTCCAGGCGCGCCCGGCGAACCCGATGGGCGTCGAGCGCCGGGCCCGCGGCCCTGCATGGCGAGTGGCGCGCCGTCCGATGACGGTACATGGTGGCGCGCGAAGACGTCCGAGTCGATCGGCCCGAATCGGCTCGGCCGAACGGCCGATCTCGTCGCCGGTCCCGGGGATGCTAGGCTCGCGGCGGGAGAGCAGGGAGGCAGCGTGAGCGGATGCCCGTGGCGGCGGTGATCTTCGATCTCGACGGGGTGATCGTCGATTCCGAGATCTGGTGGCACGAGGAACGGGCTGCCTGGGCGGCCGCGCACGGCCTCCGCTGGACGGAGGCCGATACCCGGGCCGTCATGGGCGCCAACTCGGCCGGCTGGGCGCGGATCATGCGCGAGCGCCTCGGCCTGGCCGAGGCGGCCGAGGCGACGATCCTCGAAGCGATCGTCGGCCGGGTCACCAACCGCTACGCGACAGGGGTCCCGGTCATCGACGGCGCCGTCGGGACCGTCCGTCGGATCGCGGCGCGATGGCCGGTCGCGATCGCGTCGTCCGCCCATCGGCGGGTCATCGACGCGGCCCTCGCGGCGACGGGCCTGCGGGATACGGTCCCGGTGGTCGTCTCGTCCGACGAGGTCGACCACGGCAAGCCGGCACCGGACGTCTACCTCGAGGCGGCTCGCCGGCTCCGCGTGAACCCGGCCGGGTGCGTCGTCATCGAGGATTCGATCAACGGCCTCCGGGCCGGCCTGGCGGCCGGGATGACCGCGGTCCTCGTCCCGAACGTGAGCGTGCCACCCGCCCCGGGGGCGGAGGCGATCGCTCATCACGTGCTGGCCCGGCTGAGCGACCTCGACCCGGCCGCGCTGTCCCTCCGACCGGACGTGACGGCGCCTGCCCCGTCGGCGTCTTCCTCACGATGACGAGCGACGACCGCCTGCCCCGGCCCGACCTGCCGCGCTGGAACCGGACGATCCGGTACTACTCGTCGCGTCTCGTCGTCAGCGTCGTCATGCGCCTCCTGTTCCGGCTCCGGGTCGAGGGCCGCGAGCACCTCGCCAAGGGCCCCGCCCTCTACTGCTTCAACCACCTCAACTGGAGCGACCCGTTCCTCCTCTACGCCACCCTGCCGCTCCGGCCGCGGACGTACTTCTTCGGCCCGAAGGAGGACGACCTCCGGGTGGGGCCACGGAACCGGCTCATGTACTGGACCGCGTCGGCCGTGCCGTACCGCCCGGCCAAGACGGACCTCCTCGAGGTGACCCGCCGGGTCGGCGCGGTGTTCCAGGCGGGCGGCGTTCTCGTGATCGCCGGCGAGGGCCGCATCCACGTCGGCGAGCGGGACCTTCTCGACATCCAGGACGGGGCGGCCTATTTCGCGCTTCGCTCGGGCGTACCCGTCATCCCCGTCGCCATCAACGGCACGTCGTGGCTCGGCTTCCGCCGGCTGCTCCGGGTCCAAATCGGGCGGCCGATCGCAACCGAGAGGCGGGCCACCGGCGAGGCCGTCACGGCCCTGACCGCGGAGACCTGGCGGGCGCTCAAGGCGCTCCTCGCGGACGCGACCGACCCAGCTCCGCCGGGTCGCTTCGGGCGATGGCTCACGGAGCTCTTCAACGACTGGCCGGAGGGCTCGCGCGAGGCGTCCGCCGAGCTCCGCGGACCCTCTGGCATACTGTCGCCCGACCCGGGCGTTGACTGACCCGACGCCCGCGCAGGCACGTCCCGCGTGCGCCCGGACGAGCGAGCGCGATCGAAGGAGGTAGTGTGGGAGCCACCGGCCTGTCGGCCGATCCGAAGGAGTACCGGACGCGCCTCGCGGACCAGGCGGACACCCAGATCGACGCCTGGGTCCAGGAGCTGCTCCGCGACGTCGCCAAGCGGCGGGGGATCGTCCGGGTCGTCGAGGACTTCCGTCGGTCGGCGCGGCTGAGCGAGCCAGAATT
>MGOD01000015.1:9483-10192 GCA_001795245.1 Chloroflexi bacterium RBG_16_70_13
CAGCGACCGCGGGACGGGACGCCGCCGGCCGCCTCCTCGTCCCGACGATCTCGCTGTACGCCCTGGTCCCGGGCCTCCGGGCCCGGGCGGCCGACGCGCGGAGCCGCCTGATCGACTACCTGGTAGCCAACTTCGACGAGCTCGTCTACGTCTGACGTCGGGGTCACGAGGCTGGCGCGGATCGCCGACCTGGCCCGTGTCGTCCATCCCTTTCCGTCGCTCCTCAACGGCGCGGCCACCTTCGCGCTCGCCACCCTCGCCGGCGCCGGGACGCCCGAGGCCCTGCGTCTCGGGGTCGCGATGACGGCCATCCAGTTCTCGATCGGGGCCCTCAACGATCTCGTCGACGCGCCCCGCGACCGCGGCCGCCGACCGGTGAAGCCCGTCGCCGATGGCCTGGTCCGGCCGGTCGTCGCCGGGCTGGTGGCGGCCGCCGCGGGCGGCGTGGGTCTCGCGCTAGCCGCCCAGTCCGGACCTGCCACGTTCGTCGTGGCGATCGCCGGCGCCGGCTGCGGGTATGCCTACGACCTGTGGCTGTCGCGCACGTCGTGGGCCTGGCTGCCGCTTGCCGTCGCCCTCCCGCTCGTCCCGGTCTTCGCCTGGGTCGGCGCGACCGGGACCGCGCCGGGGGCGCTGCTCGTCCTCGTACCGATCGGGATGCTGGCGGGTGGGGGACTGGCCGTCGGGAACGCGCTGGCCGACCTCGACG
>MGOD01000015.1:10217-11409 GCA_001795245.1 Chloroflexi bacterium RBG_16_70_13
CGCCTTGGCCGGCGCGACGCTGCCGGTCTCCACGCGGGCGCTCTCGGCGCCGCCGCCGCCCTCGCCGTCATGACGCTCCCGCCGGGAGCCTCCCCGGGTGCGTGGGCGGTCGTGGCCGTCGGAGCCGGTACCCTCGCGACCGGGGTGGCGACGCTCGTCCGAGCCGGGACGGGGAGCCACGCCAGGGCCGCCCGGCTGGGATGGCAGACCGAGGCCGTCGGCACGGCAGTCCTCGCGATCGGCTGGGTCCTGGCCCTCGTCGGGAGCGGCCTCGTTGCCGGATGACACCTGCCAGGACCATCGGGGCGACGCGACCGGCCGGGAAGTACCCCTAACACGATGGCGCGGCGGTTCGTTATGGTTGGCGAACCCACGAAACGGGAGACTTCAATCGTGACAGCGACCCTTACGCGCCTCCGGCCGCTCCTCATCGGCCTCATCGTCCTGATGTTCACGGCGGGGATTGCCTTCGCGGGCAAACCGTCCACCCCGGCGGACGGCCTCGCCGTCGCCTCCGAAGCCTCGGGCAAGACCGTCCCGGTCGGCGCCCAGGTCGACGAGCAGAGCGAGGACGAGGACGAGCCGACCGAGGCCGAGGACGAGGAGGCCGAGTCGGAGGAGGCCGGTGACAACTGCGCCACCGACCCCACCGGTCTGACCCCCGAGGACCTCGCGCTGGTGCGCCATGGCTCGGTCGTCTGCTGGGCTGCCCACCAGGAGACGCCCGAGGGCTACACCAACCACGGCGCCTGGGTCTCGGAATGGGCGAAGAAGAACCATGGCCATGACTTCGGCGCCGAGGAAGCGGGCGGGACGGTCGAATCGACCGCTGCCACGACTCACGGCAACGGCAAGGCCAAGGGTCCCAAGAACCGCTGACCCGAGCCCGGACCAGCGCAGACGACGAAGCCGGCGCCAGTGGCGCCGGCTTCCGGATTCGGGATCGTTCCGGTCCAGCGGGGGATCCGGATCAGAGTGGCTCGACGCTCCGCACCATCGCGATCGCGTTCTCCAGCTTGAGCTTGGCGATGGTCAGGTACTTCGCGAGGTTGGCCCGGTCGACGGCCCCGATCGAGGCGACCGCGTCGGGGCTGCGGAGGACATCGACGAGCTCCTCGACGGCCTCGGACAGGAGCTGCTTGGCGTTGACCAGGGAATCGTCCTGGAGCGGCTGCGACGGCCGACGTCGGCC
>MGOD01000015.1:11486-23184 GCA_001795245.1 Chloroflexi bacterium RBG_16_70_13
CCGCGGCGGCGGGGCGGCCGCGGCGGCCCTCGATCCGGTCACGGAGCTTGGCCAGCGTCAGGTCGCCGCGCGCCACCTGGGCGGCGAGGCGCTTGCGCTTCTTGACGTCGTCGACCTTCATCAGCTCGTAAGCGTGGGAGAGGGTGTCTTTGCGCAGAGACACCAGCTCGCGGATCTCCTCGGGTGCATCGGCCAGCCGGAGACGGTTCTCGAGGTAGCCCTTGTCCTTGCCCAGCTTCTGGGCGAGCTTCCGGACGGAGTAGCCGTGGTCCTTGACCATCCGGTCGAACATCGTGGCCTCGTCGAGTGGCGAGAGGTCCTCGCGCTGGAGGTTCTCGATGATCGCGATCTCGAGGGCCGTGTCGTCGTCGATCTCCTCGACGAGAGCCGGGATCGTCGCCTGGCCGGCGGCCTTCGACGCGCGCCAGCGACGCTCGCCGGCGATGAGCTGAAACTCGTTGTCACCGAGGGGCCGGACGAGAATCGGCTGGAGAACCCCATGCTCGCGGATCGATGCGGCCAGCTCCTCAAGCATCGTGGCGTCCATCGCCAGCCTCGGCTGGTCGGGATTCGGGACGATCCGGTCGACCGGGATGACGCGCACGCCGGTCGAGCGCCCGTGGCCTTCGGATGAAACCAGGCTGATGATGGCGGGCGAGAGCTCGCGCTCCTCGGACAGTCGTCGCGCGGCGACGCCCCGGAAGTCGGTCCTAGCCAAGGTCGATCACCTCCCGCGCCAGCTCCCGGTACGTACGCGCTGCGTCCGTGTGACCCGCGTAGACGGTGATCGGCCGGCCGACGAGCGGGGCCTCGCCGAGCTTCACGGTGTTGCGGATGATCGAGTTGAAGACGTGGTGGTCGCCGACGACCTTCAGCTCGTCGAGCATGTCGCGGGCCAGGTTGGTCCGCGCGTCGTAGAAGGTCGGCAGGAGACCCAGGATCTTGAGCTTGCGGTTCAGCTTCAGCCGGATCGTATTGATGACCTTGACGAGGTTCGTGAGGCCCTTCATCGCGTAGTACTGCGTCTGCACCGGGATGATGACGCCATCCGCCGCGACGAGGCCGTTGACGGTCAGGAGGCCGAGGTTCGGCGGGCAGTCGATGAGGGCGTAGTCGTAGCGCCGGTTCAGCCGTCCGTCGAGCGCGTCACGGAGAAGCGACTCGCGACCCAACATCGTGAACAGCTCGCCCTCCGTCGCGGCGAGGTCGATGTGGGCGGGCACGATGTCGATGCGCTCCGTCTCCGTCGGGCGAATCACCTCGTCGAGCGCGACGCGCCCGACGAGGACGTCAGCCATCGACCGATCGACGGTGTTGAGGTTGATGCCGAGGCCCGCCGTGAGATTCGCCTGCGGGTCCATGTCGACGCACAGAATCCGGAACCCCTCCTCGGCGAGCGCGCCGGCGAGATTGATCGCCGTCGTCGTCTTGCCGACGCCGCCTTTCTGATTCGCAATCGCGATCACCTTGGTCACCGGGGCATCACCTCGCAGGGTTCGGGCTGTGCGTCGAGCGCGACGCGAACGCGTCGGCGACGCGATCCAGATGGGGCGGGCGTGTCCAGATCGTACCCCAGCGGGGTCGCGAGGCGACGCCCGACTTATCCACAGGATCGGCGACTTGTGCACGGATCTGTGGATTTCCCTGGGATGCCGACGAAGCATCCGGGCGCCCGAGTCGGCGGCTCGGATGCCGGTTGGATTGCGCGGTCGGGGCCTGCGGCGCGACTAGAATGAGGGTCGATCGCGATGCTCGCCCCGGTGTCTCTGCACAAAGACAGTCGCAATGCGCAGCGACCCGGACGCCTGACCGGACAGCGGACTGGAGTCACCCTGGTGTCGACGAACGACGAACGCCTTGGTCGCCTGGCCCAGCTTCGCGCCGAGGCGCTCCTGGGCGGCGGGCCTGTCCGGATCGAGCGACAGCATGGCTGGGGCAAGCTCACCGCCCGTGAGCGCCTGGATCTCCTCCTCGACCCCGGCTCGTTCGTGGAGCTCGATGCCTTCGTCACCCATCGCTCGGCCGATCCCAGCCTCGCCGATCAGCGCTTCCTGGGCGACGGCGTCGTCACCGGCCACGGCACGATCGATGGCCGCCTCGTCTTCGTCTTCAGCCAGGACTTCACGGTCTTCGGCGGCTCACTGTCCGAGGCCTATGCGGAGAAGATCTGCAAGGTCATGGACCTGGCCATGAAGGTCGGTGCCCCGCTGATCGGTCTCAACGATTCCGGCGGGGCGCGAATCCAGGAAGGCGTCGCGTCCCTCGGTGGCTACGCCGACATCTTCCTGCGCAACGTTCTGGCGTCGGGGGTCGTCCCCCAGATCTCGGTGATCCTCGGCCCGTGCGCGGGCGGCGCGGTCTACTCACCGGCGATGACGGACTTCACGATCATGGTCGAGCGGACGAGCTACATGTTCGTGACCGGGCCGAACGTCGTGAAGGCAGTGACCCACGAGGCGGTGGATTCAGAAGCGCTCGGCGGCGCCATCGTCCACACGACGAAGAGCGGCGTGGCCCACCTCGCGGCGCACGACGAAGCCGAGGCCCTCGACGCCGCCCGGCGGATCCTCGCCCATCTGCCCCAGAACAACCTCGAGTCACCACCGCCCGTGGCGTCCGCGGACTCGTTCGATCGGATGGACCCGGAGCTCGATCGGATCGTCCCAGACGACCCACACCGGCCCTACGACATGCACGACGTCATCGGCCGGATCGTCGACGACGCCCGGTTCCTCGAGATCCAACCGGGTTGGGCTTCCAACATCATCATCGGCTACGGCCGCTTCGCGGGCCGGAGCGTCGGCATCGTCGCCCAGCAGCCGGCGGTGCTCGCGGGCGCGCTCGACATCGACGCCTCGACCAAGGCAGCGCGGTTCGTCCGGACCTGCGACTGCTTCAACGTCCCGCTGGTCACCCTCGTCGACGTACCGGGCTTCCTGCCCGGGGTGGGGCAGGAGCACGGCGGGATCATCAAGCACGGAGCGAAGCTGCTGTATGCCTATTGCGAGGCGACGGTCCCGAAGGTCACCGTCATCACCCGCAAGGCCTACGGTGGCGCCTACGACGTCATGAGCAGCAAGCACGTCCGTGGCGATATGAACTTCGCCTGGCCGACGGCCGAGATCGCGGTCATGGGCGCCGAGGGCGCGGTGAACATCATCTTCAAGGACGAGATCGCGAACGCCGACGACCCGGCCGCCGAGCGCCGACGGCTCGTGGCCGGGTACGAGGAGGAGTTCAACAACCCGTACGTCGCCGCGGCCCGCGGCTACGTCGACGACGTAATCCGTCCGTCCGAGACGCGGCCGCGGATCATCCGGGCCCTCGAGATGCTGGCTGACAAGCGCGACACGAACCCGCGGAAGAAGCATGGCAACATCCCGCTCTGAGACGGCGATCGTGCCGTCTTTGCGCAAAGACGAGGCGGGTGGGCCGCCGTTCCGTCGCGTCCTTGTCGCCAACCGCGGCGAGATCGCGGTCCGGATCATCCGGGCCTGCCACGAGCTGGGGATGGAGGCGGTCGCTGTCTACAGCGATGCCGACGCCGCCGCCGCGCACGTTCGGCTCGCCGACCGGGCCGTCCGGCTCGGCCCGGCGGCACCGACCGAGAGCTACCTGCGGATCGAGGCGGTCGTCGCCGCGGCGATCGAGACCGGGGCGCAGGCCATCCATCCGGGCTACGGCTTCCTCGCGGAACGGGCGGCATTCGCCCGCGCGGTCGAGGAGGCCGGCCTGGCCTTCGTCGGACCGCCCTCCGCCTCGATCGACGCGCTCGGCGACAAGCTCCACGCCCGCCGAACCGCGGCGGCGGTCGGGGTCGAGGCGGTCCCAGGGACCCTCCGGCCGGCACCGCTCGAGCGACCCGACCAGGTCGCCGCGATCGTCGCCGAAGCGGCCGAGATCGGGTTCCCGCTCCTCGTCAAGGCGGCCGCGGGCGGCGGCGGCCGGGGCATGCGGCGGGTCACCACGCCCGCAGAGCTGCCCGCGGCGCTCGTCGCGGGCTCGCGGGAGGCGGCGTCCGCGTTCGGTGACGGATCGGTCTACCTCGAGCGCGAGATCAGCCCGGCGAGGCACATCGAGGTCCAGCTCCTCGGTGACGTCGACGGTCGTGTCGTGGCCCTCGGCGAGCGCGACTGCTCTCTGCAGCGCCGACACCAGAAGCTGGTCGAGGAGGCGCCGGCGCCGGGGTTGACGGTCGAAGATCGGGTCCACCTCCACGAGCTGGCGGTCCGCGTCGCCTCGGCGGCGGGGCTTCGGAACGCCGCGACGGCCGAGTTTCTCCGATCGCCCGACGGGGCCTTCTACTTCCTCGAGGTCAACACCCGCCTCCAGGTCGAGCACGGCGTGACGGAGCTCGTAACGGGCCTCGACATCGTCCGCGAGCAGCTCTTCCTGGCGGCCGGCCGGCCGCTGTCGCCGGCGGCGCTCGAGGCCGCCGCTCGGTCCGCCACGCCGTCCGGCCACGCCATCGAGGTGCGGCTGTCGGCCGAGGACCCGGCCCGTGACTTCGCCCCGGCGCCGGGGCGCGTGACCCGCTGGGCGATGCCGTCGGGTCCGGGGGTTCGGGTTGACACCGCCCTCGAAGCCGGCGATCGGATCCCGGCCGACTACGACAACCTCATCGCCAAGGTCATGGTCCACGCCGGCGACCGCGACGCGGCGATCGACCGGCTCCGGCGGGCCCTCGACGAGGTCGAGATCGCCGGGATCCAGACGACGCTGCCATTCCACCGGTTCGTGGCCCGAGACGCGTCGTTCCGGGCCGCCGACCTGTCCACCGGCTGGGTCGGGGAGCACTGGGACGGGCCCTCGGACTTCCGGCATGCCGTCGAGACCGCACAGCTCGCCGCCGGGCTGGAGGCGATGGACGCGGCGGTCGCCGCCGGCGGAGCCTCGGCCGCCTCCGTCCGGGTCGCGCCGCCCGCGACCCCCGGCGGAGGTGCCTCGGCCGATGGGCGGTGGGCACGGTCTGGCCTCGAGGCGGCCCAGGACCGGTGGCCCCGGTGACCACCCGGCGACCGTCCCACGGGCCGCCGGGCGACCCGGTGCGCGACCGGGTCGGACACGCGACCGAATCCGCGGACCCCCGGATCGGCCGCGCGACCGAATCGGCCGAGCCCCAGATGCCCGATCCCCGCGGAGTCCGGGTCAGTCTCGCCCCGGGAACCCGCGTGGATGTGCCGCCGCTCGTCCTCGAGCCGCCGCAGATCCCGGTCGCCCCCGCACCGCGGGTCGCCGGGCTGGGCTTCCTCGCTGGGGCGCCACCCGTCCGGCCAGCTGCACCGCCGGCCCCCAGCCCTGCTCGCCATGTCATCCTGAACGGGCAGCCGGCCACCGCCGAGCTGATCCCGCTCGACGGCGTCCGGGCGACGCTCGCCCGCGGAGGCCCGGCCGGAACCCGGCACCGGGTCCTCATCCTCCCGCGGTCGCCGGCTCACGGCGCGGACCACGGCATCGTCCGGCGGGAAGTCGTCGTCGGCGGCTGGCGCGTGGAGCTCGAGATCGAGCCGGCGGCCCGGGCCGCGCTCCGCGAACGGGCCCGCCGGGGCCGCGAGGAGATCGGGCACAGCGGCCCGGCCGAGGTCCATGCCATCATCCCAGGCGTCGTCCTCTCGGTCTCGGTGGGAGCCGGCGATGCCGTGACGGCCGGCCAGCAGCTCCTCGTCGTCGAGGCGATGAAGATGCAGAACGAGCTCCGGGCGCCACGCGACGGCACGATTGAGCGGGTGGCGGTGGGCGCGGGCACGACGATCGAGGTGGGCGACCTCCTCCTCGTCATCTCGTGACACGCGGCGGGGAGGGGCAGATGAGCGACGGGCCGGCGCCGGATCCGGGCCGCGACCGTTGGCGTGCGGGCCCTCGTGCGACGGCCCTCGAAGGTGCCCCCGAGCGGCGTGAGCGCTTCGAGACGTCGTCGGGGATCGAGGTCCGCGACCTCTACGCGCCCTCCGACGTCGCCGGGCTCGACGAGGACCGCGACCTGGGCCGCCCCGGCGAGTTCCCGTTCACCCGGGGCGTCCAGCCGACGATGTACCGGAGCCGCCTCTGGACGATGCGCCAGTACGCCGGCTTCGCCACGGCCGAGGAGACGAACCGTCGCTTCCGATATCTCCTCGAACAGGGCCAGACGGGCCTGTCCGTGGCCTTCGACCTGCCGACCCAGATGGGCTACGACTCGGACGCCCCCGAGGCCGCGGGCGAGGTCGGCCGGGTCGGCGTCCCGATCTCCAGCCTCGCCGACATGGAGACGCTCTTCGACCGGATCCCCCTCGGCGACGTTTCGACCTCGATGACGATCAACTCGACGGCGGCCACGCTCGTCGCCCTCTACGTCGCCGCCGCGGAGCGCCAGGGAGTGGCCCGCGACCGCCTCTCCGGCACGGTCCAGAACGACATCCTCAAGGAGTACATCGCCCGCGGGACGTGGATCTACCCGCCCCGGCCGTCGATGCGCCTCGTGACCGACATCTTCGAGTTCGGGGCCCGCGAGCTGCCGCGCTGGAACACGATCTCGATCAGCGGCTACCACATGCGCGAGGCCGGCGCCTCGGCCGCCCAGGAGCTGGCCTTCACCCTCGCCGACGGGATCGCCTACGTCGAGGCGGCCTTCGCCCGGGGCCTGGCAATCGATGACTTCGCCCCGCGCCTGTCCTTCTTCTTCGCCGCCTGGTCCGAGCTCTTCGAGGAGGTCGCGAAGTTCCGCGCCGCCCGCCGGATGTGGGCCCGGATCGTAAAGGACCGCTTCGGGGCCCGGAGCCCCCGCTCGATGGCCTGCCGCTTCCACGTCCAGACCGCGGGCAGCTCGCTGACCGCCCAGTCGGTCGACAACAATGTCGTCCGGACGGCCTACCAGGCCCTGGCCGCTGTCCTCGGCGGCGCCCAGAGCCTCCACACGAACTCGCGCGACGAGGCCCTCGCCCTGCCGACCGAAGATTCCGTCCGCCTGGCCCTGCGGACCCAGCAGATCCTGGCCTTCGAGGCCGGCGTCACCGAGACGCCGGACCCCCTGGCCGGCTCGTACTTCGTGGAGACCCTGACCGACGAGCTCGAGGCGGCCGCCACGGCCTACCTGGCCGAGATCGACGCGATGGGCGGCACGCTCGCCGCCCTCGACGCCGGCTTCCAGCAGCGCCAGATCCAGGAGTCGGCCTACCGAACGCAACGGGCGATCGACGCCGGCGACCAGGTCGTCGTCGGGGTCAACCGCTTCCGGGACGAGGCGTCGGTTTCGCCGCCGACCCAGCGGATCGATCCCGAGGGCGAACATCGCCAGGTCGAGGGGCTCCGCCGGATCCGCGCCGAGCGCGATCCGGCCGCCTGGGGGGCAGCCATCCGCCGACTCGATGACGCCGCGCTTGGCACGGACAACCTCCTGCCGCCGATCATCGAGGCCGTGAAGGCCTACGCCACGGTCGGCGAGATCGCCGACCGCCTCCGGGTCGCCTGGGGCGTCCATCGCGAGCTGATCACCGTCTGACCCGACCTTCGAAGGGAGGCGCGAACATGGCCGTTCTGCCGCCGGGCCGGATCCACCACGTGGCACTCGTCGTGCGCTCGATCGAGGCCAGCGCCGTGCTGTGGCGCGACTACCTCGGGCTGAAGCTCGAGACGATCATGGACATCGAGTCCGACCGTGTCCGGATCGCGTTCCTCCGGGTGGGGGAGTCGAGGGTCGAGCTCGTCGAGCCGACCGACACGACGACGGGCGTCGCCCGATTCCTGGCGTCGAAGGGCGAGGGCTTCCACCACATCTGCCTCGAGGTCGCCAACCTGTCCGAGGAGCTCACCCGCCTGGGCATCGAGGGCCTCGAGCTCATCGACAGCGCGCCGCGCCGCGGCGCCGAGGGCCCGGTCGCGTTCATCCACCCGCGCTCGGCCGGTGGCGTCCTCGTCGAGCTCATCGAGGCTCCCGGCGGCCCGTCCTGGCGAAGCCTCGGCTATCCTTCCGGCTGATCCGCGCGCGGGCGGGGCCGGCGGAGTCCCACAAGGAGCCGGGCGATCGCAAGGACGCCGATAGCGACCACGCCCTGGCGCCACAGCCAGGCCCTTCCGCCCGGGTCGTCGGGTCCCGCCACGAGCGGCTCGCCGAGGGGCGTGAGGCGGATCAGCGGGATGCCGCGGAGCATCTCCACGATCCTCGAATCGGGGGCGGTCCACGGGTTGCAGCCGATCAGCAGACCCGGCACACCCGTGGCGCGAATCAGCCTCGGGAGCAGCGGATCGCGGATCGCCGGGTCGGTGACCTCTACGGCCCGGCAGCTTACGACCCGGCCGGGGAGCCAGATCTCGACTCTCGGATCCACCAGCAAGTTCCGGTACCACTCGGTCCTGGTGCCGAACCCGGCAAGGACCCATGCCGAGCCGTCCTCGATGAGGTAGCTCAGCGGCGTCTCGCGAATCAGCCCGCTCGTCCTCCCGCGCACCCGGAGCAGCAGGATGTAGCCGCCGATCGGCGTGCCGATCCACGGCCCGAGGCCGTAGCGGTGTGCCGGCACCATGAACCAGCGATTGAGGATCTTGAGGCCACGGTTCACCCAACGGACCGCGAGTGCAGACAGCGGCGGCAAGGGCGTGAGGCCGAGCTCGGTCATGACCTGATGATCGGCGGCGCGGCGCGGCTCGGTCAGGGCCGGATAGCGGTTTGCCGCGGGCCGCTTGACCCGGCCCTGGGCCGGCAGGCGTTCGCGCTCAGAGCGACCAGGCGAGGATGACGGCCGGCGAGAGGTCGGCCCGGCGAGCGAAGGTCACGAGATCGCCGGCGACCTGGCGGATCCAGGGCTTCTCCTCGCGCGGGAGCGGCCCGATCTCCTCCTCGACCAGCTCGATCCAGCGGCCGGCGATGGCATCCACGTCGCGATCGGAGACCCGGGCGATCACGCTGATCCAGGCCGGGTCGATCCGCTCGACCGTCCGCTCGCCGATGTCGCCGGGGCCGTCGAGGTCACGCCGGGCATCGAGGAAGTCGATCGGCTCGTCCGTCCCGGTGACGTCCCGGATCGCCTCGCTGAAGCGGTCGAGCCAGGTCGGGTCCATCGCTCCGCCGAGGGCGATATGGGCGTCGAAGCGCCCCGGCGCGTCGAGGCCGGCCCAGTCGTCGACGCTGATGGCAAGGAGGATCTCGCGGCTCTCGCCGGCGACGAGGTCCATCAGAAAGCCCACGAGACGACCTCCGGTCTGCGGGGGAGCGCGGTCAGCCGCGGTAGCCGGCGGTGCGCAGGAGGGCCGGGAGCTCGGTCGGCGACCCGGCGACGCGGAACCCGGCGGCCTCGAGGGCGGTGACCTTGGACGCGGCCGTGCCCGAGCCGCCCGAGATGATCGCCCCGGCGTGGCCCATTCGCTTGCCCTCGGGGGCGGTCCGGCCGGCGATGAAGGCGACCTTCGGGATGTCGCGAAGATGCTCCGAGGCCCAGGCCGCTGCCTCCTCCTCGGCCGCCCCGCCGATCTCGCCGATGAGGACGAGCGCCTCGGTCTCGGGGTCGTCGCGGAAGAGCTGGAGGACGTCGAGGAACTGGGTCCCGATGACCGGATCGCCGCCGATCCCGATGCAGGTCGACTGACCGAGCCCGGCGTCGGTCATCGCCTGGACGGCTTCGTAGGTCAACGTCCCCGAGCGGGACACGACCCCGACCCGGCCCTCGCGATGGATCGAGCCGGGGATGATTCCCACCTTGGCCTTGCCGGGCGACGTGGCCCCTGGGCAGTTCGGGCCGATGAGCCGGGCGCCCGCGAGCCGGACCTCCTCGACGACCGGGATCATGTCGAGCGCCGGGATGCCCTCGGTGATACAGAAGATGGTCTTCAGACCCGCGGCGACCGATTCGAGGACCGCGTCCGGCGCGCCGGCGGCCGGGACGAAGATGCAGGACGTGTTCGCGCCGGTCTCGGCCACGGCCTCGGCCACGGTGTCGAAGACCGGCACCGTACCGTTGAGCGCGGTCTGGCCGCCCTTGCCGGGCGTCATCCCGGCGACGATGTTCGTGCCGTAGGCCTGCATCGCCAGGCTGTGGAACTCGCCCTCGCGGCCGGTGATGCCCTGGACGACGAGGCGGGTGTCGCGATCGATGAGGATGCTCACGCGGCCGTCCCCCGGGCCGCGGCGACGGACTTGGCCGCCGCCTCGTCGAGCGTCGCCGCCGTCTCGAACCGGGCCGCCTCGAGGAGTGCCGCAGCCTCCGCGGCATTAGTGCCAACGATCCGGACGACCATCGGCACGTCGCGCTCCTGCTGGGCCCGGGCCTCGATGAGGCCGCGGGCGACCTCGTCGCCCCGGGTGATGCCGCCGAAGATGTTGACGAGGATCGCCTTGACGTTGGCATCCTCGAGGATGAGGCGCATGGCCGCCGCGACGCGGTCCGATTTCGCCCCGCCGCCGATGTCGAGGAAGTTCGCCGGCTCGCCGCCGGCTCGCTTCACGAGGTCCATCGTCGTCATTGCCAGGCCTGCGCCGTTGACCATGCAGCCGATGTCGCCGTCGAGCTTGATGAAGGTCAGGTCGTAGCGCCGGGCCTCGACATCGGCGGGGTCCTCGGCATCGAGGTCGCGGAGGGCCTCGTGGCCGGGATGGCGGGCGAGGGCCGAGTCGTCGAGCGTGATCTTGGCGTCGAGGCACACGAGCCGCTCGACCGGCGTGCCCTGGGCGCCATGCTCGCTGATCACCGCGAGGGGGTTGATCTCGACGAGATCGGCGTCGTTGGCGAGCATTGTCTTGAGGAGGCCCTTGGCGATCGCCGCGCCGGCCTTCCAGTGGGCCCCGAAGCCGATCTTGAAGGCCAGCTCACGGGCGGCGTAGTCGGGCAGCCCGAGGAGCGGGTCGACGTGCTCGTAGACGATCGCGCCGGGGTTGTCCTTCGCGACCTGCTCGATCTCGACGCCGCCCTCGGCCGAGCCGATGAACATCAGCCGCTTGGTCGAGCGGTCGAGGAGGACCGAGAGGTAGTACTCCGTGACGATCTCCGCGGCCGGGCCCACGAGGACCCGGCGCACCGGCAGGCCCTTGATCTCGAGGGCCAGGATCTGGGCGGCAACGTCCTCCGCGTCGTCGGCGGAGCCCGCCAGCTTGACCCCGCCGGCCTTGCCCCGGCCGCCGACGAGGACCTGGGCCTTGATGACCACCTTGCCCGTCGCGTTCGCCGGGTCGGCCAGGAACTTGACGGCCGCGGCGCGGGCCTGGGTGGGTGTCCGGGCAACCTCCCAGGGCGGGACCGGCAGGCCCTGGGCCACGAGCAGGGCCTTCGCGTCGGCCTCGTGGATCTTCACCGGCGCATCGTAGCCGAGCGACCCGGGGCCGGTCCTCGGGCCGACCGCCTCACGACGTCCGGGCCAGATGGACTCTTCGCGCCTCGGCGATGCGGTCGAGGACGTCGCGCGACTTCGAGATCGACCAGATGAGGGCGTCGTCGATGCCGAGCCCCGCGAGCTCGTCAAGAAAGTCGGCCAGGCCGGGCGCGTCGGCGTCGAGGCCGAGGGCGTCGTCGGCGCCGCTGCCGGGCTCGTGGAGACGGATCCCGATCGTGCGGCGGATCGTCGCCGGATCCCGGCCCACCGCATCGCAGGCCGCCTCCAGGCCCGCGAGCCGCGTCCGGAGCCGGTCGTCGACGCGGCCGAACCAGGCCGTATTCCAGGCCTCGGCCCACGTCGCGGTGAGGCGGAGCATCCGCTCGCCCTTCGCGGCGACGAGGATCGGGACGTGGCGGGCCGG
>MGOD01000015.1:23211-23446 GCA_001795245.1 Chloroflexi bacterium RBG_16_70_13
AGTCCCGCCATGAGCCGTGGCAGGTCACCCGCTCGCCCCGCAGGAGCCGGGCGGTGATCTCGAGGTCCTCGGCGAAGCGCCCGACCTTGTGGTCCGTCGGATAGCCGAACGCCTCGTACTCCGGGTCGTGCCAGCCCGAGCCGAGGCCCAGGATGACGCGCCCGCCCGACAGGTCGTCGAGGGTGGCGGCCATCTTGGCCATGAGCGCCGGGTTCCGGAACGACGAGCACATGAC
>MGOD01000015.1:23488-24797 GCA_001795245.1 Chloroflexi bacterium RBG_16_70_13
CCTCGCGTACGCCTTCCTCCGGCTCGCCGGCGACCCGGAAGAGGAGGTGGTCGAAGATCCAGATCGAGTCGAGGCCGGCGGCCTCGGCATGGCGCGCGAAGGCGGCCGTCTCCTCGAACGTCGGGACGTGGCCGTCGGCCGTGTCGCCGTCGGCCAGGGGCAGGGTGACCCCGATTCGCATCGCCGGAGTCTAGACGGGCCGTGACCCCGCGTGTGTCACCGACCCGGCACAGGCCGTCCGGCCCACGCGGCCCGGGCCGTTCGGGCTCCGGCGGGGCGGGTGGCACGGGGCTAGAATGCCCCCCATGGCCCACCGAGTGACCCTGATCCCCGGCGACGGCATCGGTCCGGAGCTGGCGGAGGCGACGAGGCGCGTCCTGGACGCCTCGGGGGTGGCCTTCGAATGGGAGGTCGTGGAGGCCGGCGAGGCCTGCATCGCCGAGTACGGCACACCCCTTCCGGACCACGTCCTCGAGTCCATCCGGAAGAACAAGATCGCCCTGAAGGGCCCGATCACGACGCCCGTGGGAGCCGGCTTCCGGAGTGTCAACGTCGCCCTCCGCCAGACGCTCGGCCTGTACGCCAACCTTCGCCCGGCCCGCTCGATCCAGGGGCTCGAGACCCGCTACGAGGACGTCGACCTGGTCATCGTCCGGGAGAACACCGAGGACCTCTACGCCGGCATCGAGCACATGGTCGGCCCGGACGCGGCGGAGAGCATCAAGATCATCACGCGCCATGCCTCGGAGCGGATCGCCCGCTTCGCCTTCGAATACGCCGTGGCCAACCACCGCCGCAAGGTGACGGCGGTCCACAAGGCCAACATCATGAAGCTGTCGGACGGGCTCTTCCTCGAGTCCTGCCGCCGCGTCGCCGTCGACTACGACGGCCGGATCGAGTTCGAGGACCGGATCGTCGACAACATGTGCATGCAACTCGTCCAGAAGCCGGACCTGTACGACGTGCTGGTCCTGCCAAACCTCTACGGCGACATCGTCTCCGACCTCTGCGCCGGCCTCGTGGGAGGCCTGGGCGTCGCCCCCGGCGCCAACATCGGCGAGGACGGGGCGGTCTTCGAGCCGGTCCACGGCTCTGCCCCGAAGTACGCCGGCCAGAACCGGGCCAACCCGACGGCGATGATCCTGTCGGGGGTCCTGATGCTCCGGCACCTCGGCTACCCGGACGTCGCGGCCAGGGTCGAGCTCGCCGTTCGCGAGGTGATCGGCGAGGGCCGGACGGTGACCCACGATCTCGGAGGGGACGCCGGGACGAGCCAGTTCGCCGACGCCATCGTCGAGCGGCTGGCGGC
>MGOD01000015.1:24817-32030 GCA_001795245.1 Chloroflexi bacterium RBG_16_70_13
TGAAGCGGCCCCCGGACGAGCCGGCCTGACGTGGTGGAGTGGAGGGCCGGACGTTCGATGCTCCTGCGCTACCGGGGCGGGGAGGGGATGCTCGCCTGGGCCTTCCACCGGATCTCGGGCGTGGCGATCTGGGCCTTCGTCGTCCTTCACGTCATCGACATCTACCTCGTCGGCGGCAACCCCGAGGCATACGACGAGCTCCTGGCCATCTATGCCAGTCCGATCGGGCGGGTCCTCGAGGCCCTCCTCGGGGCGGCCCTCCTGTACCACGCCCTCAACGGCCTGCGGATCATCGTCATGGACTTCTGGCCGCCCCTGACGCGCTACCACCGTCAACTCTGGTACATCTGCTGGCTGATCTTCGTCGGCGTCGGGCTGCCGGTCGCCTGGATCGTCCTCAAGCCCATCTGGGAAGGGGTGCCCACGTGAGCGCCCCCTACACTCGGTCCGGCCGGGCGCGGCCTCGGGGCGGCGGGCTGGAGCTCGCGATCTGGTACCTGATGCGGCTCACCGGCATCGCCCTCTTCGTGTTCGCCCTGACCCACTACCTCATCGTCCACGTCATCTACGACCCGGCCGAGCAGGACGCGTCGTGGATCGCCCAGGTCCGCTGGAGCAGCACGTTCTGGCGGGCGTTCGACTGGTCGCTGCTCATGCTCGTCCTGTTCCATGCCTTCATGGGCGTCCGGACGGTCGTCGTCGACTACGTCAAGGGCCGTTCCCGGACCCTGCTCCTGGCCGGGCTCTATCTCCTCGCGTTCGTCCTCTTCGCCCTCGGCACCGCGGTCGTCATGACCCTGCCCGTCGTCCCGAAGAGCTGACCGGGATGCGCCTCGCCCACGACGCGCTCATCGTCGGCGCCGGCGGCGCCGGCCTGTGGGCCGCCCTCGAGCTCGCCAAGGCGGGCATCGATGCCGCGGTTCTCACGAAGCTCTATCCGACCCGCTCCCACACCGGCGCCGCCCAGGGTGGCGTGTGCGCCGCCCTCGGCAACCTCGAGGAGGACCACTGGGAGTGGCACATGTTCGACACGATCAAGGGCGGCGACTACCTCGTCGACCAGGATGCGGCCGAGGTCCTGGCTCGGGAGGCGATCGAGACCGTCATCGAGCTCGAGCACATGGGCCTGCCGTTCAACCGGACCGAGGACGGGCGGATCGACCAGCGCAAGTTCGGCGGCCACACCCGGAACTACGGCGAGAGCGCCGTCCGGCGATCGTGCTACGCGGCCGACCGGACCGGCCACATGATCCTCCAGACGCTCTACCAGCAGTGCATCAAGCACGGCGTGAAGTTCTACGACGAGTACCACGTCGTCGACCTGCTCAGCGAGGGCGGCGAGCTCGGGTCGGGCGGTCGGGTCGCCGGCGTCGTGGCCTACCGGATCGCCGACGGCGAGCTCGCGACGATCGTCGCGAAGGCCGTCCTCCTCGCGACGGGCGGCTTCGGGCGGATGTTCCGGATCACCTCGAACGCCTGGTCGCTGACCGGCGACGGCATCGCCCTGGCCTACCGCCACGGCGTACCGATGCAGGACATGGAGTTCTACCAGTTCCACCCGACCGGGATCTACGGACTCGGGATCCTCCTTTCCGAGGCGGCCCGGGGCGAGGGCGGCATCCTCCTCAACGGCCTCGGCGAGCGTTTCATGGAGCGCTATGCCCCGACCCTCGTCGACCTCGCCCCGCGCGACATCGTGAGTCGCTCGATCTACCTCGAGATCCGCGACGGGCGGGGGGTCGACGGCAAGGACTACGTCCACCTCGACGTTCGGCACCTCGGTCGCAAGCTGATCGAGGAGAAGCTGCCCGACATCACCGACTTCGCCCGCGCCTACCTCGGCGTCGAGCCGCTGACCGAGCCGGTCCCGATCCAGCCGACCGCCCACTACGCGATGGGCGGCGTTCCAACCGACCTCGAGACGCGGGTCACCCGCGACGAGCTCGGCACCGTCGTCCCGGGCCTGTACGCCGCCGGCGAGTGCGCCTGCGTGTCGGTCCACGGTGCGAACCGGCTGGGGACGAACTCGCTCGTCGACCTCCTCGTCTTCGGGCGCCGGGCCGGTCGCCGGATGGCGGCCGACGTCCGCGGCGGGACGATGCCCGACGTGCCGGCTGACGCCCATGAGGCGGCCGAGGCTGAGCTCGAGACGATCCGCGGGGCCGCCCCCGGCGAGCATGCGTCGGAGCTCAAGCGCGAGCTGGCCGACGTGATGATGGACAACGTCGCTGTCTACCGCGACGAGTCGCTCCTGTCCGCGGCCCGGACCAAGGTCCGTGAGCTGCAGGGGCGCTACGCGAACGTGTCCGTGGCCGACAAGGGCCGAACCTTCAACACGGACCTCCTCGAGGCCCGCGAGCTGGGCTATCTCCTCGACTGCGCCGAGACGACGGTCGCGGCGGCGCTGGCGAGGACGGAGACCCGCGGCGCCCACGCCCGCGAGGACTACCCGGACCGGAACGACACCGACTGGCTGGTCCACAGCCTGGCCTACCGCGCTCCGGGCGGGCCGACGCTCCGCCACAAGCCGGTGACGATCACGACCTTCCAGCCGAAGCCGCGGGTCTACTAGGCCGACCGATGCAGATCGAGCTGCGGATCCTGCGCTACGACCCCGAGCGGGACGCGAAGCCGCACTGGGAGTCGTACGACGTCGTCGCCGACCCGAAGCTGGACCGGGTCCTCGACCTCCTCCACCGGGTCAAGTACGAGCTCGACGGCTCGCTGACCTTCCGCCGCTCGTGCGGCCACGGGATCTGCGGCTCGGACGCCCTCCTCATCAACGGCCGCAACCGGCTTGCCTGCAAGGAGCGGATCGAGAAGCTCGGCCGCCGGATCTCGATCGCCCCGCTGGCCGGCCTGCCGGTGGTCAAGGACCTCGTCGTCGACATGGAGGGGTTCTTCTCGAGCTACCGAAGCGTCATGCCGTTCCTGGTGAACGACAGCCCCGAGCCGGCGGGCGAGCGTCGCCAGTCGGTCGAGGACCGGGCCCGCTACGACGACACGACGAAGTGCATCCTGTGCGCCGCCTGCACGACGTCCTGCCCGTCGTTCTGGGCGAACGAGGGCTACGTCGGGCCGGCCGCGATCGTCAACGCCCATCGATTCATCTTCGACACGCGTGACGAGGCCGCCGAGGAACGGCTCGAGATCCTCGCCGGCGACGACGGGGTGTGGCGCTGCCGGACGATCTTCAACTGCACCGACGCCTGCCCGCGCGGCATCCACATCACCCAGGCGATCCTCGAGGTCAGCTCGGCGATCGTGGAGCGCCGGACGTAGCCGGGCGCGGCGTTCCTCCGCCGGACGACGCCCTCGACTTCGGGTTCGGGGCGCCCACCCCGGCCGAAGCCGGGTCGGCCGCCGCCCATCCGGCGCACGCGGCCGTCCAGGCCGGACCCGGCTTCCTCATCCGGGCCGATGGCGCCGCCCGCGGCAATCCCGGCCCGGCCTCCAGTGGCGCGGTCCTCTTCCGCCTCGAGCGGCCCGACGCCCGCGACCCACGGGCCCGCCCGGATGCCACGATCTCCGAATACCTCGGGATCCGGACAAACAACGTCGCCGAGTACGTCGGTGTCGTCCGGGCGGTGACGCTGGCGGCCGAGCTCGGCGCCGGGCGGGTCGAGCTGCTCCTCGATTCCAACCTCATCGTCGAGCAGCTCCACGGCCGCTGGCGGGTGAAGGACGCCAAGCTTCGGCCGCTGTGGGCCGATGCGCTTCGGATCCTGCGAGGCTTCCCCGGCGGCTGGGCGGCAGCCCACGTCCCGCGGGCCCAGAACAGCCTGGCCGACGCCCTGGCCAACGCCGCGATCGATCGGGTGGCCGCCGGCGGCCCGCCGGTGGTCGTGACCCGGCCCGGCTGATCGCCGGGAACGTCCGGGGAACGATCGGGAACGCAATCGTCGATCCCGGCGTCACGGGGCCATGAAGAGCCCAGCGCGCCCTCGGGCGCACACCTCGCTCCGCGGGCGCGGCCCGCTCATCGCCGTCGTCGCGGTCATCGCGATCCTCGTCGCCGCCTGCGGCGGGACCGGCACCAGCCCGACACCGTCGCCGCTGGCGCTCGAGGGGACGACCTGGACGGCGACGCTCATCGATGACGCGCCGCCGGTCGCCGGCGCCGAGCCGACGATCCGCTTCGAGGGCGGCCAGGCCGCCGGGACGACCGGCTGCAACCTGTACGGCGGCGCCTACCAGGTCGGTGGGGACGGCGCCTTCAAGATCGACTCGATGCTCATGACCGAGATGGCCTGCGACGGCCCCCGTGGCCAGCAGGAGAGTGTCGTCATCGAGATCCTGACGAAAGCGGACCACATCGAGGTCGCGAACGGCCAGCTGAAGATCTCCGGGCCGGCCGGCTCGATCACGTTCACGGAGGTCCGGACGCTCGAGGGGTAGACTCAGGGCGCCAGCGAGGCGACCGGATGGTCACGCGCTGTCGGGGCAACCCGGCGGCGTGAGGAAAGTCCGAGCTCCACAGCGCAGGGTAGCGGGTAACGCCCGCCCGCCGCGAGGCGAGGACCAGCGCCACAGTGACGATGCCGGGTCGGGCCTTCGGGCCCGGCCAGGGAGTGAAACGAGGCAAGCTCTACCCGGAGCAAGGCCAAGTAGGAGGGCGCAACCCGGTTCGCCGGGGGAGAGGCGCGCTGCCCAGCCCTCGGGTCGGCCGCACGAGCCGGCGGGTGACCGCCGGCCTCAGATGGATGGCCATCCCCGCGAGCGATCGCGGGACAGAACTCGGCTTACAGGTCGCCTCGCTGGCTAGATCCTCAGGCCGATGGCGTCGCGGAGCTCCTCCTCGGAATCCTCGGGCCGATGGCGTCCCGGGCCTCCGCCTTGGACCTCGGAGAGTGAACGCCGGTTCGCAGTTGGAGGTTGCCGACCCCCCGGGGTCTAGTCCTCGTCGGGGCGGAAGATGTGGGCCGCGGTGCAGGCGTTGCAGACGGGCATGGCCGCATCGAGGTCGCCGATCGGGATCGGGATCTTGCGGTCCGGGTAGAGGCACTCCACGTCATAGACCCGCTGGTCCTTCAGCTCGACCTGGATGAGCCGGCGGAACGTGCAGCGGCGGATCCGGTGCGGCGCGAGCCGGTACGGATCGGTCTCCTGGCTGGCGACGTTGAGCGGCAGGGCCACGTTCGCTGAGGCCTCGATGGTGACGGCGCTCCTGACCGACTCGATGTCGGCGCGAGTGCCGCAGACTAGCACCCGTCCCGACGCCACGGCTACCCGGAAAAGGTACTAGAGTCACGGCCGTTCAGGGGGCGCGGGAGGGAGCTGTTGGACGCCGATCACGACCGGCCGCTGCTCACGGACCCGGAGCTGCGGTCGCCCGACCCGGCGACCTGTCCGTTCCTGCGGGCTGTCGACGACGACGGCCGGCTCCGTCTGCCGGTCGAGGCGGTCGACCCGAGGAACCGCTGCGTGGCGACCGGGACGGCCGATCCACAGGATGCCGCGCAGCAGCGGCGGGCCTGCCTGACCGCCGCCCACGTCTCGTGTCCGAGGTACCTCTCCGGGGTCGCCGGTCCGGCCGATCGCGGCGTCTCCGCCGACGGCGACGCCTCGGACACGGCCGGCGAGGCTGTGAGTGCGGGGTCCCCATCGCGTGAACGCGGGGCGCGAACCCTGACCCCGGCGGTCATCGCCGCGACGGTGTTCCTCGTCGCCTCGGCGTCGGCCGCGATCGCCTTCGTCGCCGTCCGAGGCGGGATCGAGCTGCCAGTCGCCTCGCCCGGCGCGACCGGGGTCGCCGTTGCAAGCCCGACGCCAGCCGTCACGGGCGAGGCCTCGCCGGACGCCTCGCCGACGCCGGCCATTACCCCCGCGGCGACGCCCGCGCCGACGCCCGCCCCGACCCCGGGCCCGACCGCGACGCCGGCCCCGACCCCGCTGCCGACGAGCGATCGCTACGCCCTCCTCGAGCCCTGCCCGACGACGCCCGACTGCTATATCTACACGGTCAGGACGGGGGACAACCTCCAGAGCATCGCGGGCTACTTCGGCGTGCCGTACGAGACGGTCCTCGAGCTCAACCCGCAGATCACCGACCCGACGACGATCCAGCCGGGCGACGAGATCACCCTGCCGCCGCCGACCCGCTGAGGGCGAGGGCTCCGGGCGCGGTCGCGCGACCGAGCTATCGGATGACCACGGCCTCGGCGCAACCGTCCGGGACAAAGCCGAACTGCGGGTCCTCGACGAAGCCGCGGCAGGTCATTCGCGTCCAGACGGGGGCACCGAAGGCGTCCTGGGTGCTGTCGACGAGGATCTCGAGCCCGCCGCCGGGCAGGACGCGGGTGATCCTGGCGATCGGATCCCCCTCGATCGTCGAGTGAATGCTCGCGAACTCGGCGTGCGCGCCGGCCCGAAGGGCGGCGACGAAACAGGCCCGGACCTCGGCGTCGGGGAACCCTGAGAAGCCGCCTTCCTCGACGCCGCAGAACGGCAGGACGGATCGGTTGACGACCTCGGCCGGCGTCGTTACTCCGGCCCAGGGCGGGAGCCACGCGTCCTGCTCGGGCGCAGGCCACACGACAGACTCGACCACGATCGCCTCATCACAGCGCTGCCGAATCTCCGGTGCGCAGTCAGTCGCACGGGGGTCGTGGACATGGACGCGCAGGACGACGCCGCGACCGCTGCCGGGCAGGAGCTGGATAGCGCCGCCGATGACGAGCCGGGGCCCTGGCCCGCCGCTCCCTCCCGGCGTGGCATCGGCGAGGTGGAACCCGTCGTCGCACGGTGCGAGCAGCGGACTGCCCGGCGCAGCCGGCTCGACGTCGCAGTCGGCGTAAAAGGCGAACACGTAGCCGCCGACGAGGAACGCCGTGTCATCCTCGCTCTCGGCGACGTGCGTGAGGATCGCGGCGCCCCGCAGGACCGGCTGCCCGCCGATCTGGCGGGGGATGCCATCAGGGGACGAATCACCCGTTGCGACGACGGTCGCGGAGGGCTCCGGCGAGCCACTGAGCGGCGCCATGGTGCTGCTCGGTCCCACGGCGGGCCCGATCACGCCGACGGCGAGGACAACGGCCGCGAGGGCCGTCGCGCCGAGCGGCGCCGCCAGCCTGAAAAGCGGCCACCACGGCGACCGTCGGTGCGCCGGCAGCGCGGCCAGGACGCGAGCCGCGAAGTCCGGTGACGGGCCTCGCGCGGGGTCCTGCAGGGCGCGACGGATCCGATCCTCGAGGTCCATCAGCCCGGCTCGAGT
>MGOD01000016.1:0-3282 GCA_001795245.1 Chloroflexi bacterium RBG_16_70_13
CTGACCGGGCGCGGCCTGCCGCAGACCTCGGGCACGATCCGGATCGACGGCCTCCATGCCCCGGCTACCGTCGTCCGGGACGCCGCCGGGATCATCCAGATCCGGGCCGACGACCCACACGACCTCTTCCTGGCCCAGGGCTACGTCCACGCCCAGGAGAGGATGTGGCAGATGGAGGTCTGGCGCCACATCAGCGCGGGGCGCCTGTCCGAGCTCTTCGGGGAACGCAGCGTGGACACGGATCGGTTCATCCGGACGCTGGGCTGGCGACAGGCTGCCGAGCGCGACCTCGCGGCGATGCCCGAGGACGCGGTTGCGGCCCTCGAGGCCTACGCCGACGGCGTCAACGCCTGGCTTGCCGACCACGAGGGCGCCTTCGGACCGCCGTTCATCGTGGCCGGCCTGCTCGCCGGCACAGGCGGCATCGGCGGCTACACCCCGGAGCCCTGGACGCCCCTCGATTCCGCGGCCTGGCAGAAGGTCCAGGCCTGGAACCTGGGCGGCAACATGGACACCGAGATCTTCCGGCTCCTTGCCGATGCCCGGCTGGGATCGCCCAATCAAACGGACGAGCTCTTCCCAGCCTACGACGCCGAGGCGCCGGTCATCACGCCGACGGGCCTCGATGGCTCGGGTGGCGCGGGTGCGCTCCATGTCGTGCCAGTCGATAGCCCGGATGGGACACCCTCGAGCAACGTCGCCGAGACCGATCTCACGCCTGCGGTCGCCGCCGCGTGGCAGGACGTCGCCGATCTCGGGGCCGAGGTCCTTGCCCTGGCGGGCCTCGACTATTCCGGGGGGCTCGCCGGGAGCCACGGCATCGGCTCGAACAACTGGGTCGTCGCCGGCTCGAAGTCGGCCACCGGCGGCGCGCTCCTGGCCAACGATCCGCACCTCGGCTTCAGCATGCCGAGCGTGTGGATCATGAACGGCCTCCACTGCCGGACCGTGTCCGAGGCCTGCCCCTTCGACGTCACCGGCGTCTCGTTCCCGGGCGTGCCGGCGGTCGTCCTGGGCCACAACGCCCGGATCGCCTGGGGTGCCACGAACGTGGGGCCGGACGTCCAGGATCTCTTCCGCGAGACGGTCGATCCCGACGATCCGACGCACTACCTCGTCGACGGCGATTCGATCCCGTTCGACATCCGGACCGAGACGATCAAGGTCGCCGGCGGCGACGACGTCACGATCGAGGTCCGTTCGACGCGCCACGGCCCGATCCTCAACGACGTCGACACCCGCCTCGAGGCCGAGGCGCCGATCGCCCTGGCCTGGACATCGATCCGGGAGGCCGACGGGGCGTTCACCTCGATCTTCCGGCTCAACACCGTCGCCGACTTCGAGGGCTTCCGCGAGGCGCTCGCCGGCTACGGCTCACCGAGCCAGAACTTCGTCTACGCCGACGTCGACGGCAACATCGGCTACCAGCTCCCGGGCCTCATCCCCCTCCGCAATGGCGCCCCGACCGGCGACCGCATCCGCGACGGCGCCTCCGGCGACGAGGAGTGGACCGGCAACATCCCCTTCGAGCACCTGCCGTGGCAACTGAACCCGCCGAGCGGCTTCATCGTCACCGCCAACAACGCCGCGGTTGATTCCGACTACCTGTACTTCATCGCCGACGACTGGGATCCCGGCTACCGGGCCCAGCGGATCACCGACCTCCTGACCGCGGCACCCGAGGGCAGCCTCACGCCGGCCGACCTCCGGGCCATCCAGGTCGACACCTACCTCCTCCGGGCCGACGCGACGATCCCGCTGCTGCTCGCCGAAGCCACGCCGGCGACGGCCGACGGCCAGGTCCTGGCAAGTCGCATCCGGGGCTGGGACCGGACCTGCGGTGTCGATTCGACCGGCTGCGCGGCCTACGTCAGCGCCGAGTTCGTGCTCACCCGGGCGATCTTCGAGGACGAGCTCGGGCCGCTCGCGAAGGACTACGTCGGATCGGCGGCCTCGTGGCGGGGTCTGCAGGCGGTCCTCGCCGACCCGTCGAGCCCATGGTGGGACGACGTCTCGACCGCGGAGCTCGAGCGCGCCAGGGACGTGATCTCGGCGGCCCTCGACGCGACCGCCGTCAACCTGCGGGAGACGGTTGGCGAGCCCGGCCGCTGGACGTGGGGCCGGCTCCATACGGTCGACTTCCGCGAGCAGAGCCTGGGGCTGTCGGGGATCGGCCCGCTGGAGTGGTACTTCAACAGCGGGCCGCGCCAGGTCCAGGGTGCCGACGGGGCCGTCTTCAACAACTACTACCAGACGTGGCGGGCGTTCCCCGATCCCGCAGACCCGGACTTCGTCCCGGTCGGCCTCGACCGGGTCTTCACGGTCAGCAACGGCCCCTCGTACCGCCTGACCATCGACATGACCGACATCGACGCCGCGCGGATCGTCATCACCACGGGCCAGAGCGGCAACCCGTTCGACCGCCACTACGGCGACCTCATCGACGACTGGGCGTCGGGCGACACCGTCCCGCTCCCTTTCTCGTGGGATGCCATCGAGGCCAGCGCCGCGTCGACCCTGACGCTGTCGCCGTAGCGATGGCAGGTCGTGGGCCGGCGATCTGGCCCCACGGGGTCGCGATCGCGATCGCCGTGGCGGTCCTGGCCGCCGCGTGCACGACCACGACGCCGAAACCGACGACGAGCCCGACGGCGAGCCTTCCGACATCGGTTGTGCTGCGGCTCCAGGGCGAAGGCACGGTTGCGTGCAACCTTCCGGGCGTCCACGGATGCGCGCCGCTGCTGGTGATGGAGCCCGCGGCCAGCAAGCTGGAACGCGAACCCACCGAGGACGACCCGTTTTTCGAGACCGGCGGCCCAACCGACGGCATGCAGGCGGTCCTGGGACCGGTGAGGAGGGCGCCCGAAACGCTCGCCCCGGGGGAGTACCGGCTCGTCGGCTGGATTGCCGAGGTGAACGACATGGCCGCGGGGCCCGGGCAGACGATGAACCCGTGGGTCTCGACGGTCCGGGGATGCGCGACGGACGTCCGCATTCCCGAGACTGCGAGCCGCGTCGAGGTCACCGTTCATTACGACGCTTCGGGCTCCTGTGACATCGACGTGGCCCTGATCGACCAGCCCGACTGACCCGCGCGACTCGGTTGACGCCCGTCGGCTACTCGTTGACCGGCAGAGGCCCGTCCGGCACCTCGATGAGGACGCGGCCGGCTTCGATCACGACGTCGTAGCGGGCGAGCGGGAGCTCGGCGGGTGGGTCGAGGGCCTCGCCCGTCCCGAGGTCGAAGCGCGAGAGGTGGAGGGCGCAGGTGAGGGTGCCGGC
>MGOD01000016.1:3316-3618 GCA_001795245.1 Chloroflexi bacterium RBG_16_70_13
CGTCAGGAAGCCCTTGTCGAGCTCGAAGTACTCATGGGTGCAGATGCCCTGATAGGCCCGGACGACGCCGCCGGTGTGGACGACGATGACCTGGTCCGTGCCGTCCACGAAGGCCATCTGCATCGTGCCCTCGGGCACGTCGTCGAGGGCCAGGAGATCGATCCGGCGCACCCCGCGGTCGGCCTCAGGCGGCGGCGCCGGCCGACCCGGCGGTCCCGTCCGAGCCCGCCGCCCACTTCTCCTCGAGGAGCTCACGGAGCCGCTCCTGGGCTGCCTCGAGCGGGACCCGCGCGACGACCGGC
>MGOD01000016.1:3632-3774 GCA_001795245.1 Chloroflexi bacterium RBG_16_70_13
GACGAGTGGGCCGCCCGGCGGCAGTCGGGCTGGTCGATCTCGAGCGACGGAATGGCGACGGCCCTGGTGGCCCTCGAGAGGTTCATCCCGAACTCACCGAGGAACGAATCCGTCCCGACCGCCGACTTCTCGATCGTGATGA
>MGOD01000016.1:3787-8077 GCA_001795245.1 Chloroflexi bacterium RBG_16_70_13
ACGGGTCGCCCTCGAGAGGTTCATCCCGAACTCGCCGAGGAACGAGTCCGTCCCGACGGCCGACTTCTCGATCGTGATGAGGCCCTTCATGTACGACCGAGCGCGGTCGAGGAGGGCGCCCTTCGAGAGGAGGTTGCCGGTCGTGTCGCGGCCGAGATGCCGCGTGTAGCTCGTGAGATCGAAGACCTGCTCCTCGCCGCCGAAGACGATCTCGGCCTGCTCGACGGAGCTCCTGTCGCCCTCGAGGCGGTTGTCGACCCGCGAGCGGACGAGCCGCGAGCCGAGCTGGGCGAGGGCCCAGTGGAGCGAGGCGCCCTCGCCGATCTGCGAGGTGCGATGCTGGAAGACGATCTGGCGCGGCCCGAGGTCCTGGATCGCGGCCACGGCGAGGCGGGCGTCTGCCCCCAGGACGACCTCGGTCGTGCCGTGGAAGAAGCCCTGGGGCACGATCTCGCCCTCGGCGCACTCGATGTCGGCGCCGGACGGGACCTGCTCCTCCACGAGCGTGAGGTCCGCCCCGGTTCCGAGCCGGACGATCGTCCGCGTGATGAGCGCCCGCTCCGGGTTGCCGCTCCCCCATCGCACGAGGATCGGGTGGGCGAGGTGGACGTGGTCTGGGACGACGAGGCTGACGCCCTGGCTCCAGAAGCCCCGGGCGAGCTGGGCCAGCTTGTCGTCGGCCGGCAACGTGGCGCCGCCCTCGACATCGGCGCGGAAACCGTCGGGGTCACGGTCGAGCGCCGTCCCGAACGTCTCGAGGATCACGCCGGCCGCGGAGGCCGCGGGCGACAGGGCGAGTGCCACGACCTGGTCCTCGCGGAGCTCGATGAGCCCGTCGACGCCTTCGGGAAGCTCGCCAGAGTTCGCGGCATCCGGGCCGGAGGCCGTGCGAACCCACGGCCGGACCTCGTCGAGGATCGCGCCGCGGAGGTCGACATACGGCGTGTAGAGCTGGTTCGACTCGACCGGGAGCGCCTCGAACGCCTGCCAGGCCGCGAGCCGCTCGTCGCGAAGCCAGTCGGGCTCGGAGCGCTCCGCGGCGAGGGCCTGGGCGAGGCCACGATCGGCGAACCGGAAGGGCAGGTCGGCCGGCGCCCGCCGCGGGGTCCGGGCGGGTCGGGCCGGTTCGGTGTTCGAGGCGGGGACGGCCTCCGACGGGGTGGAGGTCGAGGTCACCCGAGCGAGCCCTCCATCTCGAGCTTCACGAGGCGGTTGAACTCGATGGCGTACTCCATCGGGAGCTCCTTCGTGAAGACCTCGAGGAAGCCCTGGATGACGAGGTTCTGGGCCTCGTTCTCGGTCAGGCCCCGCGACATCAGGTAGAAGATCTGGTCCTGGCTGATCTTCCCGACGGTGGCCTCGTGGGTCATCGTCGTGTCGTCCTCCTGGATGTCGATGTAGGGATACGTGTCGCTGCGGCTCTCGTCGTCGAGCATGAGCGCGTCGCAGCGGACGCTCGCGACGACCCCGGTGGCGCCCGGCGAGACCTTCAGCTGGCCTCGGTACGTGGCCCGCCCGCCGTCCTTGGAAACCGACTTGGACACGATCCGCGACGTCGTGTTCTTCGCCAGGTGGATGGCCTTGGCACCGGTGTCCTGATGTTGACCGCGACCCGCAACTGCTACTGAAATGATGTCCGCGCTCGAATTCTCGCCACGCAAGTAAATACTCGGGAACTTAACTGTCTTGCGCGAACCCGTGTTAGCGTCGATCCACTCCACCGTCGAATTCGCGTGGGCGTGTGCACGCTTGGTGACGAGATTGTACACGTCATTTGACCAGTTCTGAATCGTCGTGTATCTTACCTTTGAACCAGCCAGCGCGATAACTTCTACGACCGCGACATGGAGTGAATCGGTCGCGTATATGGGCGCCGTGCAACCTTCAATGTAATGAACTTTGGCGCCTTCGTCAACAACGATGAGCGTTCGTTCGAACTGCCCGGTGTTCTCGCCGTTGATCCGGAAGTAGGCCTGGAGTGGGAGCGGCACCTCGACGCCCTTCGGCACGTACACGAACGAGCCGCCCGACCAGACCGCGCCGTTGAGGGCCGAGAACTTGTTGTCCTCGTGGGGGACCACCGTGCCGTAGAACTTCCTGAAGAGCTCGGGGTATTCCTTGAGGCCCTGATCTGTCCCCATGAAGACGACGCCGATCTTCGCCAGCTCCTCGCGGACCGAGTGGTAGACGACCTCGGAGTCGTACTGGGCGCCGACGCCGGCGAGGAACTTCCGCTCCGCCTCGGGGATGCCGAGCTTCTCGAAGGTCGCCTTGATCTGCTCGGGGACGTCGTCCCAGGATTTCTCCTCGCGCTCGGACGGCTTGCGGTAGTAGACGATCTTGTCGAAGTCGATCTTGTCGAGGCCGTCCGTCCACATCGGCATGGGCCGCTTCAGGAAGTGGTCGTAGGCGCGGAGGCGGGACTGGAGCATCCAGTCGGGCTCGTTCTTGAATCCGCTGATCTCCTCGACCGTGTCGCGCGTCAGTCCCCGCTTCGTCTCGCGCAGGTAGGCGATGTCGTCGTGGAAGGCGTACTGGTCGCGACGATCGACGACGGCTTCGCGCGTCTTGGAGGAGGTCATCAGGTCTCCGGTGGTCCGGCTTCGGTCGGGGCGTCTCGGGGCCCTCGGCGGCTCCGTCTAATCCCGAGTCAGATTATCGGGATTACGCCCCGAGGCGTCAACGACGCCGGTCCGGGCGCAATCAGGTCGGGTCGCCGCGCCCATCCCGTGCCCTGGCTCGGCAAAACTTGACACGTTACGGCATGTTCTCGGCTACGATGCCCGGCGATGCGCGCGTCGCGGCTGGTCTCGCTGCTTCTCCTGCTCCAGACGCGCGGCCAGATGACCGCGGCCGAGCTCGCCCGCGAGCTGGAGATCTCGATCCGAACGGTCCACCGGGACGTCGAGGCGCTCGCCGAGTCCGGCGTGCCGATCTACGCGGAGCGTGGCCTTCGAGGGGGAATCCGCCTCGTCGACGGCTACCGGACGCGACTGACCGGCCTGACCGCCGACGAGGCCGAGGCGCTGTTCCTGTCGGGCCTGCCCGGACCGGCAGCCGAGCTCGGGCTGGGGACGGTGATGGCCGCGGCCCGGCTCAAGGTCCTCGCGGCCCTGCCCGGTGAGCTTCGCGGCCGGGCGACTCGCCTCGTCGAGCGGTTCCACCTCGACGCCGCGGGCTGGTTCCAGGCCGACGAGCCGGTGCCGTCCCTCGCCACGCTCGCCGACGCGGTCTGGAGCGGGCTACGCGTCGACATCGAGTACGACCGCGGCCAGACCGTCTCGTCGCGCTTCCTCGACCCGCTGGGGCTCGTCCTCAAGGCCGGCGTCTGGTACCTCGTCGCGCTCGCCGAGGGCCAGCCGCGCACGTACCGCGTCTCACGTGTGCGAGCGGCGACGACGCTCGATGAGCGCGTCGAACGGCCGCCCGACTTCGACCTGGCGACCTTCTGGGCGGAATCGTCCGCCGCCTACGAACGCGAGGCGGCGCGCGTCGACGTGACGGTCCGGGCGGACCCGGAACGGCTCGACCACCTTCGTACCGCGGTCGGGTCGCAGGCCGTGGCCTCGGCCGAGCGGATCGCGGTGGCCGATCCCGACGGTTGGATCAGGCTGCGGCTGCGACTGGACTGGCCGGACGAGGTGCCGGCCCGCCTGCTCGCGGCAGGCACGTCGATCGAGGTCCTGGATCCGCCCGACATCCGCGACCGGCTTTCGCGGATCGCCCGCCGCGTGGCGGATCGCTACGAGGCGGCGCCTGCCGGGTTCTGACGGCGCGCGATCCGCAGAGCCCGCGCGGGCGCGCAGGGATCCGGGGGCTCCGGCTCGAGCCGCCGCCGCAGCTCGAGCCAGCGCACGAGTTCGCGCTCGCGATCCTTGTGGATGATGAGTCCGATTCCGAGGTTCACCACCGGGACACCAACCTCGCTGGGCGATCGTTCGACCGCGTTCTCGTTGATATCCCGAGCCTATTTGATGAACATGACAGGACATGTCATGTTCGATTGTTGGAGGGCCGCGGACGATGCCACGCGGGCCCCTCCCGGGCCGGTCACGAGCGTCACCGGTCGGCATCGTCCCCCACTCGCTCGATTGGCGCGGCGGGACGCCGAGAGAACGACACGAAGAACGAGATCGTGCCGGCGACGAAGACGACGACCGCGACCGTGGCGGTCCCGTTGACCACCTCGGCCAGATCCGGACCGCCCGTGCCCAGGCCCTGGGTCAAGCCGCTCGCGGCCGTACCGAGCATGGTACCGATCGCAAGAGCCAGGAGTTCCCGCCACCGGCG
>MGOD01000016.1:8363-8558 GCA_001795245.1 Chloroflexi bacterium RBG_16_70_13
TCACGTATCGGTCGTCGTACCAGCTCGAGGGCGCCCGCGTCCTGGCCCTCGGAGGGCGAAGACGCACGGTGCTCTGGCGGCTGCGAGCCGCCGGGCGGGCGATGTCGGCGATCCGGGCGTTTCGGCCAGACGTCATCCACGCCGTCTGGCTCGGGCCGGCGAGCACGATCGCGATCCTCGCCGGCGCGATGGTTC
>MGOD01000016.1:9000-15538 GCA_001795245.1 Chloroflexi bacterium RBG_16_70_13
TGAGCCTGCCGGGCTTCCGCCCGCATGCGGCCGTGCCTGAGGCCTGGCGCCGGGCCGATCTCGCGATCCAGGGCTCCCATCACGAAGGCCAGGGCGTGGCTGTCCTCGAGGCCGCCATGGCCGGCGTCCCGACGGTTGGTACCGCCGTCGGGATCATCGCTGAGTTGGCTGCCCTCGATCCGCCGGCCGCGATCGCCGTCCGGGTCGGCGACGCGGCGGCACTCGGCGACGCGATCGTGGCCCTCGCGCGGGATCCTGAGCGCCGCGCCGGCCTTGGCCGGGCAGCGCGCGCCTGGGCGGAGGCCCGCGACGCCGACTGGACCGCGGCCGCGTTCGCTTCTGTCTACGCCGAGGTGACGGCGAGGCGCGGCTGGGACCGCTGACGGACGGACCTCCCGCCGTGTCCGGCGAGGGCGCTCCGAAGAAGGTATGGCAACGCGGCGGATCGAGCGTCCGAAGGAGCGCGTCGGCCTCGGCAAGGGCACCCGGTCGATGCTCCTCGAAGCCGCGGGGCAGGACCGCCTGCCGGAGGGCCGTGCCACCCAGGTACGCGGCCCCGAGCGCGTCCGCGTGGAGGGTCAGGTCGGGCGCGCGGGTCGTGGTAGCGCAGGCAGCGCCGTCTGGGCCGGCCTCGAGGTGGATCCGGGTCCGGCCGGGTCCGGGCTCCGGGTCGACGACCTCGATGACGACGTCGCCGCTCCGCTCGTAGGCGCGGGCCGCGAGCGCCGCCGGGACGTCGAGGAGGCTGACCCACAGCCCGTCGCCAACGCCCTCGAGCCGGAGCGCGCGAGCGTTCGTGAGGATCCACGGCAGGCGCTCGAACGGCGAGCGCCGCTCGGCCTGGACCATGGCCACGAGGTCGAGGTCGGCCACGAACCGCCAGAGGGCGTCGTAGGCCTCGTCGGTGAGGGCGATGAGGTCGTCGACCTTGACGATCGAGCGCGGCTGGCCGTGCTCCCACTTCTGATCGGCCCCGTACTGGACGTAGCCGTCGGGTGTACCGGCGGCGTCGCGATGGATCGCGACCCAGCCCTTCCAGGGTGGGCTCCAGCCAATCTCGATGAGCCCGAGCGCGGTGCTGAACGAGTGGTCTCGCCGCCGGATCTGGCCGACCCCCGCCCGGCGGAACCGGTCGTACACGTTACGGATCAGCTGGACCGTCGCGTCCTCGATCGGCGCGAGGGTCACCCCGCCCGCGCCGGCGGCCTCGACGAAGCCGGTCGAGCGGGTGTCGAGCGTCAGGTCGCACTCGGTCACACCGACGCCGTAGCCGAAGCGCCCGTAGATGGAGGCCTCGGACGCGTACAGCAGCCCGAGGCTCTCGCCGCGCGCCCGGGCCGCTTCGTGCTCGGCCGCGATCATCCGGCGGAGGAGACCGCGGCGTCGGTGGCTGGGCAGGACCGTGACCCCGGCGACCGCGGACGCCGGGACGAGCGCCCCGCCCGGGACGGTGATCTCGGTCGCCCACGATCGGAGGGTTCCCACGACGCGACCGTCGAACGCGCCCCAGGTCCGCTCGAAGTCGTAGTACGGACCGAGATTCTCGGCGATCCGGCCGACGTCGGGACGGGCGAGGAAGGCCGTCGACATTGTCTCGAGCCAGGAGACGAGCCCCTCTGGGGTGATCCGGCGGACGTCGACATCGATCGGGGAGGACATCCGGCGGAGGGTACACCCCGGCGGCGCCGGACCTCGGAGGGTTGCCAAGCCACCGGGTCTCAGGCGCCCGTGGCGGCCCTCGTGTGGCACGATGCCGCCGTGTTCGACCTCCTCGGCGACCCCTGGCGCCTGGCCGTCTCGCCGGTCGAGCTCGTCGCCCGCAGCCTCCTCGTCTACGCCGTCTTCCTCGTCGCGCTGCGGCTCTCGGGCAAGCGGGAGCTGGGCCAGTTCACGATTTTCGACCTGGCCGCGGTGCTCCTCGCCGCAAACGCGCTGCAGCCGGCGATCACGGGGCCCGACGCCTCGCTGACCGGCGCGGCGATCATCGTGGCGACGCTCTTCCTCGCCAACCGGACCGTCGCCGTAGCCCGCCATCGGTACGCCTGGGTCCGCCGCATCCTCGACGTTCAGCCGACGACGCTCGCCGTCGACGGCGAGTGGCTCCGACCCGCCCTCGACCGCGAGGAGCTCGACGACGCCGACCTGTCAGCCGCCCTCCGCGAGCATGGCCTCGAGACGATCGACGAGGTCAGGCTCGCGGTCCTCGAGCACGACGGTTCGATCAGCGTCATCCCGCGCGCCGGCCCGAACGTGCGCCTGCACCGGGGTCCCCGCCGCTACCGATCGCGGGGGCCGTCGCGATGAGCCGGAAGGTCAGCGCCGGGATCCTCCTCTACCGCCGGCGAGAGGGGGTCCTGGAGGTGCTCCTCGCCCACCCCGGCGGGCCGTTCTTCGCCAACCGCGACGCCGGGCACTGGACGATCCCGAAGGGCGAGCCGAACGGGACGGACGAGCTCGTCGCGGCCGCGGCACGCGAGTTCGAGGAGGAGACCGGGCACGCGCTTGGCGCGGTCGCCCGCGACCCGGCGGCGGCGCCGCTCGACCTGGGATTCGTCACCCAGGCGAGTGGGAAGCAGGTCCATTGCTGGGCCGTCGAGGGCGAGCTGGACCCCGCGACCTCGACCTCGAACACGTTCGAGATGCCCTGGCCGCCGGGCAGCACCCACCTCCGGACGTTTCCCGAGATCGACCGCGTCGCATGGTTCGCGATCGACGAGGCGCGGCGCCGGGCGAACCCGTCGCAGGCCGAGCTCATCGAGCGCCTGGTCGAACGCGTCACGGCCCGGGCCGCTCGGCCGGGGTAGCCCCGCGCGAGGCGTGGCGACTCAGATGGCCAGGATCCGCGCCACGTCGTCGACGACGCGGACGGTACCGAGGCCCACGGCGGCGATGAGGCCGAGCCGGCCCACCGCCATCAGGGCCGCCGGGGCCTCAGTCCGTCCGGTCGCGACGCGGATCGCCCAGCTCGCGGCCGTCGTGCCACCGACGGCGAGGAGCGCCCACCCGATCGCGCTCGGCGGGTTGAGGCAGCCGCAGGTCTCGGACGAGAGGTAGAAGCCGACGGCGAGCGGGAGGAAGAGGAGCCCGAACAGGGTGACGACGCCGTAGATCAACCCGAGCGGTAGAGGATCGCGAGGGCGGGGTAACCGTCGCTCGAGCCGGGCATCGAGCCACGCGATCGCCAGGCCGACGAGCGCGACCAGCCCGATGAGCATCGCCAGGATGGGGACGTCGGCATCGAGAATCCGGAAATCGGGGTTGTCGGGCTGCACGAGGAGCGGCGTCGCAATCGCGGTCGCGGCGATCGTTGCCGCGGGGAGCCGCCACCGGCCGCGCGGAAGCCATGGCGAGACGACGATCCAGACGATCCCGGCGAGGACGCCGACGAACAACCCGTTGATGATGATCAGGAACGAGCTGCCGCTGAGGGTGATCGCGCCGACGAGCTCGCCGTTGTCGGTCCGGGCGCCGGTCGCCTGCGGGTTCAGGGCCGCCGCCGCCCGCATGAGGAGCCGGCCGCCGACCCCGGCAACGAGGATACCGACGATCGCGCCGGCGAGACCACCGGCCGTGATCCGGCGCAGGACGTCGACGAACCGGATGGCCACCGATCTACTCCCTCCATCCCCGGAACGCCGAGCCCAACTATATCGCGTCACGTAATAGAAGCAAGCACCGAAAAAGGTGCCAGCCCGTGACATCATTCCGCCGCTACCATCGCCTGCGTGCCCGACTCCCCTCCCCGCGTGGACCGCGCCGTCGCGCGCCGGTTCCTCGTCCTGCGCCACCTCCTCGCCCCGCCGCGCGCCATGCGGGCGGAGCCGGAGAGCGTGCTCCGGGTCATGGACCGCCTGGGCTCGCTCCAGTTCGACCCGCTCGAGATCGCCGGCCGCAACCACGACCTCGTGCTGCTGGCCCGGATCGCCGGCTATCGCCGCGAGTGGACGGACCATTGGCTGTACGAGGATCGCCGCCTCTACGAGACGTATAACAAGGGCCTCTCGATCGTCCCGGTCGCCGAGCTGCCGTGGTTCCGCCTGACCTGGGACCAGAACCACGCGGAGCACACCGGCGGGGCTTTCGACGAGCACGCCCCGCTCGTCGAGGAGCTGCTGGCGCGGATCCGCGAGGGCGGGGCGCTCCTGCCCCGGGATGTGGGCCCGCGGGCCGCCATCGACTGGTACTGGCGCCCGACGAACCAGGTCCGGGCGATCCTCGAAGCCCTCGCCGAGGCCGGGGTCCTCGGCATCGCCCGGCGCCAGGGCAACCTCCGGATCTATGACCTCGCCGAGCGTCTCTTCCCCGCTGAGCTCCTCGCCGACAGCCGGCCCGAGTGGGAGCAACGCCGTCACCGGCTCCTGTCGCGCTACCGCGGCGGCGGGCTGCTCGGGACGGGCGGCCAGGCGGAGCTGTGGTACGGGACCGCCGCCGGCACGAGCGGACAGCTCGCGGCGCGGACCGCGTCGGAGCGGAGCGCCCTCCGGGGCGAGCTCGTGGAGCGCGGCGACCTGATCCCCGTGACCGTCGAGGGGTTCAAGAGCCAGCGCTTCGTCGTCGGGACGGAGCTGAAGCTCCTCGAGAAGGCGGAGCGCGAGGTCGCGGCCGGTGGGCCACCGGGCGGCGTCGATCCGGGCGTAGCGTTCCTCGCGCCCCTCGACCCGTTCTGCTGGGATCGGGACCTCCTGCGCCGGCTCTTCGACTTCGACTACGTGTGGGAGGTCTACGTCCCCGCCGCGAAGCGGCGCTGGGGCTACTACGTCCTGCCGATCCTCTACGGCGACCGGCTGGTCGGTCGGATCGAGCCGCGAATCGAACGACGGGCGCGGACGCTCAGGGTCGTCGGCATGTGGTGGGAGGACGGCTTCGACCCCCTAGCCGAGGACGGCTTCGCGCCGGCCTTCGCGGCGGCGGTCGCGGCGCACCGCGACTTCGGCGGCATGACCCGGGTTGTCTTCCCGCGGACCATGCGCCATCGACCGTTCCTGACCGAGGTTCGGGCGATCCTGGGGCGCTGACCGGGGCCGGACCCTGCGGCGGCGAGGTGTGCGGGTCCGTGCGACGATGACGAGGCTTCGACATCGACGCCAGCACCCAGGAGGAGTCCCATGGCCGAGATCCGCCACGCGATCGTCACCTGGTCGGGCGACCTGCAGTCGGGCGCCGGCACGATCGACTACGTGTCCAGCGGCGCCTTCTCGCGGATGCCCGTCTCGTGGGCCTCGCGGACGAGTGCCCACAACGGCCGGACGTCGCCCGAGGAGCTCCTCGCGGCCGCCCACGCCAGCTGCTTCTCGATGGCCTTCTCGTCGCGCCTCGCCAAGAACGGCACGCCGCCGACGAAGCTCAGCGTCCGGGCCGAGGTCATCTTCGACAACGCCAGCGGCGGCTGGAAGGTCGAGAAGAGCCACCTCAAGGTCGAGGGCGTGGTCCCGGGCATCGATGCCGCGACGTTCGCCACGATCGCCGACGACGCCAGGGACAACTGCCCGATCTCGGTCGCCCTCAAGGGCAACGTCGAGCTCTCGGTCGACGCGACGCTCGCGGTCTCGTAGAAAGGGCGAACTCCCCGATCCGCTCGGGCTCGGATTGGACAACCCGCGCGCCTTGGCATTGCGGATCCCGGTGGCACCGTCAAAACGGCGACTGCGTGACGGATAGCGGCGCGGATCGTGGGGTCGCCGAGCTCGTCGAGCCCCGGGTCGTGCGTGGGATTGCCGTGTGACGGCCTTACGACCGGGCGTACCGGCCGGCCTACCCCCGATTTGGCGCTGCCAGCGTCACGCGGGTCGGCAAGCGTCGTCTACCGTGCCAGGTCGCGCCGCTCGAAGGCGATGACGGCCACGATCAGGCCGACGACGGCCCAGGCGACGAGCACGAGCGCGCTGCCGGGGTCGAGACCGTTGGAGAGCGGGTCGTTGGCGATGTAGTGGTAGAAGGGCGAGAGCGGGCGCCACGGGTCGAGCCAGTCGATGAGCGCGCCGAGGCCGTTGAGGAAGAAGCCGGCGATCACGACCATGAGCGAGACCCCGGACGAGAGCCAGCGGCGGCCCGTCATTGCCCCCAGCGCCAGCGCCAGTCCGCCGAGCGCGAGGCCGAGCAGGAGCACGCTCACCAGGGCCTCGGCGAGGCGCCCGAGGTCGAGGTCGATGCCCACGGCGGTCGCCGCCGCGGCCGCGCCGGCCCACATGAACGCCACGATCACGATCGTCCCGACGCCGAACGCCGCGGCCTTCTCGACGACGACTCGCCAGCGCGGGATCGGGTTCGCGAGGAGCAGGTCCAGCGTGCCCCGCTCCTCCTCGCCGGCGGTGGCGCTGCCGGCCACGACGACCGTGTAGGCCAGGACGAGCAGCGGCGCGATGAAGGTGAAGAGCTCGAGGTTCAGGAAGCCCTCGGGCGTGCCGATGTTGAGCTCGCTCGAGGCGAAGAACTCGCGGATCGCGGGCGGCAGCTTGTCCATCATCTGCTGAAGGCTGCCCATGGCCTCGATCGAGGGGTAGAGGCCGACGTACATCGCCGGCCAGATCGCGGCGAACAC
>MGOD01000017.1:0-3339 GCA_001795245.1 Chloroflexi bacterium RBG_16_70_13
GCTGGCGGTCGCCGTGCCGCTCCTGGCTGCCAACGTCGTGTGGCTCACGACCGACGTCGCGACCGCCCGGACGGCGGCCGCGGAGGAGACCGGCCGCCTTGCCGAGGCTGTCGCGTCGGCGCTCGACCAGGCGCTGGAGGGTACCCGCTCCGCGCTCGTTGCGATCGCCGCCCAGGAAGAGCTCGAGAACCTGGACCCCGACGCGTGCACGGCCGAGCTGACCGAGCTGCTGCCCGAGCTGCCGGAATACAGCAACCTCTCGGCGGCGGACCTCGACGGGCGCATCTTCTGCTCGGCTGCCCCGACCAGCGGGCCCATCGCGATCGACGACCGGGAGTGGTTCAAGCGCATCCTCAGCGGGGAGCCGTTCGTCGTCGGCGGTTACCAGGTCGGCCGAATTGTCGGCGTCCCGCTGATCATCGCGGCCGTCCCGATCCGTGGACCCTCGGGTGAGATCCTCGGGACGGCCCATGCGTCGATCACCCTCGAGCGCCTCGCGCAGGTCGTCCGCCAGGCCGAGCTCCCCGCCGGTGCCGCCCTCAACGTCATCGATCGCGAAGGGACGGTCCTCGTCCGGCAGCCGGACGGCGATGGGTACGTCGGTCAGCAGCTGCCCGAGAGCGAGCTCGTGGAAGCCGTCCTCGCCGCGCACGACGGGATCGGCACCGACCACGGCGGCGCCACGACCTTGACGGGCCTCGACGGCGTGGAGCGCCTGTACGCGATCCACGGCGTAGCGACAGGTGACGCCCTCCACGTCGCCGTCGGCTTCTCGATCGACCAGGCCTACGCCGGTGCCGCCCGTCGCTTCGCCGCCGGGTTGGCCGTCCTCGCCGCCGCCGTGCTCCTCGGGCTCGCCCTGCTGGTGTCGGTCGCCCGGCGCCTCATGGTTCGGCCGATCGAGCGACTGGTCGACGCCGCCAACCGGATCGCCGGCGGCGACCTCGGTGCACGTACCAACCTGGGCGGGACCGACGAGCTCGGGCGCCTCGCCGACGCCTTCGACCGGATGGCCGATTCGGTCCAGCAGCGGGTCGCGGACCGGACCGCGGAGCTCAGCGCCGCGGTCGCCCGCCTCGAGGAGGTGGACCGGCGCGTCCGGGAGTACCTCGACATCGCGGTCGATCCCCTCGTCGTCGCGCGGGCAATCCGGGATGCCGACGGAGCGATCGTCGACTTCGAGAACACCTTTGCCAACGAGCCGGCGCTCGACACCGTCGGCCCCACCGTCGCCCGACTGGGGGCCAAGCTCTCCGATCTCCCACCCGACCTGGCGGAGGCCCGGACCCGGACCTGGGCCGGCATCGTCGACACCGGCGAGCCGGTTGAGTACGAGACCAGCTTCCCTCACGCCCGGACCGGCGAGGCCCTGGACATCCTGGCCCGGGTCACGAAGGTCGGCGACGGCGTGGCGGTCGCATTTCGCGACATCTCATCTGCGAAGCGCCTCCAGCGGGCTCTCGAATCGGCTCGGGCCGAGGCGGACCGCGCCCGCGAGGCGGCCGAATCCGCGCGGGCCGAGGCCGAACGGGCGAACCGCTCCAAGACGGAGTTCCTGTCGCGGATGAGCCACGAGCTGCGGACGCCCCTCAACGCCGTCATCGGCTTCGCCCAGATCCTCGAGATGGACGGCCTCGAAGCCGACCAGGCCGAGAGCGTCCAGCACATCCTGCGGAGCGGCCGCCATCTCCTCGACCTGATCAACGAGGTCCTGGACATCAGCCGGATCGAATCCGGGACGCTCACGACCTCGCCCGAGCCGGTCGATGTCGCCGAGGCCGTCCAAGAGGCGGTCGACATCATCGCGCCGCTGGCCGACGATCGCGGCCTGACGATCGACGTCCGGACCGCCGACGATCGCGCCCGGCTCGTGATGGCCGACCGCCAGCGCCTCAAGCAGATCCTGCTGAACCTGCTGTCGAACGCGGTGAAGTTCAACCGGCCGGCCGGGACGATCCAGGTCGAGGCGTCCGTCACGTCCGCCGGACGCTGCCGGATCTCGGTTCGGGACGAGGGCCCGGGCATCCCGGAGGCGATGCGCGAGCGGGCCTTCGCCCCCTTCGACCGCCTGGACGCAGAGGGGAGCCGGATCGAGGGCACGGGCCTCGGGCTCTCCCTCTCGCGTGCCCTCGCGGAGCGGATGGACGGCAGCCTCGACTTCGAGAGCGCGATCGGTGTGGGGTCCACGTTCTGGGTGGACCTGCCACTCGCGACGGACGCGCGGGCTGGGGTCGCCCCGCCCACGCTGTTCACGGCGCCGACAGCGACACGTGGAACGGTCCTCTCCATCGAGGACAACATCTCAAACCTCGAGCTCGTGAGCCGGATCTTCGAGCGGCACGGCGGCGTGCGCGTCGTCCCGGCGATGCTCGCCGGCCTCGGGCTGGAACTGGCCCGCGATCGGCCGGACCTGATCCTCCTCGACCTCCACCTGCCCGACCTGAGCGGCGAGGAGGTCCTCGCCCGGCTCCAGGCCGACCCGGCGACCCGGGACATCCCGGTCGTCGTCATGAGCGCCGACGCAACGCCCGGGCTCGTGGATCGGCTCATCGCGATGGGCGCCAGTGCCTTCATCACGAAGCCGATCGCCCTCAGCGAGTTCATCGCGGTCACGGACCGGCTGCTGGCACGACGGCCTCCGGACGCGGGATCGGACGCGTGACGGTCGTACCGCGCCCGCCCGCCCATTGGGTCATGGTGAGCCGGGGCACCAGGCTCTAGGGTCGGCGACGTGGACCTGCCGCGCGTCCCTCGGCCGCCCGACCGGATCGGGTCGCGCGTCGTCGCGATGGCCGCCGTCCTTGCGTCCATTGTCACGGTGGGTTCCCAGGCAGCCCTGCCCCGAGAGGGCCTGCCCGCGCTCACGATCTTCCTCGCCGCCGCGGCCGCGGCCAGCACGGTCGCCCTGGCGGTCGCCTGGCGGCACCGGATTGGGCTCCCGCGGGCCTGGTGGCTCATCGGTCTGGCGATGGCGTCGAGCGTGGTCCTCGACTTGATCCAGGTGGTCGAGGGCATCGCCGGCGTCCCGATCATCGATCCCGATATCCTGGGGACGGCCTACCTCGTGCCCTACCTCGTCCTTGCGGTAGGCCTCCTCGACCTCGTGCGGGGGCAGCCGACGGGCTTCGATCGAGCGGCCCTGCTCGACGCGGCGATTGTCGTCCTCGGCATCGGCGTCGGGACGTTCCTGTTCGCGACCACCGCTGTCGTCCCGGCAGCCTCGATGACGCTCGAGCTCGAGGCCACCGTCGCGGCGACCTTCGGGGTCGGCCTGCCGTCCGTGACAGTCGCCATCTGGCTGGCCATGATCGGTGGGCCCCCGAGGCCGGCGGTCGCCCT
>MGOD01000017.1:3383-6329 GCA_001795245.1 Chloroflexi bacterium RBG_16_70_13
GGCGACAGCATGTATGGGCTCGAGCTGGCGAATCCGGCGATCGTGCTGCCCAGGGAGTCGGCCTGGCTGACCTCGCTCGTCCTCCTCGCGGGGGCGGTGGTCGTGGGGGCCGGCCGCCGACACGGGCAGCCGGACGAGCCGCTCATCCGGGACGGGGTCCGGATCCGGCTCCTGGGCCTGGCGCTTGCAGCGCCCGCCCTGGCCGGCCTCCAGGCGTACGTCACGAATCGCTCACCCGAGATCGTCAGCGTCCTCGTCCTCGTCGTGGCCGGACTGGCCATCGCCCGAATACGCTACCTTCTGCGCCAGGTCAACCGCCTCGCTGCCGACACGCAGGCGTACGAGCGCCTGACGGCCGAGCTCGATCGCGCCAGGCGGGAGTATCAGAGCCTGGTCGACGCGGCGCCAGGGATGGCCTGGACGTCGCGGATCACCGACCCGCTGAGCGGCGCGACCGAGCGCCGGTTCATCGGCCCCCAGGCCCTCGTCCTCACCGGCTACCCGGCCGAGTCGTTCATGTCGGGCAGCCGGCGCTGGCGCGACGTGATGCACCCTGACGATCGGGCGGCAGCCGCCGCGCGATTCGAGGCATGGATTCGCGAGCTCTCGTCAAGCGCCGCGACCGAGGGGTCGGCCCAGTCCGACGAGTACCGGATCGTCAGGAGCAACGGCGCGATCCGCTGGGTCCGCGACACGCACCATCTCGTCCGCGGCACGGGAGCCGGGCCGAGCACCGTCCACGGCCTCGTCCTGGACATCACCGAGGAGCGCCTCGCGCAGGACGAGGTCCGCTCCAGCGAGGCGCGCTTCCGGGCCCTCGTCGCGCAGCTCCCGGGCGTCGTCATCCTGCGCGAGGTCGAAGGCGGCGCGCCGGGCAGAATCGTCTACGTCAGCCAGTCGTCCGAGCGAATCCTGGGTCTGACCGCGGATGAGATCCCCCACGATCGCGATCCCTGGCCGGGCCTCGTGGAGGCGGATGACCTAGCGGCCTTCCAGGCCCTCCGTTCCCGGCACCTGGCGACCGGATCGCGCGAGACCACGCTCGCCAGGATCGCCCCGCGACCCGACCGACCCGGTCTCGCCCGCTGGGTGGAGATCACCTGGGTCAAGGTCCTCCAGCTCGCCGAGGATCGCTGGCTGTCGCTCGGCGTCATCCTTGACGTGACCGCGCTGCGCGAGGCCCAGGACGAGCTGCGGGCGGTCAACGCCGAGCTCGAGGACCGGATCGAGGCTCGGACGGCCGAGCTGCGCGCCGCCCAGCTCGAGGCCGAGCGGGCGAGCCGGGCCAAGAGCGAGTTCCTGAGCTCGATGAGCCATGAGCTGCGAACGCCGCTCAACGCCATCCTCGGCTTTGGGCAGCTGCTCCAGCTGGCGCCCCTCGCGGGGCCGGATCGCGAGAGCGCCGACGAGATCGTCCGGGCCGGCCGACAGCTCCTCGAGATGATCGAGGCGGTGCTCGAGTTCAGCCGCCTCGACGCCGGCCGGATCACCCTGTCCATCGAGCCGGTCGAGGTTGGGCCGCTGGTCCGCGAGACGATCGATCTCTGCCGCCCGGGCGCCGAGGAGCGCGGGGTCATGGTCGTCGACGACCTCGCCGGCGAGTCGCCGGTCGTCGTCCTCGCCGATCGTCGCCGGCTCGGCCAGATCCTCCTCAACCTGGTGACGAACGGCATCAAGTACAACGTGCCGGGCGGCCGGGTCGCCCTGAGCGCCGAGATCGGCGGCGATCGCGCCCGGATCCGCGTCCGCGACACGGGGGTCGGGATCCCGCCGGAGCGGCTGCCGCGGCTGTTCGAACCCTTCGACACGATGCGCGGCGATCACGCCGCGCGCCAATCACTGGGGCTGGGGCTCGCCCTCAGCCTGCGGCTGGCGGAGCTCATGGGCGGTTCCCTGCGAGTGACGAGCACGCTCCGCGCGGGCAGCGAGTTCGAGCTCGACATGCCGCTCGCGGTCGGCGTCACGGCCGAGCCGGCCGGGGACGACGCGCCACCCGAGCTCGGCGCGCGCACTCCCCGGACCGTCCTCTACATCGAGGACAACCTGGCCAACCTCCATCTGGTCGAGCGGGTCCTCACAGGCCGCTTCGGGGTCCGGGTGCTGGCGGCCATCCAGGGCCGGATGGGCCTCGAGCTCGCCCGTGAGCAAGCTCCCGATCTCGTCCTCCTCGACCTCCACCTGCCCGATGCCGAGCCGGGCGAGATCCTGCGCGAGCTCAGGGCCGACGAGCGGACACGATCGATCCCGATCGTGATCCTGTCGTCGGACGCGTCGCCCAGGACGGGCGCGCAGATGCGGCTCCTCGGCGCGACCGACTACCTGACCAAGCCGCTCGACATCGAGCGGTTCCTGGACGTCGTTGAGGAGCACCTGCACGGATCATGACCGAGATGCGCCGCGAGCCGGATGCGCCGATCCTGCCGATTGCTGATGCCGAGGCCCGGATCCTCGTCATCGACGACGAGCCGGCCAACACCAGGATCCTCGATCGGCTCCTTCACCAGGCCGGCTACGCCGAGGTCGAGATCACCAATGACTCGCGGCTGGCGATCGACGTCTACGAGCGCTTCCGGCCGGACATCGTCCTGCTTGACCTGCACATGCCCGAGATCGACGGCTACGCCATCCTCGGCCAGCTCGCGGATCCGCAGCGCCAGGGGATCCGCCCGCCGGTGATCGTGCTGACCGCCGATGCCACGCGGGCAGCCCGGGAGCGGGCCCTGCGGATGGGCGCCGCCGACTTCATCACCAAGCCGCTCGACCACCTCGAGGTCCTGCTCCGGATCCGAACCCAGCTCGCGACGCGCTTCCTCGAGCTCGAGCTGCTGGGCCGGAACGTCGACCTCGAGCTCACGGTCTCGGAGCTGGCGGAGCAGCTCGGCGATCGCGAGCGGCGCGAGCAGGAGCGGCTGGACCGGATCGCGATGATCCGGCAGGCCCTCGAGC
>MGOD01000017.1:6369-7861 GCA_001795245.1 Chloroflexi bacterium RBG_16_70_13
CAACGGCCAGCCGATCGGCTTCGAAGCCCTCGCCCGGTTCGGCCCGGAGCCGGTCCGGCCACCCGATGCCTGGTTCGCGATGGCCGCCGACGTCGGCCTGCTCGAGGAGCTCGAGCTGGCCGCGATCCGCGAGGCCGTGGCGCGCCTGGAGCTTCTACCATCGCCGACGTACCTGTCGCTCAACCTCTCGCCGGCGACGGCGCGGTCGGCGGACTTCGAGGCGTCCCTCCTCGGCCTGCCGGGAGAGCGGACCGTGCTCGAGATCACAGAGCATGCCCGGGTCCCCGATTACCTCGCCCTCCGCCAGGCTCTGGCCCACTTCCGGGCGGGGGGTGTCCGGCTCGCCATCGATGACGCCGGCGCCGGCTTCGCCTCGCTCCGCCACATCCTTCACCTGGAGCCCGACATCATCAAGCTCGACATCTCGATCACCCGCAACGTCGATGCCGATCGGTCGCGGCGCGCGCTTGCTGCGGCGCTCGCGTCGTTCGGCGAGGAAATGGGGATCGAGCTCGTCGCCGAGGGCATCGAGACGCAGGCGGAGCTGGAGGCCCTGCGGGCCCTCGGCGTCGGCCACGGCCAGGGTTACTTCATCGGCCGGCCGGCAGCCCAGCCGACTGCTCCGGGCTGGCCGACCGCCTGACGCGACAGCCCGGCTTCGGGGTTCGGGCGTCGCATACCTTCCTCAGCGGCCCCCGGCGAACACCGGGGCCGGCAGGTCCGGGTGTCGCAGGCCGAGCCAGTCGACGAGGGCCCAGTACGTCGTCTTGAAGGCGAGCCCCGACCACGGGATCTCCTCGGCCCTGAAGGCCGCGATCTCGAGCGCCTCGGGCGTCCGGCCCATCGTGCCGCCGACGATCCTGGCCTCGAAGACGAGGACGACCACCGCCGCCTCGAGCCGGGTGTAGAAGCCCACGATCTCGCCGGGCTCGATGACGAGGCCGGTCTCCTCCAGCGTCTCGCGGACGGCGGCCTCGGCGACCGTCTCGTCGACCTCGAGGAAGCCGCCGGGCTGGGCCCAGGACCCGAGGCCCGGCTCGATCCCGCGTCGGAGGAGGACGAGCCGGCCGTCGTCGGTCACGGGCAGGGCCGTCACCACGAGGCGCGGGTTGACGTACGAGATGTGGCCGCACGAGGGGCACGCGCTCCGCTGGCGATCCTCGCCCTCCACGATCCCGAACAGGAGCTCGGCGCCGCAGCGCGAGCAGAAGTTGAGGTTGGCGGCGATCCAGGGCGGGACCCCGCGTCCGGATTCGATGTCCGTCGAGCGGGCGTCGCGACCGCGGCCGGCGCCGCTCACGCGACGAGCGCCGCCGCGGCAAACCCGGCGAAGACCATGATCCCGATCGCCGCCGCCCCGAGCCACGCGAACCGGAAGAGCCCCCGGCCCCGGTCGACCGGCAGCCAGGCCCAGGCCGACCGCCAGATCCGGAGCGACGCATCGGCGGTCGTGACGATGAGGATCGGCGCCCCGACGAGGATGCAGGCCTTG
>MGOD01000017.1:7887-22165 GCA_001795245.1 Chloroflexi bacterium RBG_16_70_13
CGAGCCGGTCTCGAGGGCGGTGATCGCGATCACGCCCGCGACGAGGGCGATCGCGGACAGGTTGATGTAGTGCCGCTGGAGGGGCGTGGGTGCCGTCTCGGGGACTGTCCGCGGCGGGGCGGCGTGGGACGCGGTGGCGGACGCCACGGGCTGGCGATCGAGGACGGGCATGCCCGGGTCCCAGCGGGGATCGTCCATTCGCCGAGTGTACCGGGCGCTACGATCCGGGCGACGTCACGAGGGCCATCGCGGACCACTCCGTCGAACGTGACCGATGGCCCTTGACGTCCCGGGCGGCGCGCCAGGACAGTCGGGGATCTGCGGGAGCGACGACGCGCGGTCCAGCAACGGCCGCCGGGACCGCGCCGAGCCACTGGCGAGACCGACCGCCGCTGGAATCGGAGGTCTTCGGATGAGGAAGCTCCCGGCGTTGCTCGCGGCCGGCGCCCTTGCGCTCTCGCTCGCAGGACCCGCGACGGCCGCACCCGTCCAGAATCCGCAGATGGGCTTGTGGGAGATCGTGTGCCCGGCCCCCGTCGGGACGGTCGTCGTCGTCGCCAAGAACGTGCCCGGCTGGTCGATCGAGGCCGCGCCCGGCACGCCGCCGATCCTCCTTCGATCGGCGTCGTTCAACATCTACGAGGGCGGCGTCCTCGTGGAGGGCCCGTTCGCGTGGTCCGCACCAAGCGGTCTCGCAGGCAAGCTCGAGGGGCCGTGCCTGCTGCATCTCCATGGTGGCTCCATCGCCACATTCGACATCCGCTCCGACGCGACCTGGTTCCAGTTCCCCAGCTGGTAGGACGCCGAAGCGACTCGACCGACGGCACCGTCCGGCCGGGGATCGCCTAGACGCTGCGGGCCTCGTCCAGCGCGTCGTCGCCGGCGACGCCACCGCAGGTCGGGCAATACCAGCGGGCCTCGAGCGGCGTCCCGCACGCGGCGTGGCGGAGGACCTCGTGGTCGCCGCCCGCCGCATCGGCGTGCAGGGCCCCCCAGTCGGCCAGCAGGCGGATGGCGCCGCCGAGGGCGCGGCCCTCGAGCGTGAGCCGGTACTCGAAGCGGGGCGGCCGCTCGGCGTAGGCGGTCGAGGTCACGAGGCCATCGGCCTCCAGGCGGCGCAACCGGGCGGCCAGGATGTTCGGGGCGATGCCGGCGACCGCCGCCCGGAGCTCACCGTACCGGAGCGGCCCCCCGAGGAGCGCAGCCACGAGTTGCGGGCTCCAGCGGTCGCCGACCCGATCGAGCGCCGCAGCGAGCGGGTTCGCCGCGGCCCCGGGACGATCGTGCGCACGCGCCATGGGCGAATGGTAGGCGACGTTCGCCGGGCCGCTTGCGCCGCGCCGGGAAACGCGATAGGTTGTCACTTGCATTCTGCAAGTATGTCATGGAGCACCCGCCCGATGTCCCTTCTCGACGACCTCTCCTCGGCCATCAGCGGGGCGGCCCAGGCCGCCTCCCCCAGCGTCGTCGGCATTGGCGCCCGAATCCGCGGCTCGGGCGTCGTGGTCGGCCCCGACCGCGTCATGACGAACGCCCACAACCTCCGCGGCGAGGAGGTCACGGTGAGCTTCGCCGACGGCCGATCCCTCCGCGGCCGCGTCGCCGGCACGGACCTCGACGGCGATCTCGCGGTCATCGACGTCGCGACGGAGGGTGCGCCCGCGCTCGCCTGGGCCGAGGGGGGCGTGATCGTCGGGAGCGTCGTCTTCGGCCTCGCGGCGACGAGCGGCGGCCCGGCCCGGGTGACCGTGGGGACGGTCTCGGCCGTCGCCCGCGCCTTCCGCGGACCCGGCGGGCGGCGCATCTCGGGCAGCCTCGAGCACACCGCCCCGATGGCGCCGGGCTCATCGGGCGGTCCGATCGTCGACGCCGCCGGGCGGCTTGTCGGCCTGAACACCCACCGTGTCGGGGAGGGCTTCTATCTCGCCCGGGCCGCCGACGCCTCGCTCCGTGAGCGGGTGGAGGCCCTCGCCGGCGGCACGTCCGTGGAGCGGCCGCGGCTCGGGATCGTCGTCGCCCCGGCGCACGTGGCCAGGCGCCTGCGCCGCTCGGTCGGGCTTCCGGACCGCGACGGTCTCCTCGTCCGCGGGGTTGACGACGGTTCGCCCGCAGCAGGTGCCGGGGTCCGCGAGGGCGACCTCGTCGTCCGCGTCGCCGGCACGGATGTCGACGATGCCGACGCGCTCCTCGACGCGATGGCCGGCGCGAGCGGGCCGATCGACGTCGTGGTCGTTCGCGGCACCGATGAGCTGACACTCAGCGCCGACCTCGGTGGCGGCTCCCCGGGCGGCGGCTCCGGCGGCTCGCGGCCGAACTGACCCGGCGCCCGGGGCCTGATCGGGCGCTACGCCAGCGGCGCCTCGTTGGACGGGTCGTCCGCGACCATCCGCGTCTGCTCGGCGCGGTACTCCAGGAGCCGTTCGGCGAGGGCCGGGTCGCTCAGCGCGAGGATCTCGATCGCCAGGATCGCCGCGTTCTCGGCGTTGCCGATCGCGACCGTCGCGACCGGGATCCCGCGTGGCATCTGGACGATGGAGAGGAGCGAGTCGAGGCCGCCGAGGTGCTGTGTCGGGATCGGCAGGCCGATCACCGGCAGGGTCGTCTTGGCGGCGATGATGCCGGCGAGGTGGGCCGCCCCGCCGGCTCCGGCGATGACGACACGGATCCCCCGACCCGCGGCGGTCTCGGCGTAGCGGAAGGCGAGATCCGGGCTCCGATGGGCGGAGATCACCCGCAACTCGGACGGCACCTCGAGCATCTCGAGAAGGGCCATCGCCTTCTCGAGGATCGGGAAGTCGGACCGGCTGCCGCCGACGATCCCGACGATCGGGCCATGCTCGCCCATCGACTCGCCTCCTCTCACCCGTCCCAACGGATCCTGGCCGCGGCTGCGCGGGCCGCCTCGAGCGCCGCCTCCCGCGTCCGGGCCACGACCGTGACGTGGCCCATCATCCGTCCCTGGCCGACGCGACGCTCGTCGTACAGGTGGAGGTGGACGTCGGTCGCCTCGAGGACGGCCTCGATGCCGGCGGCCCGGGCCTCGCGGTCGGGCCCCGTGCCGAGGAGACAGGCGGTCGCGGCGGCGCCCCGGAGGTCGGTCGATCCGAGGGGCAGGCCGCAGATGGCGCGGACATGCTGCTCGAACTGGCTCGTCGTGGCCGCATCGGTCGTCCAGAGCCCACCGTCGTGCGCCCGCGGGCTGAGCTCGTCGACGAAAAGGGTTCCGTCGGGCATGAGGAGGAGCTCGGCGGCCAGGAGGCCGACCAGGCCCATCCCGGTCGCGAGGCCCGTCACGAGGGCGATCGCGGCCGCCTCGGTCGCCGGCGCGATGCCGGCCGGCGCGCTCGCCCCGACGAGCGTGCCGCGTCGGCGGACCGCGCGAGCGACGGGATAGCCGCGGACGAGGCCGTCGACGCCGCGGGCGACGATCGCGACGAGCTCCGCCTCGGCGGCAAGCTCCCGCTCGAGGAGCATCGGGCGTCCGGCGGCCGACTCGGCGGCGAGGAGGATCTCGGCGGCCGCGATATCGCCGGCGTCTTGAGGGTCGTCGATCTGGACCTCGCCCCGGCCGTCATGGCCGCCGAGCGACGCGGTGAGGCGGAGTGATGCGCCGAGCTCGGCAATGCCCGCCCGGAGCTCGTCGCCGTTCGAGACCACGCGCCACGGCGCGACGGTGGCGCCGTTGGCTTCGAGGAAGCGCCGTTCGGCGAGGCGGTCGTGGGTCAGCTTCAGGGCGTAGGGCCCCGGCCGGAAGACGGCCCGGTCGTCGTCGAGCTCCCGGACCAGCTCGAGCGAGACGTCCTCCAGGGCCGTGGTGATCACGGCGCAGCCGGCGGCCAGCCGCCGGGCCGCCTCGATGTCGTCGTGGCGCCCGACCTCGACCCGATCGGCCACCGCCGCGGCCGGGCAGGCAGGGTCGGGGTCGAGGACCGCCACCCGGTAGCCGAGGCCCCGGGCGGCGAGGGCGGTCATCCGGCCGAGGTGACCGCCGCCCAGGATCCCGATCGTCGCCGGCGGCATGATCGCCGGCACCCGGAAGCCGAGGGCCTTGTAGACGCCGAGGATCCAGCTCGTCTTCGAGTGTGTGTAGCGCAGGGCGTCGATGCCCTCGCCGCGGGTGATCCGGGTCTTCAGGTCGGCGTACTGGCGAAGCAGCCCGGGATCCTTCCGGAGGGCGTCGCGGAAGGCGAGGTCGCGGGGCATGTCGCCGCCGACCGGCTGGACGTGGAGGTGGATCCGGAACTCGTCCCCGCCGAGGTCCACGGCGCCCACGAGCATGGGACGCGTCGAAGGCCATGGATCGGGGCCCGGCTGCGGCCCGAAGCCGAAGCCGTACAGGAGCTCCACGACCGCCGGGATCTGCCCGGGCTCGACCTCGACCGAGAGATCGACGATGCCCTTGCCCGGCAGGCCGGGGACAGCGGTGCTGCCGATGTGCTCGACGACCAGGTCTGGTCGCCGACGCCGGACCATCGCCGCGATCGTGGCGGCGACCTCGGTCGTTCGCGGATCCCAGTCGCGGATCCGGGCGTCCCGCCGCTCGTAGGGCCGGATCGCGAGGTCGGGGAGGTCAGTGCGGGCGGGACGGACACCCTCGGGATCGGTCACGGGGTCGAAGTGTAGGCGCTGGCAGGTGGCCATCGAGCGGGCGCCCCAAAACGCGTCGACGGCGGGAGGCAGACGGTCTCCTCGGTGGGCGCGAACAGGCCCGGCCGGACGGGCCGAGCGAACCCTGGAGATCGGGCCGTCCGGCCAGGGTGGGTCGGCTGCGGCGGCCGGATCATGGACGCACGAAGGAGGTCCTTCCGTGCGAGTCCTGTTCGCCACGGACGGGTCGCGCTCCGCCGATCGGGCCCGCGACCTGCTCGCCCATCTCCCCTGGCCCGATGGCACGAGCTTCAGCGTCGTCTACGCGCTCGAGGCGCGCGGCGAGCTCTTCTCCGCGCCGTGGATGTCGCCTGCGCCGCCCGAGCTCGACTCCGTCGAGGCCGAGCTCCTGCGTCACGCCGACGTCACCCTGGACGACGCCGTCCGGACCCTCGAGCGCCCCGGCCGCTCCGTCGAGCGGCTGACCCTCCGGGGTCGCCCGGCATCCGCGATCGTCGAGGAGGCCCGCGCCTGGAAGGCCGACCTCGTCGTCCTCGGCAATCGCGGGCACGGCCCGATCGCTTCGATGGTGCTCGGCTCGGTGTCCACGGAAGTCGTCGACCACGCCCCGTGCCCGGTGCTCGTCGTGCGAGACGCCGCGATCGACTCGATCGTCTTCGCCGAGGACGGCTCACCCGGCGCCGAGCGGGTCGCTCGAGCCCTGCGGAGCTGGCCGGTCCTGCAGGGCCTCCCGATCGATGTCGTGTCCGTCGCCGAGACATCGATGCCCTGGAGCGCCGGGATGACCGCAGGCCTCTACGAGGAGGTCGCCGCGACGTACGCGCGGGATGTCGAGCTCGCCCGGGAATCCACGCTGGCGCTGGCCGACCGCAGCGCGGCGGCCCTCCGAAGCGGCGGCATGACCGCCGTCCCCCACCTCCTCGAGGGCGACCCCGCCGACCGGATCGTCGAGTTCGCGCTGTCGCGACCCCGCTCGCTCGTCGTCGTCGGGACGCGGGGCCACGGCGGGCTCGCCCGGCTCATCCTCGGATCCGTCGCCCGGAATGTGCTCCTCCACGCACCTGGCTCGGTCCTCATCGTTCGCGAATGGCGGAACGGGGCCGGAGCGGAGACGCCGGCGTCGGTCGGGACGGCGAGCCGCGGCGCATGACCTGAGCCCGCGCATCGGGCAGCCCGCGTCACGACGCCCCGCCCGCCCGCGGGACAGGTCGTCAGCCGCCGGCGATCGTGATCTCGTGCACGGTCCCGTCGACGATCCGCCAGGCCCGCAGGCCGGGTTCCCCGGTCGCCGGGTCAGCCTCGCCGGGATGGAGCGAGACGAGGACGTACAGGGCATCCGGGTAGAAGGCAAGCCCGATGTCAGTCGGCGACGGCCGGGCGGGTGAGGCGACGTGGCTGTGGACGATGGCCCAGAACACCGTGTCCGCGTCGTCCGTGGCGATCGTCAGGCGAAGGAGATCGTCCGAGTCGATCTCGTAGCGGAACGGCGAGGCCGCCCGGTTCCGGGTGGGCTCCCAGCGAAGGGCGCGCCCGCCGGCGGCAGCGGGTCGATCGCCGACGATGACCCCGCAGGCCTCGTTCGGCTGCTCGGCCCGGGCGTGGGCCACGATCGCCGCCCGGATCGCGGCGGGGATCTCGACCTCGACTGGCCCCGGATGCCGTGTCGGGTCCGCGGCTGTCGCGCCCGTCACCACCAGTTGATGCCGCCCTCGAGATCGGCCTCCATCTCCTCGAGATCGCGCGCGTACGTGCCCGCCGAGAGGTATTTCCAGCCGCCGTCGGGGAGGATCGCCACGATCGTCCCGGCCGTCATCTCGCGGGCGACCCGGGCGGCGGCCACGAGGACCGCACCGGACGAGGGCCCGGCGAAGATGCCCTCGAGGGCGATGAGGTCGCGGACCGCGGCAATTGCGTCGCGGTGCGAGACGATGAGCTTGGCGTCGAGGAGCCCGGGGTCGAGGATCTCCGGCACGAAGCCCTCGTCGAGCGAGCGGAGGCCCTGGACCCCTTCGCCCGGGATCGGCTCGGCGGCGATGATCCGGACGCCGGGCTTGGCCGCCCGGAAGAAGCGGGCCAGACCCATGAGCGTGCCCCCGGTTCCCAGGCCGGCGACGACGACGTCCACCTCGGGGCAGTCGGCGAGGATCTCCGGCGCGGTCGTCACCTCGTGCGCCCGTGGGTTCGCCGGGTTGCCGTACTGGTACGGCATCACGAAGCGGGCGTCACGGGCCGCGAGGTCCTTGGCCAGGGTGATCGCCCCGTTGGACCCCAGGGCCGCTGGTGAATCGATGATCTCGGCCCCGAACAGCGCCGCCATCTGGCGCCGCTCGGGGGTCACGTTGTCGGGCATGACGAGGGCGATCCGGTAGCCCTTGCGGCGGGCGATCATGGCCAGGGCGATCCCGGTGTTGCCCGATGTCGGCTCGAGGATGATCGAGTCGGGGCCGAGGGCGCCGCGGGCCTCGAGGTCCTCGACCAGGGCCCGCGCGGTCCGATCCTTGACCGAGCCCGTCGGGTTGACCATCTCGAGCTTGGCGTAGATCCGGACCGCCGGGTTCGGCGACATCCGCGGCACCGCGACCAGGGGCGTGTGCCCGATCGCCTCGAGGATGCTCTCGTACCGACCGCCGTGCGGCGCCAGCTCCGCGTGGGCCTGGGCGTGGGCCTGGGCGTGGTCTTGGGCGTGGTCTTGGGCGTGGTCTTGGGCGTGGTCGTCGCGCTGCCCGCCCGCCGGGGCCGCCCGGGGCACGATCCGCGGCGCGCGAAGCGCGGCCACGTCAGCCGCCTGCCATCGCCGGGAGGAGCCGGACCTCGTCGTGCTCCTCGACCGGCGTGGCAAGGCCCTCGAGGTACCGGACGTCCTGGCCGTTGACGTAGACGTTGACGAATCGGTTCAGGTCACCCTCGGGCGTCAGGAGCTGGCCGCCGAGGCCCGGGTGCCGTTCGAGGAGGGCATGGACGAGCTCCCCCACCGTCGCCCCGCCGAGCTCGAGGGACTTGACCCCGCCGACGGACGGCCGGAGGACGGCCGGGATGTAGACGGTGCTCATGCCCGGCCCTCCGGTGCAGCTCCACCGAGCCCGCCGAAGCCGGCGCCGCTCAGGACGAACGGGGCGTCGACGGGGAAGGCCGAGAGGGCCGGCGCCTCGCCGCGCTCGCGGGCCGCCCGGGCCTCGTCGGAGCAGACCGGGCAGGCCGGGTCGCGGCGCAGCTTGAGCTCGGTGAACTCGGCCTCGAGGGCATCGAAGATGAGGAGGCGCCCGGCCAGCGTCGTCCCGATCCCCAGGAGGACCTTCAGGACCTCGTTGGCCTGGAGGAGGCCCATGATCCCGGGCACGACGCCGAGGACGCCCGCGACCGAGCAGCCGGGCGCGAGCTCCGGCGGCGGTGGCGTCGGGTAGAGGCAGCGGTAGCAGGGTCCCTCGTAGGGGATGAAGGTCGTCAGCTGGCCCTCGAACCGGAAGACGCTGGCGTGGACCACCGGGATGCCGGCCGCGACGGCCGCGTCGTTGAGCAGGTAGCGTGTCTCGAACGTGTCCGTCCCGTCGAGGATGACGTCGTAGCCGGCGATGATCCGCTCGACGTTGTCGCCGACGAGCATCTCCTCGTGGCCGACCACGGTCACGTCGGGGTTGAGCGCCGCGATCGCCTGCTTCGCGCTCTCGACCTTCTTCTGGCCCACCCGGTCGGAGGCGTGGAGGACCTGGCGCTGGAGGTTGGAGACGTCGACGATGTCGAAGTCGACGATCCCGATCGTGCCGACGCCGGCCGCGGCGAGGTAGAGCGCGGCCGGGCTGCCGAGCCCGCCGGCCCCGATGAGGAGGACCTTCGACTCGAGGAGCCGGGCCTGGCCGGCCGAGCCGACCTCGGGGATGAGGAGGTGACGGCTGTAGCGCTGCTGCTGCTCCTTGGACAGGACGACCGGCGTCGTCCACGGCAACCCCTCCGCCTTCCAGCTCTGGAAACCGCCGCTCATCGACATGGCGTTCGCGTAGCCGAGCTGCTGGAGCGTCTGCGCCCCGAACGCCGATCGGACGCCGCCGGCGCAGTAGAGGACGAGCGGCGCGTCGCGGTCCGGGACCGTGGCCTCGATGTGCAGCTCGAGGTAGCTCCGGGCGACGTGGAGCGCACCGGGGATGTAGCCCTGGTCCCACTCGCTCGTCTCGCGGACGTCGATGAACGTCACGCCCTCGGCACGGAGGCGCTCGGCCTCCTGGGGGTTGACCTCCCGGATTGAGGCCTTGGCCTCCTTCAGGAGCTCGGTATAGGTTTTGGGCATCGGTCAGGTCGCTCCGGTTGTCGACGGGCCGTCGCCGAACCGGCGACGGGGCTTAAGGGCAATGGTGGGGCGATCCGCGGAGGACGCGGTCGCGGGTCAGCCGGCGCTCAGGCCGCCGGCGGCGTACACCTGCAGCGGCCCGGCACGGAGCGGCGGGTGGGCATCCGGCCGGTCATGCGGTCTGGCCCTCCGCGGCGGGCAGTGGCCCCGCGGCACTCGCGGCAGCCGGCTGGGCGGCCTCGGCGAGCGCCTGCTGGAGGGTGTCCAGGCTCAGGAGGGCGCACTTGAGGCGGGCCGGCGAGATCTCGATGCCGAGGAGGTCCAGGACGTCCTGGGAGGTCATGGCCGCAGCGTCGACGACCGGCTTGCCCTTGATCTCGTCGGTCAGGAGCGAGGCCGAGGCCTGGCTGATCGCGCAGCCCCGGCCGGTAAAGCCGACGCCAGCGATCTTCCCGTCCGAGAGGCGCAGCTGGAGGGTGATCCGGTCGCCGCACAGCGGGTTGGCGCCCTCGTGGGACGCGTTGGCATGTTCCAGGACCCCGAAGTTGTGGGGCCGCCGGTAATGCTCAAGGATGTAGTCGCGGTAGAGGTCGTCCATCTCGAACGCCGAGTGTACAACCGGTCAATCCCGACTGCATCCGTCGGAATTGGAACGGCCGGACCGGGCCCGAGCGTCACGAGCGACGGGTCGGGGCCCGTGCGTGCGCTAGCCTGACGCCAGTGGACGGCGCGATCATCGAGGACATCCGGTATGACGGGGGCGAGGGCGCCCACGGCGAGGTCAAGGCGTGGCTCGTCCGCGCGGGCCCGGGGGAGCCGCCGGCGGCCCCGACGTCGAAGTCGTGCGCCGGCGTCCTCTTCTGGCACTGGCTCGAGACGCGCTCGCCGGACGGCAACCGGACGCAGTTCCTGGACGAGGCCGGCGAGCTGGCATCGCGCGGCGTCGTGTCGCTCCTGCCGCAGGGCCGCTTCCCGTGGTCCATCGATCCCTCGGGCTCCGCCGCCGATATCGGCGAGATCGGGCGCGAGGTCGCCCGCCTGCGGGCGGGCCTGGACCTCCTCGCCGGACGCCCCGACGTGGACGAGCGCCGCCTGGCCGTCGTCGGCCACGACTTCGGGGGCATGCTCGCGATCGTCGCCGCGGCCGAGGATCCGCGCGTCCGGAGCCTCGTGGTCGTCGCCGCCACGCCGCGCTGGGGCGACTGGTTCCTGCCCTTCTGGCAGATCGCCGAGGACCGGATCGACTACCTCCGGGCCACCCGAGAGATCGATCCGATTGAGCAGATCGCCGCCGTCGCGCCGCGCCCGATCCTCCTTCAGTTCGGCGAGCGGGACTGGTTCATCGCTCCGATGTCAGCCTGGGCCTTCCGCCGCGCGACCGGCGCCGAGTCCGGCGACCATCAGGTCGAGCTCAAGATGTACGACGCCGAGCACGGCATGCACCACGACGACTGCCGGCCTGATCGAACCGCATTCCTCGCCCGGACGCTGGGCCTGGGCGCGGGGGCCTGACCGACCGTCAGACGCCGAAGACCCGCTTCACCTCGGCGATGCCGGCGATGAGGGCGTCGATGTCGGCCCGGGTGGTGTAGACGTTGAAGCTGGCCCGAACGGTGGCCGGCAGGTCGAGGCGCTCGTGGAGCGGCATCGTGCAGTGGTGGCCGGCCCGGACGGCGACGCCGGAGCGGTCCAGCACCTGCGCCACGTCATGGGGATGGACGCCCGGCAGGTTGAACGGGATGACCCCGCCGCGGATGGCGGTGTCCATCGGGCCATACAGGGCCAGATCCGGATGCGCGGCGGCGATTGCCGGGAGGGCGTAGTCGAGGAGCTCGCGCTCGTGCTCGCGGACGCGGCCCATCCCCAGCTCGCCGAGGTAGTCCGCCGCCGCGCCCAGGCCGATGGCGGCGGCGATGTCCGGCGTGCCGGCCTCGAACTTCCAGGGAATGTCGTTCCACTCCGAGCGCCGGAGGTGGACCTCGCGGATCATCTCGCCGCCGGCGAGGAAGGGCGGCATCGCCTCGAGCAGCTCCCGCCGAGCCCAGAGCGCGCCGGACCCCGTCGGGGCCAGCATCTTGTGGCCGGAGAAGACGTAGAAATCGGCGTCGATCGCGGCGATGTCGACGGGCACGTGGGGCACCGCCTGGGCACCGTCGACGAGGACGAGTGCGCCGGCCTCGTGGGCCATCCGGGTCATCTCGGCGGCAGGGTTGATCGTGCCGAGGGTGTTCGAGACGTGGGCGAAGGCGACGAGCTTCGGCTTGAGGCGCAGGAGGACCTCGAAGACGTCGAGCCGCAGGACCCCGTCGTCGGTGATCGGGATGAACTCGAGATCACCGTCGCGCTCCTGGGCCAGGAGCTGCCAGGGGACGAGGTTGGCGTGATGCTCCATCTCGGTGAGCACGATCGCGTCGCCGCGCTCGATGTTCCGGCGGCCCCACGAGTAGGCGACGAGGTTGATCGCCTCGGTCGCGTTGCGGGTGAAGACGATCTCGTGGGCGTCCGGCGCGTTCAGGAACCGGGCGACGCTCGCCCGGGCACGCTCGTAGCCCGCCGTGGCCCGCTCGCCGATCTCGTAGATCCCGCGATGGACGTTGGCGTTGTACTCGCGGTAGTACTCGTCCATCGCCTCGATGACCGCCAGCGGCTTCTGGCTGGTGGCCGCGGAGTCGAGGTAGACGAGGGGCTTCCCCGTCGAGGTCGTCGTCGCGAGGATCGGGAAGTCGGCCCGGATGACCTCCGGGACGAGGTGTCCGTCGCGGATCCGGGGGTCGCCGGCGGTCGCGGGATCGTCGGGTCGGGCCGTGATCGTCATCGGTCGCTCGCCCTGCTCACTGGGCCAGGACGGCCGGCTCGTCGAGCCGAAGGGCGTCGTCGGGGACGTCGACCTCGAGGCCGGCCTCGCGGAGGATCGGGCCGTAGCCCTCGTCCTCCAGGCGGAGCGCCAGGTCGCGGCCACCCGACTTCACGATCCGGCCCTGCGCCAGGACGTGGACGACATCGGGCACGATGTGGTTGAGGAGTCGCTGGTAGTGGGTAATGAGGAGGACGCCGAGATCGGGGTTGAGCATCGCGTTGACCCCGTCGGCGACGATCCGGAGGGCATCGATGTCGAGGCCGGAGTCGGTCTCGTCGAGGATTGCCAGGTCGGGCTCGAGCATCGCCATCTGGAGCATCTCGAGGCGCTTCTTCTCGCCGCCCGAGAAGCCCTCGTTGACGTAGCGCGTCACAAAGGTCTCGTCCATCTTCAGGAGGGCCAGCTTCTCGCGCATCTTGCGCCGGAAGTCGAGCATCGAGACGCCGCCCTTGACCGGGTCCGTGGGGTCGATGTCGCTGTTCTTGTCGATGCCCTGGAGCTTCGCGTTGAGGCCGCTCCGGATGAAGCTCGCGACCGACAGGCCCGGCACCGCCGTCGGGTACTGGAAGGCGAGGAACATCCCCAGGCGGGCTCGTTTGTCTGGCGACAGCTTCAGGATGTCGCGCCCGCGCCAGTGAACCTCGCCGCCGGTCACGACGTAGGCCGGATGGCCCATCAGGGCGTAGGCGAGCGTCGTCTTGCCCGAGCCGTTGGGGCCCATGATCGCGTGGACCTCGCCCGGGCCGACCTCGAGGTCGATGCCCTGGAGGATCTCGCGCTCCGGATCGGCGATCGGAGCGACGCGGAGGCCGCGGATGATCAGGCGGCGGTCGTCGGCGTGCTTGCGCCGGTCGACGCTGGGTGCGGTGGTGGTCACGAGTGGCTCACGGCTCCGGTCAGGACGGGCTGGTTGGCCTGGGCCTCGAGGTCGATCGGTAGGGGCCGCAGGGGGACGAGGTCGGCGAGGGTCATCCCGTCGAGGGCGCCGGCGATGGCGTCCCGGACGCGGACCCACAGGAAGTTGACGGTGCAGGACGAGGTCCGGTCGCAGGTGATCGCGTGCTCCGGGTCGTCCGTGGCGCAGATCATCGGCGCGATCGGGCCCTCGAGGGCCCGGAGGACCTCGCTCATCCGGATCTCGGCAGGATCGCGGGCCAGCTCGTAGCCGCCGTGGGCGCCGCGGGTCGAGACGACGAGCCCAGCGTCGCGGAGGACCATGGCGAGTTGCTCGAGGTAGGCCCGTGGGAGGTCCTCCGCGGCGGCGATCTCGGCCAGGCTGGCCGGGCCGGCCCCGACGTGTCGCCCGAGCTGGACCATGAGCCGCACGCCGTATTCGCCCTTCGTGCTGAAGGCGACGGCGCCGGAGCCATGGAACGCGGGTCGGGTGCTCAGGGATCGGTCCTCGGATGGTGCCGCGCCGACGGTCCGGGCGGTCGTCTAAATCCGACCTGCAAGGTCGGGATTAGTCTAGGGGCGAGCGCCGCGACGCGTCAATCGAGGCCGGGGGTGATGTGAACGGCCGGGGGCGATGACCCGAGCCGAGGTCACCGGAGAGCGCCCTCGCGGTGACGTCTACGGCGCGATGATGGTTACCTCCCGGATCTCCTCCGCGAGCACGACGGCGCGCCCAAGGCTGACCAGCGTCGACCGACCCTCACCGCGCTCCAGGTGGATCCAGTATCCCGTCGCGGGAAGCGTCAACTCACACACGCCGTTGGCGTCCGTCGTCGGCATCGGGACCGGTCGCGGCTCGTAGGCGCCATCCGCGTCGGGGACTGCCACGCAGGCCAGGCCCACGGCGGGTGAGCCGCCCGCGTCGACCGCGATGATGCGCAGCCTCCCGGTCGGCAAGAGCAGGGCCCCATTCCCGTCGGATGTGACGTGGAGCACCTCGTCGGTCAAGCCGAGATGGTCGCGGATCAGGTCAGTGGCCCTGGGGTCGGCGCTCGAGATCAGGATATCCACCCGGTTCGCAACCAGGTTCGGGCCAACGCCGTAGACGACGGCAGGGATCGTCCTGAACCACGGGTCGTTCATGTGGAACCGGCTGGCGACGGCCTCGAGCTCCCGGAGGCTCCACCTGACCTCGCGGACCTCGAATGCCGCGAGCGGCGAGAGCTTCGGGAGGAGGGCGGCGCGGTGCTCGGCGACGTGGTCGCTGAACTGGGCGACGAAGAGGCCGCCCGCCTGGTGATCGGTGAACGCGCCGGCCCATTCAGCTCGATGCGCCTCGCCGTACGGGACGACCACGGCCTTGATCTGTTCGACATCCCGGGTCCGTCGCCCGAGCTCCTCGACCTCCTGGGCGGTGAGGGGCACGCCGAATGTCTGCCGGTCCGAAGCCGGGTTCGCGGCCACCTCGAGGATCCAGGCCTCGTCAGATCGAAGGCCGAAGTCCCGTCGGAATCGCTCGACGTCGGCGAGGCCGGCGGGGGAGAGCGTCGGAACGGGCGTCGCGTCCGGTGCGACACTCGGGCTGAGGACGGGCGACGCCGGCGACGAGGACGGCCGCGACACGCAGCCGGCGAGGATGA
>MGOD01000017.1:22191-22967 GCA_001795245.1 Chloroflexi bacterium RBG_16_70_13
ACGGTCGAGAGCCGCCGACCGATCGACACGCACCCGCGGCAGCGGCGATGCGGCGCGCGGGCGAGGCGTCTCGGAACCATCCTTCGACGACCTCCTGGGCCTCGGAACGCAGCGACCACGACCTTGGACGATCGATTCCCGAGGCGTGTGACCGCGGCTACCCCTCGCCGCGGCGGGCGCGGCGGATCTGGTCGGCGTGGTCGTGGGTGTGGGCGGCGTAGATCTCGAGCCAGCGCTCGACGGAGTAGGCGCCCGATTCCGAGTGCGTGCCGGTCCGGGTCCACTCCGCGGGCGTGAGCAACTCGAGGAGCTGGAGGCTGGCGGATCGGACCGCCCGGACCACGGCGACCGAGGCCTCGATCGGGCGGTCGTAGTGGAGGCGGCGCGCCCACTCCGGCTCGTCGTAGCCGTGGATGATCGGGCGGTCCTCGACGATCAGCCGGCGGAGCCGAATGTAGGCCATCGATTCGCTGTCGGCGAGGTGATGGACGACCTGCCGGGCGGTCCACTCCCCGGCCGCCTGGGGGCGGTCGAGGTCGGCGTCCGTGGCGCCCGTGAGGGCGGCCTCGAGGTCGGCGACCCCGGTGCGGTAAATGTCGAGGAGGGCGGCTCGAGGGTCGTGCATGGCGCCATGCTACGGCGTCGCGACGAGCGTTCCCTGCATGTCCGGGTGGACGTCGCACCGGAAGAAGTACGACCCTGCCACGGGGCCGCCTCCGCCCGGACCTGGTTCGAGGTGGCATCGGTCGGCTACCTCGCCTGGCGCGCCGCGATCT
>MGOD01000018.1:0-312 GCA_001795245.1 Chloroflexi bacterium RBG_16_70_13
GCTCAGCGACCGATGCTGCCGAAGCGCCCCGCTGGCAGGTCCTCATTGACCGCCTCCGCACGGCCATGACGACCACACGCGTTGAGGGCCCGCTGCAGGGTCGGGCACGCGGGCGCGGGCTTGACCCCGTCGCCGGCTCGCTACGATGATCGACGCACGACGGAGAAAAATGGGATGGCCACACTCGACACGATGCGCGCCTACGCCAATGCGTGGCTCGCGGGCGACTGGGATCGTGCGACCGGCTACTGGGCCGATGAGATCCTCCATCACGTGCCCGGGCACGGGCCGTTGTCGGGCGACTTCCAGGGT
>MGOD01000018.1:336-6573 GCA_001795245.1 Chloroflexi bacterium RBG_16_70_13
CAGCGAGCGCTTTGGCGAGCTCGGCGACACCATCGAGGTCGTCGCGGTCCATGACATCCTAGCCAGCGACGACCACGCCGTGGTGCTTGTCACCGAGCGGGCCATCCGCGGCGAGCGCAGCCTCGAATTCAACCGCGTCGTCATCTACCACCTGCGCGACGACAGGATCGTGGAGACCTGGTCGTATGACTACGATCCGCCGGCCCTCGACGTCTTCTGGTCGTAGACCTGCCACGCTCAGCGAACGTCTGAATTCGGCTACAGGTCCTCAGATCGCGGCGAGCTCGGCGCCGAGGCGAGTGAGCCCGAGCGGGCCGAGCGACAGCGCCCTCGCATGCCAGCCCTTCCGGTCGAACTCACGGCCCTCGGCCGCAGCGGCGGCGCGTGCCGCCTCGCGGCCGGCGAGCCAGGTCCGCTCGCCGAGCTTGTAGGCGGTCGCCTGACTCGGCCACGAGAGATAGCGGAGAACCTCGCTCTCGGACTTGTCGCGCTCCATGCCGCTGGCGTGCACGATGAAGTCGATGGCGCCGTCGTAGGTCCACGGCCGGCCCGCCTCGCCCGACCACCCGGGATAGATCGCTGCCCCGCTCGCCGGGATCAACCGACCCGCGTGGAGGCCGATGTCGGCGACGACGCGGGCAGCCCGGAAGGCATGGGCGGACAGGTACCCGAGGCGCGTGTCGGGGGTCCGGAACCAGCCGAGCTCGTCCATGAGCCGCTCGGCGTAGAGGGCCCAGCCCTCACCGTGGGCCGACACGAAGCCGAGCTTCTGGGACCGGGTCAGCGATACGAGCCGGATCGTGGCGCCCTGGAGGTGGTGGCCCGGGACCGCTTCGTGGTAGACGGTGCTGACCTCGTGCCAGGTCGGGAAACGAGTGCGGCCCATGGTCGGAAACCAGGTCTGGCCGGGCCGCCTGAGGTCCTCCGACGGCGCCGTGTAGTAGGCCGCAGCGGCGCTGCCCTCGGGCGGGATCCGGACGTCGCAGTGACGAATCGAAGGATGGATGTCGAACTCGACGCCGTCGAGGCCCTCGATGGCTTCGTCCGTGACCGACTGCAGCCAGTCGCGGTAGGCCTCGACCCCGTGGACGGACCGGGCAGGATCGGTGATGAGGAGCTCCCGGACGTCGAGGAACGAGGCGCCCGGCAGGATCCGCTCGCACTCCTTCGACTTCTCCGCCTCGAGGCGGCCGAGCTCGGCCCAGGCCCACTCGTAGGCCTCGTCGAGGTCGAGGTCCGTGCCCAGGAGGTATCGGGCCCAGGCCTGGTAGCGCTCGTCGCCCGAGGCATCGATCACGCTGGCCAGCGGCGCGTACTCGTCGCGAAGCCAGGCCGCGAGGCTGCCGTAGGCCTCGCCGGCGGCCCGCGCGGCGGCCTCGAGCTCCGTTCGCAGGCCGTCGCCCGCCCCGGTCGCGCTGCGAACGAACGTCCCGAACCAGCCGCCGTCGCCGCTGCCGGCCCAGGTCGCGCACTGCTCGGCGACGGCGATCGCCTGCCTGCGCGCCGCCGGCCGGCCGTGGTCGAGGCCGGCCTGGAGCGTCGCCCGGTAGCCGTTCATGCAGGCCGGCACGGCCCGCAGCCGGGCGGCGATCCTGGCCCAGTCCTCGGGTTGGTCGTGGTCCATGAGGTCGAAGACCGAGCGGGTGCTCGCGGCCGGTCCCACGACGATGCTCAGATTCCGCTCACGCTCCCCGACATCGATGACCCCTGCTTCCCCGCCGATCCAGTCGGCGAGGAAGCCAGCCCCCAGGCGCTCGGCTTCGTCGGCCGGCTGGTCGGCGTCGGCCAGGGCGTCGAGGGTCCGCCCGAGGAGCTCGCGGAGGGCTTCGTAGCCGGCTGGCGAGTAGTCGGTCAGGCGGGTCGAGTCGGACGCGACACCCCAGCGCTCGCCGCGGACCGGGTCCAGCTCGGCGACCTCGTCGATGTAGCGGCTGGAGATCTCGCTGACGGTCGGCATCCGTTTCCCCTGACCCTCGTGATTCGTTCGACGCAGAGCCTAGCCGAGTTGCCATCGGCGGAGGGGCCCTTGGGCACTGGCGGCGGGCCCCCGATCCCCGCCACGATCGGGATCGTGACCACGCAGCAGCCACCGCCCGCTTCGCCTGCCGCCACGGCCTCGCCCGCCGCCGCGGCCTCGCCTGCCGAGATCCTCGCGCCACCGCTCCCTTACGGACCGATTCTGGCGCGCCTGCTCCGCCCCCTCCAGCGCGGCTTCCTCGTCGTGAACCACTCGTTCATGGCGCCGTTGATGCGGCACGGCCTCGGATGGCTCGTCGGGAACCCGCTGACCGGGCACCTCATGCTCCTCCGGACGCGTGGCCGGCGGTCGGGGCTCATGCGCGAGGCGCCGCTGGGGTACGTCATGCGGGACGGGGCCGTCTACTGCGTCGCCGGCTACGGCGAGCCGACGCCCTGGTTCCGCAACCTCGTTGCCGACCCGAATGTCGAGGTCATCCTGCCGACCCGGCGGTTCAAGGGCACCGCCCAGCCGGTCACGGACCCGGTGGAGTGGTTGGGCGCGTACCGGGCACTGATCGCGAGCTTCGGGCTCCTGGGCCGGGCCGTCGTCGGCGACATCCGGCGCCTCGACGACGGGACGCTCCTCGAGCGCCACCGGAGCCTGCCAGTCGTCCGGATCACGCCGCGCTACGGGGATGAGCCGCTCGTCGCGGGCCCGTTCGACCCCGGCGGGCGGGGCTGGATCCTGCCGTATGGGGCCACGCTCGTGGCGGTCGTCGCCGTAAGGGTGATCGCCACCCGAGGCGGCCCTGCCCGAGCGTCGTCAGCCATGCGCCGGGCGACTGCGCGTCAACGATGAGGACGCGTAACGTCGCGCCAAGCGTGAACGGGCGCCCCGAATCGTCAACGATGACCGGCCCGACTGGATGGCGACGAATCCCTCGACGAGGAGTCGCCGGGTTCATTCTTGACGAAACCCGAGGGGTCGCGCCGGCAGAGTCCTGGGGCCTACCCGCGCGCGACCTGGGCGAGATGCTCCTCGTCGTGGTCGAGGAGGATCCGGAGTATCGCCGCAACGTCGAGGACGCCGTACACGACGTGTCGCCCGGTCCGCGCCCAGCCGGCCTCGTCGAGCTCGTCGAGACGAGCCAGGGTCGCGGCCCGCCGCGCCGAGTAGACCTCGAGCGCCCCCTCGAAGGTCCCGTCGCCGGGTCCCGACCAGAGTCCCGGCTCGACCCACGGCCACTGCGGAAAGGACTCCGTCGCGAGCGCGTCGAGGCGGACGTGCCAGACCTCCGCCTCCACGGCCGCCAGGTGGCGGACCACCTCACGCGCCGACCATTCGCCGGGCTCAGGGGCATCGTCCGGGGCGATCGGCGACGCGGTCGCGGCCGCGAGCAGCCGCTCGGGCACGGCGGCCAGGGCATCACGAAGGCCGCGTTGCCCGGGGGTCAAGGCAGGCTCAGGTCGATTTCGGCCGCTCAGGCCGAGGCGGCCGCCCCGGCCGTCGCGGTGAGCGCAGCCAGGTAGTCGTGCCGCCAGCTCTCGGTCGACGGCACCTGGTTGAAGGTGTAGACATGGAGGTCGATGACACCCGCCCGGGGCTCGGCGATGAACGGTGCGAGCTTTTCGAGCAGGCCGGTCGGGCGGTAGATCCCGCCGGATGTGAGGAGCTGGCCGACGAAGCGCGAGTTCTTCAGCAGGAACCGGCCCGTGTCCCGGACGCCGATCCGGGCGCTGATCGTCATGAGCTTGGGGATCTCGGCGACGCCGGGGATGCCGATCTTGACCGGGAGCATGACGCCCTCGGCCCGGCGGGCCGCGATGAACCGGGCGATCGCGGGGGGATCGAAGCACAGCTGGGTCGTCATGTAGCTCGCGAACGGCGCCTTGTCCCGGAGGGCGCGGAGGAGGGCGTCGTCGGGGATGACCGCGTGACCCTGCGGGTAGCAGGGGATCCCGATCTCGCGCGGCCCGTTGCCGAGGTCGGCGATCGCGAGCAGCAGGGCCAGGCCATCGGCGTAGTCGCCGGGCTGCTCCTCGTCGCCGCCGACGACGAATGCCCGGTCGATGCCGGCGTCGCGGAGGCGGCCGAGGAGCCCGCGAAGGTGCCCCCGATCGCGGATCATCCGGGCCGACAGGTGGGGTACGGCCCGGAAGCCCGCCGTGGTCAGCGTCTCGGCGAGCTCGATCGTGGCCTCGATGCCCTTCGCCGGCGACGCGGTCACGGACACGGTCGAGCCCGGCGGCAGGGCTGCCGCCTGGTCGAGGGCGTTCCGGAGCGGGATGAGCTCGAACGTCGGGCTCTCGAGGAGGCCGGCCAGGGCCGCCCGAGGGCCGGGGGCGAGGTGGGTCGCGGGCCCGCCGCGTCGAAGGAAGGCCATCGCCCTAGACCTCGGAATCCGGGAACGACGCCTTGCGCCGGACGATGAACTCGAGGAGGGCCTCGTCGATGGCGTCGTCGAGCGGCGGCGCCTCGTACTCGGCGAGCATCCGCTTCCAGATCGCGTTCGCCCGCTGGGCGGCATCGAGGCCGCCGTCCTCGAGCCACTGCTCGAACGAGTTGTTGTCGGCGACCGCCGAGCGGTAGAAGGCGGTCTCGAAGTTGGCGAGCGTGTGGCTGTTGCCGAGGAAGTGGAGTCCCGGGCCGTTCTCGCGGATGGCGTCGATGGCCTGGCCGTTGGGCGACAGGTCGACCCCGTTGACGAAGACGCCGGCCATGCCGCACTGGTCGAGGTCGAGGATGAACTTCTCGTAGCCGACCGTGAGGCCGCCCTCGAGCCAGCCGGCCGCGTGGAGGACGAAGTTGACTCCGGCCAGGATCGTGGGCTGGAAGGTGGCCGCTGATTCGTACGCGGCCTGGGCATCGGCGACCTTCGAGGCGCACAGGTTGCCACCGGACCGGAACGGCACCCCCAGGCGGCGAGCCAGAGCGGCCATGACGTACAGGACGAGCGCGGGTTCCGGCGTCCCGAACGTCGGGGCGCCCGACTGCATCGAGATCGACGACGCGAAGCTCCCCAGGACGACCGGGGCGCCGGGCCGGGTCAGCTGGACGAACGTCATCCCGGCGAGGGCCTCGGCAAGGGTCTGGGCGGCCGTGCCCGCGACCGTCACCGGGGACATCGCGCCGGCAAGGATGAACGGCGTGATGAGCGTCGCCTGGTTGTTCTCGGCGTAGACCCGGGCCGCGCCGAGCATCGTCGAGTCCCAGACGAGCGGTGAGTTCGCGTTGATGAGGCTCAGGATCACGGTGTTCGACTGGATGTACGCCGCGCCGAACAGGATTCTGGCCATCTCCACGGTGTCCGCCGCCCGCGATGGGTGGGTCACCGAGCCCATGAACGGCTTGTCCGAGTACCGCATGTGCGCGTAGACCATGTCGAGGTGGCGCTTGTTGACAGGCACGTCGACCGGCTCGCAGACGGTGCCCCCCGAGTGATGGAGGTAGGGGCTCAGGTATGCCAGCTTCACGAAGTTCCGGAAGTCCTCGATCGTCCCGTAGCGCCGGCCGTTGTCGAGGTCGCGGACGAACGGCGATCCGTAATTGGGGGCCAGGACCGTGTACGGGTCGCCGATCCGGACGGTCCGCTCCGGGTTCCGGGCGTGTTGGGTGAAGATCCGGGGCGCGGTCGCCTGGACGACCTGCCGGCACATCCCGCGCGGGAAGCGGACGAGCTCGCCGCTGACGTCGGCGCCGGCCTCGCGGAGGAGGCGGAGGGCGTCGGGGTCGCCCCGGAACTCGATGCCGACCTCCTGGAGGATCGTGTCGGCGTTCTCCTCGAGGAGCGACAGGCCCTCCTCGCCGAGGACCTCGAACGGCTGGAACGTCCGGGTCAGGAACGGGGCGGCGTCGACGTGCGCGGCGAGGCGCGCGGCCATCCGGCCGGCCCGGCCGCCGGTGCGATGGCGCGGTCCCTCGTGCATCAGCGATCCTCCGACGCTGCAGCGACCGTCCGCCGCGCGTTCACCCGCCGTCCGTGGATCGTCCCGCCACCGGACGTACCGTCGCCCCCCGCGTCCGGGCCGGCGCCTGGTCCGCCCGCCCGCCGGGCCGGCAGCTCGACGGCGGCCTCCAGGTTCGGCGTGGGGGCGGTCGCGTGCGGGAACGCCATCGCATCGACGAAATGGGCCTGGAAGCGTGGCTCGATGGCGGTCTCGATCTTCTCGACCCGCCGGACGACCGCCTCGATCTCGCGCCGCGCCTCGCCTGACAGGAGCGCGATGAGCGCGCCGGTCCCGGCCGCGTTGCCGGCCGGTCGGACGTTCTCGATCGGC
>MGOD01000019.1:0-3225 GCA_001795245.1 Chloroflexi bacterium RBG_16_70_13
CGCGGCGGGGATCATGCCCGGCCTCCCTTCGCAGCCTGCATCGCCTTCCACACCGACTGCGGCGTGAGGGGCATGTCCACGTGCCTGATCCCGAGCGGTCGGAGCGCGTCGTTGACGGCGTTCGCGACCGCCGCCGTGCTGGCGATCGCGCCGGCCTCGCCGACGCCCTTCACCCCGATCGGGTTGACGGGCGACGGGGTGACGGTCTCGTCGAGCTCGAGCGGCGGGAACCACGACGCACGGGGCAGCGCGTAGTCGAGCATCGAGCCCGACAGGAGCTGGCCGTCGTCGCCGTAGACGGCGCCCTCCCAGAGCGCCTGGCCGACGCCCTGGGCGATGCCGCCGTGGAGCTGGCCGTCGACGATCATCGGGTTGATCTTGTTGCCGACGTCGTCGACCGCGACGTACTTCACGAGGTCGACGTGGCCGGTGGCCTCGTCGATCTCGACGACCGCCACGTGGGTTCCGAACGGCCAGGTGCAGTTCGGGGTGTCGTGGTAGGCCGTCTCGTCGAGATACGGCTCCATGCCCTCAGGCGCATCGAACGCCAGGTCGAGGGCGAAGGCGATCTCCTGGAGCGTCTTCTTCTTGTCGGGCGATCCCTTGACCGAGTACGTCGCGCCGTCGACCTCGATGTCGTCGGGCGAGGCCTCGAGCATGTGGGCGGCATAGCGACGGGCCTTCTCCCGGATCTTGCCAGCCGCCTTGATGGCGGCCGTCATGCCCACGGACGATGTCCGCGACCCGTACGAGCCGTAGCCGAACGGCGTGCCCTGGGTGTCGGAGTGCTGGACGACGATGTCCTCGATGGGCAGGCCGAGCTCGTGGCCCACGACCTGGGCGTAGGTCGTCTCGTGGCCCTGGCCCTGGGGCTGGGTGCCCATCGTGACGACGACCTTGCCGGTCAGGTGGACCTTGATGTTGGAGGACTCCCACATCGCCGCGCCCCAGCCCTCGCCGACGGCCCCGATCCACTTCGAGGGCGCGACGCCGCAGACCTCGAGGTAGGAGCTGAGGCCAAAGCCGAGGTACTTGCCGCGCTTCCGGGCCTCGGCCCTGGCGGCCTCGGCGTCGAGGTAGCCGGACATCACGAGGGCCTTGTTGAGGGCCGGTTCGTAGTTCCCTGAATCGATGTAGATCTTGGCCCCGCCCGACGCCGTCCCCAGCCCGGACGGGTTCTCGTACGGGAACTGGTCCGGCGGGATGAAGTTCTTCCGTCGGATGGCGGCGTGATCCATCCCGATCTCGTCGGCGAAGAGGTCCATCGCCCGCTCGACGACGTAGGTCGCCTCGGGCCGGCCGGCGCCGCGGTAGGCGTCCACGAAGACCGTGTTGGTGTAGACGCCGGTGACCTCGGCGAAGACCGCCGGGATCTTGTAGCAGCCTGACAGGACCCGGGCGTACAGCGTCGTGGGGATGCCGGGGCCGATCGTCGAGAGCCGGCCGCCGAGATTCGCGTAGGTCTTGACCCGCAGTCCCGTGATCTCCCCGTCGCGCTTGCCCGCGATCTCGAGGTAGGTGATGTGGTCTCGGCCGTGGATCGTCGACTGGTAGTTCTCGCGCCGGCCCTCGATCCACTTGACCGCCCGGCCTCCGAGCCGCTTCGAGGCGAGCAGGACGAGGACGTAGTCGGCGTAGGTGAAGATCTTTGTGCCGAAGGCCCCCCCGACGTCGGGACTGATGCAGCGGACCTTGTGCTCGGGGATGCCCATGACGAAGATCGCCAGGAGGATCCGCTGGATGTGCGGTGTCTGGCTCGACATCCAGATCGTGTACTCGTCCGTCCCCGGGTTGTAGAGCCCGATGTCGCCGCGGGTCTCCATCGGGTTGGGGATGAGCCGCTGGTTTACGATCCGCTGGCGCACGACGACCTCGGCGTCGCGGATCGCGGCGTCCGTGCCGTCGCGATCGCCGACGGTCCAGGTGAAGACCTCGTTGTTGGGCGCGTTCTCGTGGAGCTGCGGCGCGCCCGACTGGGTCGCCTTCTCGGCATCGACCACGGCCGCGAGCGGCTCCCAGTCGACGACGATCGCCTCGAGGGCGTCGAGCGCCTGCTCCGGGGTCTCGGCGGTGACGGCGGCCACACCCTCTCCGGTCCACTTGACGCCGTCCGTCGCGAGCGCCCGGGGCATGTTGACGTTGTTCTGGAGGCCCGCCGAGCCGCCCGCCGGCCAGGCCATCGGCAGCGGGTTGTACGGCACGTCCGCCCCGACCATGACGTCGAGGACGCCGGGCATCGCCTTCGCGAGGCTCGTGTCGATGGAGCGGATGTTGGCGTGGGCGTAAGGGCTCCGGAGGATCGCCATGTGGGCCATTGACTGGAGCTTGATGTCGTCGACGTAGCGACCCTTGCCGGTGATGAGGCGCTGATCCTCGGTCCGCTTCACGCGCTGGCCGAGCATGTCGGCGGTCATGCCGCACCTCCCTGGACGGCGCCGCTCGGGACGGCGTCGCCGGTGCGCATCGCCGCGGCGGCCGCGCGGATGGCGGCCACGATGTTCTGGTAGCCGGTGCAGCGACAGAAGTTGCCCTCGATCGCGTGCCGGATCTCGTCATCGGACGGCTCGGTGCTCCGGCCGAGCAGGTCGGCCGCGGCCATGATCATCCCCGGCGTACAGAAGCCGCACTGCAGGCCATGGTGCTCCCAGAAGGCGGCCTGAAGCGGATGCAGCCCTTCGGCCGTGGCCATCCCCTCGATCGTCGTCACGCGCGAGCCGTCGGCCTGGACGGCCAGCATCGTGCACGACTTCACGGCCTTGCCATCGACGTGAACGGTGCACGTGCCGCACTGCGACGTGTCGCAGCCAATATGGGTCCCGGTGAGGTCCAGGTCCTCGCGGAGGAGCTGGACCAGGAGCCGCCTTGGCTCCACATCCACCTCCCGGGGAACGCCGTTGACGACGAGCGAGACATGCTCGTTCACGGGCCGACCTCCTTCCGTCATGGACGCGATGACGAGGCACCTAGCCGCGCGCGCGGAACCCTGGCTCCCGGCGGGTTGGTCGCCGCCCGGTTGAGTGGGCCGCGGAGGAACGCCGGTCCGGGGGGCGTCGATGATGCGCCTCCCCGCGGTCCGGAATCAACCCGTCGTCAGGGTCGTTCCGTCCTGCGTGGCGAACGCCTTGGCCGTCCCGCGCGTCCGGGGCGGGGCGGGCGGGGCGGCACGTAGCGGCCGGCCGCGGCGCTCCGGATGTCGATCGCCCGGGGATCCAGGTGCGGGGCGGC
>MGOD01000019.1:3258-7460 GCA_001795245.1 Chloroflexi bacterium RBG_16_70_13
GCCGAGCCGGCGGAGCTTCCGCTCGGCGAGCTCCCAGGACAGGCCGGCGAGGCTGCCCGCGGTCGCCAGGCCGACCCGGTCGGGGCCCCGCCCGTTCGAGGACGCGGCGTAGCCGGCGGCCCACAGGAGAAGCTCCGGCCCGTCGTCGCTCGGGTGGCGCGGCGACATCGCGCCGACCACGATCCCCCGATCGCCGGGCACCGCCCGGACCAGCCGCCAGTTGTCGGGCCCGTCGATGAGGTCCACCGCGAGGCTCGCGTAGGGCGCGGCGAGGATCGTCTCGGTCCCGGCCGTGTCGGCGCTGCCGCCGACGATAGCGAGCGAGAGGTGGACGCCGTCGATGCCCTCGGCCAGGGCCAGGTGGGCCTCGAGGAAGAGGCGCCGCTCCGGGTCGTCCTCACCGATCTCGGTCGCGTCGCGCTCCTCGATCTCGACGAAGCTGCAGCCGGCGGCGGCAAGGGCTTCGATCTCCGCGTGGAGGGCGGTCGCAAGCGCCATCGTGAGTGAGGGCCGGTCGACGTCGGCGTCGCCGCCCGACAGGCGCCGACCGAGGGAGTACGGACCCGGCAGCGCCTGCTTCACTGGCCGCGAGGTCGCCGCGGCGGCGAAGGCCCAGGCGTCGACCGTCAGGCGCCCCGCCCAGGACGGCGGGCCGGCCACCGGACCGGCGAAGCCGGGCCAGCGGAGGCGTCCATCGGTGATGAGCTCGAGGCCCGCCGATTCCTGGGCCTCGACGGCTCTCGCGACGAGGGCGTCCAGTCGGGCTCCGGCCGGCCGCGACCGGTCGGGATCCGGGAGCGGTGGCCGGGGCAGCCCGCCGAGGAGGGTCGCAAACATGTCAGAGAGCGATGCCGGTGAGGCCTCCGTAGGCCAGCCCTGCCGCGATCGCCCCGATGAGGGAGATGACCCCGATCGCGGCCATCAGCATCGGCGGCAGGCCGCGGCCCTGCTCGCCCTGCCAGAAGCCCCGGAGCGTTCTCACCCGTCCGGGGGGTACGAAGAACCCGAGCCAGAGGCCGGCGACGAGGCCCCCGATGTGGGCCGCGTTATCGATCCCCGATACCGAGAACCCGAGGAGCAGGTTGACGAGGACGAGCCCGCCGAGCTGGGGCACGATCGCCCGCGCCCGCCGGTCGAGGACGGGGTTGTGGACCCGGGTCCCGGCCATCAGGACGCCGACGAGGCCGAAGATCGCCCCGGAGGCCCCGACGCTGTCGGGCAGGGTGAACACGAAGCTCGCGGTCGAGGCCGCCACCGCCGTGAGGAGGTAGAAGACGCCGAAGGTGACGGTTCCCCACATCCCCTCGACGAGCGGGCCGAGGAGGTACAGCCCATACATGTTGAACGCGAGGTGGATGATCCCGCCGTGGACGAGGACGACGGTCAGCAGCCGGTAGACCTCGCCCGCCGCCAGGGCCGACTTGTCGAGCGCGAATGCCGCCCTGAGCTCCCGGCCACCCGACGACTCGGCGTAGAAGGAGACGATGATCGTCAGACCCAGGATGACGTACGCGAGCGGCAGGGCCGGGCCATCGCCGCGACTCCTGGCGAAGTAGCGGCGGGCGGTGCCGGAATCGCCGGTCTCCTTGGCCAGCCACCCCAGGCGCGCGGCGATCTCCGCCTTGTCCGCCGCGGGGGCCCGGCGGTCCGCCTCGCGATAGGCCTCGATCGCCTCCCGGAGCTCCCCGGCGCGGACGCGGGCGGCGGCCAGGTTCCGCCACGCCGGGTAGGTGCTCGGGGTCTCGGGCAGCCGCAGGACCGCCTGCCACGTGGCGAGGGCCTGGTCCTCGAGGTCCATTCGGTACGCCGCCTCGCCGAGGCCGAGCAGGGCCGAGGCGGTGACCACCGGGTCGTCGAAGCCGGTGACGCGCTGGAAATGGCGGGCCGCCGGCCCGAAATCGCCGGATTCGAGGAGCTCGCGGCCACGCTGGACGAGGGCGATCGCGACGGGCCGCTCGAGCGGTCCAGTCGTGTGCAGCGCCGCGTCGAGCTCGTCGGGCAGGTTGGTCACGGGTGCTGATCCATCGGCGGGACGATACTAGACCGGCCATGTGCGGACGATTCACCCAGGAGCGACCAACGTCGGAGCTGGCCGAGATCTTCGAGGCGGAGGACCTCGCCGGCGGCGACGGAGGCCGCTTCAACGTGGCCCCGACCGACGATGCGGCGGTCGTCGTGCAGCGCGAGGATCGCCGGGCGATCCGGGCCTACCGCTGGGGCCTCATCCCCCACTGGGCCGACAGCGCGAAGGTCGGCAGCCGGATGTTCAACGCCCGGGCCGAGACGCTCGTCGTGTCGCCGGTCTTCCGCGACGCGTTCCGGCGGCGGCGCTGCCTCGTCCCGGTCGATTCGTTCTACGAGTGGCGGCGCGAGGGCCGGATCCGGCAGCCCTTCCGGGTCGTCCGTGCCGACGGTCGGCCGTTCGCCCTCGCCGGCCTGTGGGCCGGCTGGCACGATCCCGAGACCGACGAGGTCCGGCGCTCGTTCACGATCGTCACGACCGGCCCGAACGAGCTCATGCGCACGATCCACGATCGAATGCCGGTCGTCGTAGCGCGCGAGGCCTGGGACCGCTGGCTCGATCCGTCGCTGCCCGATCCCGGTGAGCTCCAGGGCCTCCTAGTGCCGGTCGAGGATGGCTCGCTCGAGGCGTACCGGGTGAGCCGGGCCGTCAACGACGTCCGCAACGACGGGCCGGGCCTGATCCTTCCGCTCGACGTTCCGGTCGCGGCGCCGGGGGAGCCTCGCGGCGAGCCCCTGGTCCTGCCGTTCGACGGGGCCCAGGAGCTAAGGCCGGACCTCGATCGAGGGCGTCGACCCGTCTGATGCGCCTCGTTCATGGATTGGCCCCCGTCCATGTTCCGCCGAGACGCCGCCGACCCCTTGATTCGACGGGATTCGCCACGGGCCACGCTCGTCAGTGGCGAATCTGATGAGCCAGCCGGATCAGGAGCGGCGGAGCGGAGGGCCGGCAGGAGACGTGACCGATGCCGCGACGGGCACGAGCCCCGGACGCGGTGGGGCCGGCAGCAGTCGCCGCGGCCGCACCTCAGGCGGGGTCCACGGCCAGCTCGCGGCTCGTTTCGGCCCAGGCGTCGGCCGGGGTGGCGCCGCCATCGAGCCGCGCGGCGAGCGCGCCGACGAACCCGGCGAACGTCCCGTCGGGGTCACTCGACGGAGCTTCGAGGACGATCGCGGGCGCGGAAGCGTCGCCGCCGTCGGCACCCTCCGCGGGCTCGGCGGCCTCGCGTAGATGCGCACGCCGGACGATGATGAGCTGCATCCCGGACCATCCGGCATGGTCCGCCGCCACCGCCTCGACCTCGGCAGCGGCGTCAACAACCACGATCACGCGGATGTCCGGCAGGTAGCGGAGCGCGAGGTCGAGATCGGCGCCTTCGATCGGCCGCGGCGACTCCCGCAGGACCGCCGCGTGCCCAACGCCCGCAGTCCCCAGCTCGAGCAGCCATGCGTCGTCATCAGCCTCGTCCGCGACCACGCTGACGAGCTGCACGCCAGCACCGACGACCGCAGCGCGCCGGGCGATCTCCGCCGCGCCCGTGCCGCGTTCCCCAGGGCTCGCGAAGTCCCCGCACACAATGATCACGCCACGCAGCGTAGCGGCCAGGCGGTGTCGGCGCCGGCCCGGCCAGGCTATTCGACGAGCCGGGCAGCGCTGATCACCGCATCGACTTGCGCCCTCAGTCACGCACTGCAGCCGAGCGGGATCGGGCTCGTCGAGTAGGCGATGGAGGAAGCCTGCGCGGCGGGCGGATCCCCAAGGCCTTGCCCGTTGGGTTTCACCATGCTGGGTACGCGACCATACGGGGCGTAATCTGCCTTCCATGCTGGCCGTCGCCGGCCAGCCCCACGGTGCTCCGCTGCACCAGGACTTTCGGCTGACATTGGACCTGAAAGGTACTAGGCGTTAGCTTCCGGTGGTGGCCAGGGGAGGGCGCGGACCGCGCATGCCGTTGGCCCGCTGGTTCGCGGGCTCGGCAACTCTGCGCGCGCGGCTCGCCCGCTCCAGCCGAACCTCGCGCCCAATGACGACGGTGGGTTCGACGGCACGGGCATCCACGGGCGGAGTCGACCGTGCGCACGGGCAGGCGTTGGCCGAGTTCGCGCTCGTCACGCCGATGCTCGTGCTCCTGATCATGGCGATCGTCCAGTTCGCCTTCGTCCTCGAGACCCAGATGGGG
>MGOD01000019.1:7494-14091 GCA_001795245.1 Chloroflexi bacterium RBG_16_70_13
CCGCCGGGCCGCCGCTGATCCGAGCCCGACCACGTCCGGAGTGGATGCCCAGCTCGATGCGCTGCTCGCGGCAAACATCCAGGGCTACGACGCGAGCCGCCTGTGGACAGCCCCGGACGGGCCTGAGTACGGCGCCTCACCTGCGGTGACCTTCTGTAGCTATTCCGTCGCTGGCGGGCCGCTCGACAACTACCGAGTCACGATCTACGTGGCCTACAAGAACCCCGTCTTCTTCCCCTTGCTGTCCTATGCGACGGACTTCCTGGACGGGAAGTCGAACGGGACATGGGACCTCGCGGCCGAAGCCTCGATGCGGATCGAGACCGACACGGCGCCGTCCGAGGTGAGCGGCCCGTGTCCGCCATGAGCCGGTTTGCTCGGCGGCGGGGCGGTGGTGGGCAGGCGCTGACCGAGTTCGCCTTGATCGCGCCGCTGCTGTTCCTGCTGCTGTTCGGCGTGGTCCAGCTCGGGCTGCTCTTCGCCGGCCAGAATGGCCTCGTCAACGGCGTACGGGATGCGGCGCGGCGCGCGGTGACGTGGCGGATCAACGATGCCAGCGTCAACGACCCCTCGATCTACGGCGTGGTTTGCGCCGCCGTGCATGACGAGCTCGTCAGCGAGCTCGCAGGAGGCTGGCTGCCTGGCTTCGACGAGACCCGGCTGCACCCGACCATCAGCTACCACTGGGAGGCCAACCCCGGCGCCGCCGGCGCCGACCCGAGCGCAGAGCAGTACTTCCTCTACGTCGAGATCGACGCCGCGTACGACCACCCGCTCTACGTGCCGCTCGTGGGCTTCTTCTTCGACCTCCTCGACGGCAGCGGCGACGGCGCGTTCACGCTCAGCGCCAGTGAGCAGATGCGGGTCGAGAACCCATCCCTCCCGATGGGCACGACGCCGGCAACCTGCCCTTGATGAGACAGAGATCGATGCCTGACCAACCCGTCGCTCGCGTCCCGCTCGCCGTGGCTCGGCACCAGCATGGCCAGGCGCTGGTGCTGTACGCACTGTTCCTGCTCGTCCTGCTCGGGGCGTCCGCAGTGGCGATCGACTATGCCAACTGGCTGCTCATCGACCGCCGGCTCCAGAACGTCGCCGATCACGCCTCGCTGGCGGGGGCGGCGATGTTCGAGGACCAGTTCGTCGCGGGCAACTGCACCGGCCTCGGTCAGCCCCAGTGCGACGACGCTCGGGCCCAGGCCTGGGCGTCGCTCAACGAAGACCTGAACCTGGGCCTCAGCGACGCGGATATCACGACGCTTGCGGGAAGCGACACGCCCGTCGCCGGCCAGACGACCATGCCGGGCACGACCACGCCCTTGACCGGCGGACACACGATCTGGGTGACCACGCCGCCGCCGGCCAACTCCTCGTACCAGGGGGTCGGCGGCCGCTACACGAACAACTACGCGGTCGTCTTCGTCCGCGTTGATGAGCCGACGACGACCTACTTCGGCCGGGCCCTTGGCTTCGGGGCCCGCGATCGGATCGGCTGGGCGACCGCCGGTCCACTGCCCACCGACTTCGCCCTCGAGGTCTTCTGTCGCAACAACATCCTGCCCGAGCACGGCGCCTGCGGCGGTTCCGGCGCGACATCGCTCGTGATCGACGGGCAGGGTGGCATCCGCCTCGTCCGCGGCGACATCGGCAGCAATGAAAGCCTCAAGGTCACCGCGACCAACGGCCAGGGCGTCATCGTCCAGGCCGGCAACGTCTTCGTCGTCGAGGGCAGCTGCTCGAACGCGCTGTGGACATGCCCGGACGATGGCACGCCCACGCAGGGTGGCATCTCCGATGGAACAAACGGCAAGAACGCCTTCTTCATGCCGCCACAACCGGTTCCGCAATACCAGTCACCGCTGTGGGACGTGACCGTGAGCGAGCAGGAGTGCACAGGCGCGAACGCCTCCAACCTGTGCGTCCCGTACCGGCCGTTCCGGGCCAGCCCGCCTCAGAACCAGCCCGGCGACTGGGTCTGTGACCCGTCCGGGACCAGTGGCAGCAACAACCTGTGCGGCATCCCGGTCGTGACCGGCAGCTCGATCCGCTGCGACGCGGATATCCCGATCGGGGTCATCCCGAGTACCCACCTGATCCCGAGCCAGGGCCTCGACGTCAACCAGATCAGGGGCAACCCAGTCAACACGCCCCCGAGAGACAGGTACCTGAACATCGACGACGACCCGGAGACCAGCCCGGCCGAAGGTGACGCCGCCTTTCCACCGCCAGGAACGCCCGTGGACTTCGTCTACACCTCCTCCGACCTCCAGGTCGGGCCCACTGGCGCGAAGTCGTTCGAGGTGGCCCTTCGGCCACCGTTCGGGCGACCTGGCGCCGGCACCACCTACCTCCGGTTCGTGGCCTTCAAGACCCTCGGGGGTGCACCGAACGGCACCGGCAACCAGGTCGACCTGGAGGTCGAGCTGTTCGAGAACGGCACGAGCATCTACGGGCCGATCACCGTGACGAACCTGCCTGGCACGCCGACCCGCTACGACGAGAATGACCCGCTCGTCGGCTCTCTCCTCCAGATCCCCCTGCCGACGACCACCAACTTCAACGCCCTGAGCCTGAAGTTCACCTTCGCGACGCTGACCGACAGCGGCGCCCCGCGCGGCGGGGCCATCGCCTGGGCCGAAGTCCAGACGCCTCCGCTGAACCCCGCGATCCCGCCGATGATCCCGCCCGGCTACTACCACTCGATCACGATCGCCGACGGCGGCTGCGCGATCATGGACCCGACGGCGGAGTACTACGGTTACACCTACCCGGCGCTCCAGCTGTACCAGAAGCCCGGCATCTACCGGTTCGGCGGCGGCAGCAGCGACGCCAAGATCGACGTCGGTGCCGGAGCGTTCCTGATCGGCGACGGGGTGACGCTCGTCTTCGACCCTGACTTCCCGGATCCGACCGGTGGACGCGGCATCATCGTCGGCGATCGAGGGGGGCTGGTCTTGAACACCATGCGCGTCCCGGGCCAGCCGCCGTGCACCTTCGATGCGGAGACGACGCCGTACAACCCGTCGCGGCCCCTCCTGGACCCGTCGCATTCGCCTCCGGATCTCGACTACGGCCTACCGTTCAGCTCGGTCTGCGCGGCCTGGGCGGTCGACTCGACCTCGCAGACCGGGCCGCACGCCGGGACGATGCTGTGGACCGGGCTCGATATCGCCGGCGACCCATTCCCGTATTGCGCCGATCTCAACGTTGTCCCATGCGTCAGCCGCGACCGCTACGGCGCCACCGGCCTGCCGAACCAATACCGGGGCATCACGTTCTACTTCACGCCCGACGGCTTCCCGGCCTCCGCCATCACCCGCCGCTTCCAGATGAACACCGGCGGCGGCGGGTGCACGGGCAATGAACCGGGGATCGCCTTCAGGGGCGTCCTGTACGCGCCCTACGACGACGTGATCATCACCGGCGGCAGCAGCTTCGCCGCGGTCGGGCAGGTCCTGGCCTGGACCGCAAAGTTCAACGGCGCCTGTGCCGCGATCGACCTCGACTACCCGTACGATCCGGCACCCGCCCCGCCGTATCTGCTGGAGCCGGGCATCGGCCAATAGCGGCGCCCGTCAAAGGGGCGAGTGGGACGAGGGTGTGTGCCCGGCTTCGTCGATCACTACAAAAGGCATCGATCCCCACACCGCGCTGAAGGGCACGCCGATGGCGGTCCTCGTCAATCGCATTTCCGGGAATCACACCGAGGTCAATCGGGCGTCTTCAGGGCCGTTAGGTACCTTTTGGTGGGGTTACTAGTACCTCTGGCTGTCATTGCGGCCGCAAGGTACTCGCTGCTACCGTCCTGACCGTGATGACAGGGGGTCACCGCAAACGCCCGCATTGGGCACGCCTTCCGGCGCGCCCCGCTTCGTGGCGCGCACCTCGTCGAGGACAGCGCGGCCAGGCGCTGGCCGAGTTCGCCCTCATCGCCCCGGTCCTCCTCCTCATCGTCGTCGCGATCGCCGACTTCGGGCGCCTCTACAACAGCATGGTCGCGATCGAATCAGCCGCCCGCGAGGCCGCCGACTACGGGACGTTCAAGTCGTCGTACTGGGATGCCGGCCTCGGCAACCCGCCGGTGACCTTCGCCGAGATGGAGCGCCGGGCCTGCACCGCGGCGTGGGGCAGCCACCTCGAGAACTACAGCGAGCCGGTCGGGACGACGAACCACGAGACCTGCGACAACCCCGTGATCACCTGCGTTGTCGAGCCCAACGGCCCGCCGGCCCAGGACTGCGACGTGTACGACGGCGCCGGTGATTGCCATGTCTCGACGACGGATCCGCCGTGCATCGTCCACGTGACCGCGACGTACACCTTCCGGCCGTTCTTCAACTTCAACATCCTCGGCTGGTCGCCCCTGCAGGTCACCTTCGCGCGACAGAGCCTGTTCCGGATCTCGGACCTGCCCGTGCCATGACAGCGGGACTTGTGAGCACCCGACGTCGCCGCTGGTCCGGCCAGGCCCTTACCGAGTTCGCCATGGTCGTGCCGTTCTTCCTGCTCCTCCTCTACGGGATCGTCGAGTTCGGCCGCTACGTCTACACCGTCCAGGTGCTCAACAACGCCGCTCGCGAGGGTGCCCGCTACGCGATCGTCCACGGGGCCGAGTCCGGGACCTCGTCCGGGCCGATGCCCGGCGGGACGGAGATCAGCGACGATCCGACGGGCGAGAATGTCAAGGACGCGGTCCGGAAGTACGCGGTTGGCGTCCTCAACCCGATCATCTTCCCGGCCCAGACCTGCCCGTCCTCGCCGGCCAACCCGTGCTGGGTCACCAGCAACCAGCGCGGCGACACCGTCACCGTTGTCGCCCAGACCACGTTCACCCTGCTGTTGCCACTGCCGGTCCCGGCGATCACGGTGGAAGGGAGCTCGACCCTTGTCGTCAATCACTGAGTGGCTGTCGCGGTCGATGACCCACCGCGGCCGGCAGAACGAACGGGGTCAGGTGCTCGTGATCTTCGCCGGAGGCCTCGTGGCGATCATCGCCGTCGCGGCGCTCGTCTTCGACACCGGCCAGAGCCTCGTCGACCGGCGGACGCAGCAGAACGCGGCCGATGCCGCGTCGCTGGCCGGCGCCCGCTACCTCCCGACGGCCAACGGCACCTACCAGGGTGACTGCGACGACCGGACCGGGGCCCAGAAGGCGAGCGCCCAGCTGCAGCACGTGAACGCCGCGTGCGACGTCGCCGAGGCCTACCTCGACGCCGAGGGCATCGACCCGGCCAGCCGGATCATCACAGTCAAGGTGCCGCCCGGCCCCGAGAGCCAGTTCAGCAACCTTCCGGGCCACATCGAGGTCCAGATCGAGAACACCCGGCCATCGATCTTCGCCGGGGTCCTTGGACTGGCCAACGTCCACACGGGCGCGATCGCCACCGCCGAGAACGCCACCGACCTGACCCTCCCGTACTCGCTGCTCAGCCTCGATCCGCACGGGTGCGCCCAGTCGAAGATCACCGGCGCGCCGGGCTCGAGCATCATCGTCGGTGGGTCGATCCACGTCGACTCGGACTGCTCCCCGGATGCCCTGCTGCTCAGCGGCAACGGCGCCGTCGACGCACCTTCGTGCGACGCCGTTGGCGACATCCAGATCAGCGGCGGCGCGACCGGTTGTGACGTCCAGGCCGCAGACGTCCAGGTCTCGGGCGATCCTCTTGCAGGGCTGGCGGCGCCCGCCATCCCGGCCGACCTGGGCATGATCACCCTGGAGCCCGGCGAGACGAAGCCCATCCCGAACAGCTGCACCTTCCTCGACGGCTCCGCATCGTCAGCGATCACGTCGCCGCCGGGAGCCTGCACCTTCGGCGGTGCCTTTGACGGGCACGCCTACCGGATGTGGCCCGGCTACTACCCGAGCGGGCTCCAGCTCAACGCCGGCATGTTCTACATGGAGCCGGGCATCTACTACATCGGCGGCGGCGGGATCTCGACGGCCGGCGGCGGCGCCAGCATGCGATCGGTCGATGCCGGAACACAGACCTTCGGCGGCGGGATCCTGATCTACAACGGCGACTTCCCGGACGACACGTACTGCGCGGGTGGGGTCACCACCGGGTGCACCGGCGACATGGACTTCAACGGCTCGGCGTCCACGATCGAGTGGCAGGCGATCACGACCACGAAGTACGCCGGGCTGATCATCTTCGGCGACCGGGACTGCTCGCCCGAGTGCGGCAACATCACCCTGAACGGGTCAAACACGACGTTCGACCTGTCCGGGACGATCTATGCCGCCAACAGCCTCGTCAAGGTGAACGGCAGCTCGACGAGCTCGTTCGCGATCCAGGCCATTGTCTACAACTTCCAGGTCAACGGCAGCGGCGGGACGCTCAACATCACCCTCGAGACCGACGGCCTCTATCACCTGAAGGGCGTCGGGCTCGTCGAGTAGGACGCTCGCCTCGGCGACGGGACCACGGACGGGCGGAGCTGGGGGCTCCGCCCGTTCGATTCAGTTCGGGGTCTGGGAGGGCTTGGGCGTGTCCGAGGGTCGGGGCGTGTCGCTCGGCTCGCTCGAGGCGTCGTCGTCGTCCTGACTCGGTTCGGGTGACGACTCGCCGTCGTCCGAGGGGTCTGGGGAGGCTTCCC
>MGOD01000019.1:14123-16552 GCA_001795245.1 Chloroflexi bacterium RBG_16_70_13
GCCGTGGTCGTCGGATTCGCCGGGCTCGGCGCTCTCGTCGGGCTCGGGCGATCCGCTCGGCTCGGACGATTCGGTGGGTCCGGGGGGCGTCGGCGACGGGGTGAGCGCCGGCGTGGGCAACGCGTCCGGCGATGGCGTGGAGGGCGCCACGGTCTCCTGGACCGTCGGCGTGGGCGACGCGTCATCACCGAGGAACCCGAGCGCACCGGCCGCCCCGTAGGCGGCCAGCCCGGTAAGCGACGTCCCGGCGATCAGGACGACGAGAACATACGCAAGGGCCAGCCCGCGGGCTCGCATCGGCCGGCCGGGGCCACCGCCGACGACCGCCCAGGCCTCGCGGACGCTGAACGTCAGGCCGGCCAGGCCGGGTCGGGAGCGGAGCGCGGCGAGAAATCCGGCCGGTCGCGGCGCCGGTTCGCGGGCGACGGCGGCCATGACCCGGTCGGCGAAATCGGCCGACGGAGCGATCGTCTCGCTACCACGGGAAGCCTCGAGCTCGCGCGCCATCGAGAAGGCGCCGGCGAGGTCGGCGTCACCATGCTGGCCATCCGCTCCCTCGAGCTCGCTCGGGCGGAAGGAACCGGGCGACTGGCTCATCGGTCGCCTCCTTCCTCGAGGCGGGTGCGCAGCCGGATGAGGCCACGGTGCAGGTGGGTCTTGACGGTGCCCAGGGGCCGCCCGGTGATGGTCGCGATCTCGTCGAGGGATCTCTCGGCGAAGAAGCGCAGGGCCACGACCTCGCGGTACGGCTCGTCGAGCCGGGCGACGGCATCGCGGACGTTCCGCCGACGCTCACCCCGGAGGGCGAGGCCCTCAGGGTCCGTCCCCCGGCCGGCGGGCAGGGCCTCGAGGTAGTCGTCACGGTCACGCTCGCAGGTCGGCCGGACCCACGCCACGGTCTTCCGCTTCGCCGCCTGGCGGACGGCGAGGCGAACCGCGATCCGGGACAGCCAGGCCCCGAACGGTCCCTCGCCGCGCCACGTGGCGAGCGAGCGGTAGGCAGTCACGAACGCCTCCTGGGCGACGTCCTCGGCCTCCGCGAGGTCGCCGAGGACGCGATGACAGGCCCGGACGACCGCGGCCGACTCCCGGTCCACGAGGATCCGGAAGGCGTCGCGGTCGCCGTCGAGGACGGCTGCCACGATTGTGTGCTCATCGCTCGGCCTTGTGGCGGACCAGCCGGCCGTCGTGGTATCGATCGGTCCCCTCCACGGTCCCGCCCCGTCCGGCGAGTGGCCGGATGGGGTCGGGCCCATGGTGGCGGGTTCGAGCGGCGGCCACGGGGTGCCGTTGGTCACGTCCCGGCCGGTCCGGTCGGAACAGATCAGCTCTCGCCACCGTGGTCGTCCGATGGCTCCGGAGAGCCGTCGTCGTCGTCGTGGTCGTCGAAGGTCGCACCGGGCGACGCCGAGGCATCGTCGTCGTCGACGTCGTCGCCGTCGTCATCGGTCGCTTCCGGGCTGGCCGAGGCGTCATCGTCGTCCTCGTGCTCGTCGTCGTCGAAGGTCGCGCCAGGTGACGCCGAGGCATCGTCGTCATCGACGTCGTCGCCAACGTCATCGGTCGCGTCGGGGCTGGCCGCGGCGTCATCGTCATCGATGTCGTCGGACGCCTCGGACTCGTCGCTCGCATCCGGGCTTTCGTCGGCGTCATCCGACGCCTCGGGCATCTCGCTCGCCTCGGGCTCGCGCGACGCCGTCGGCGCGCCGTCATCCGAACTCGATCCGCTGTTCGCCAGCTGGTCCGCGGCGAAGGCGCCGCCGACGATGAGCAGGAGGCTCACCAGCGCGACCCCCACCATTCGCACGGCCCGGAGGCCGAACCGCTCCACCATCTCGTTTGTCCCTTTGTCTCTCCCGGTTCGATGACCGGTCCGTTCGACTGTCTGAGGCCCACGGGCAGGAAAAGGTTTCAGGCCTCGACCGGCGGCTCGACGGTCTCGGCGATCGGGACGGCAGCGGCGGCAGGGGTGCTCGATCCGCCGGCGACGCCATCCGGCGATGCCGCCGCGAGGCCGCTCGCGCCCGGCCAGAGGTAGGCGATCTCGGGGCGCAGGAGCACCGCGGCCGCCACGATCGCCAGCGTCGCGATGCCGCCGGCCGCGAGGACCGGGGGCACCGTGGCCCGCTCGGCGACCGCCCCGGCGACGAGGTTGCCGAGCGGGATCAGCCCGATCGACGAGAGGACGTAGAGGCTGTGCACACGGCCCCGGAGGCGGCCCGGGACCCTGGTCTGGAGGAGTGTGTTCGTCGTCGAGTAGTAGGCCACTTGGCTGGCGCCGAGGACCGCGAGGGCGGCGCAGCTCAGGGGCACGGACGACGAGAGGGCGAAGGTCGTCAGCGAGATCGACATCGAGGCGAGCCCGGCCAGCAACAGCCGCCCGCTGCCACCCGCCGGGCGCCGCGTGGCCGTGAGCAGGGGCCCGGCGA
>MGOD01000019.1:16573-18487 GCA_001795245.1 Chloroflexi bacterium RBG_16_70_13
ATACCGATCGAGCCGGTGAGCAGGCCGAGCCCCGGCGCGCCGATGGCCAGGATGTCGCGGGCGTAGACGGGGAGGAACACGAGGTAGCTCAGGATGAAGAGGGCCGGCGCCGCGGCGAGGAGCACGAGGGTGGACAGGATCGGATCCGCGGCCACGTGGCGGACCCCGTCCCGGAGGTCGCCCCAGAGGGCCGCCTGGAGCCGACCGAGCGTTCGGGTCGGCGGCAGCGGGAGGCGGGTGAAGATCAGGGCAACGACGACGAGGGCCGCGGTGTTGGCGACGAACCCGAAGGCCAGGCCGCCGGCCGCGATCGCCAGCCCGGCCAGCGACGGCCCGATGATCCGCATGAGGTTGTACTGGGCCGAGTTGAGGGCGATCGCCCCGCCCAGGACGGCCCGGTCGACGACGGTCGAGACGATCGCCTGGCCGGCCGGCATCTGGATGGTGAAGAGCACGCCGCCGGCGAAGGCGATGACCGCCACGTGCCAGTAGGCGACGGTGTTCGTGATCGTCAGGGTGGCCAGGATCGCAGACAGGAGCGCCGCGGCGCCGTACGACCACGTCAGGAGGCGACGCCGGTCAAGCCGATCGGCGAGGACGCCGGCGACGACGGCCAGGAAGAGCGTCGGCAGGCCGGCGATCGCGCCGACGAGGCCGAGCAGCGCGGGCGAGTTCGTCAGCTGCAGGACGAGCCAGCCCTGGGCCGTCGCCTGCATGAAGGCACCGAGCGTCGCCAGGGTGTTGCCGAGCAGGAGCCGCCGATAGACCGGCGAGGCGAGGGCCGGAAAGCGGCCGACGACCGGACCGGCGGCCGGGGACGGGCGATCGATGGCCGCGGCCGGGCCGTCGATGGCCGGGTCCGAGCCGTCGATGGGCGGGTCCGAGCCCGTCGGGGGCGCCTCAGCGTTCCTCGTCGTCGACCTCGGCCGCCGGCGCCGGCGCGTCGCGCTCGACCTCGATCGGCCCGAGGCCGGCGGCCTCGAGCTCGGGCAGGAAGGCATCGGCGTCGCCGACGAGGACGATCGCCAGCTCGTCGGGATGGACATGAGCGACGGCAGCGGCCGCGACGTTGTCCGCGGTCACGGCCTGGATCGCCGGGCGGTAGCGGGCGAGCTCGTCGTCGGGGAGCCCATGGATGACGAGGCCGCTGAGGGCGCCGACGACGGCGCCGGCCGTCTCGAACCGGAGCGGGAAGACGCCCACGAGGAAGTCGCGTGCCTCGTCGAGCTCGGCCGGGGTGACGCCGCCGGCGATGCCCTCGATGACGGTCAACGTCTCGAGGATGGCGGGCACCGTCACCGCCGTGTCGACGGCCGCCCTGGCGGCGAACGGTCCGGCGGCCCGCCTTAGGTCGAAGCCGGCATGGGCCCCGTACGTGTAGCCCTTCTCCTCTCGGAGCACCCGGTTCAGGCGCGAGTTGAAGAGCCCGCCCAGGATCGAGCTCATCACCGACAGGGCGTGGAAATCGGCGATCCGCCGGGGCGCCCCGGGATGGCCGATCCGGATCTCGGTCTGGACCGAGCCCGGTCGATGGACGACCCGGAGCCGCCGATGCGACGCGGCGGGGGTGGCGTCGATGGGACCCGGCAGCGCCGCGGCAGGATCCGCGGTCCAGCCGCCGAAACGCTCGGTGACAAGGCCCTCGACATCCAACCCGGTCAGGTCACCCCCGACGATGAGGGTCATCCGGGCAGGGTCGAAGCGACGAGCGAGCTCGGCCCGGGAGGTGGCCGCGTCCAGTCGCTCGACGGTCTCGGTGACGCCGGCCGACGAGCGGTGGTACGGCGAGGAGGGCGCGTAGATCGTGTCGATGAACGCGTCCTCGGCCCGGCGGCGTGGATCGGCCCTGGCCTGGAGGATGTCGTTGAGGCGCTCCTCGCGGAGCCGCTCCACCTCCGCGATTGGGAAGGTCGG
>MGOD01000019.1:18502-22317 GCA_001795245.1 Chloroflexi bacterium RBG_16_70_13
GGCCCCGAGGTCGAGAGCCGCGGCGAAGCGCCCGGCCGGCACGTCGAGCGAGATCGAAAGGGCGTCCCAGCCGGCCTCGGCGTGGAGCGAGGCGCCGAGCCGCTCGATCGCCTCGACGAGCGCCACGGCATCGCGGACCTCCGTGCCCTCGGTCAGGGCCCGGGCCATCAGGACGGTCGCGCCGGCGAGGTCCGCGGGCTCCTCGGTGGCGCCGCCCGGGACGACCAGGGAGGCCGTCAGGAGCGGCCGGCCGGGCATGTCGACGGCGATGATCGACAGCCCGTTGGCAATGCGTTTCCGCCGGAAAGGCGGGAAGGCGTACGGGCGCGGTTCGGCCGCGGCCGGCCGCTCGGCGACGACGACCGACGGCCCGGGGGTCACGCTGCGGCCTCGGCATCGGCGGCGGCCTGATCCAACGGCTGGAACGTCATGACGAGGCGGTTGTCGGCCCGGAAGACATCCCGGCAGACGTCCCGGATCTGTTCGGCGGTGACGCTCAGGTAGCGCGGCAGCATCCGGTTCACGAGGTCAGGATCGTCGAACAGCGTCGCGTACATCGAAAGGCGATCGGCTCGCTCCTCGACCCGCTGGAGGGCGCCGAGCTCGTCGGCCTCCGTGAGCGCCCTGGCGCGGTCGAGCTCATCGGCCGTCGGCGCGGACGTAGCGAGGCGGTCGAGCTCGTCCCAGTACGCCCTCTCGAGCACCGCCAGGTCGACGCCCGGCCGGGCGGTCGCCCAGCCGGCGGTCACCGACGAGCCCAGCACGCAACCGGCGGAGCTGAGGGCGACGTCGAGGGCAATTCGCTCCTCGCGGACCAGCCGGCGGTGGAGCCGGCTGCCCTTGCCGCCGGCCAGGATCTGGCCGGCGAGGTCGAGCGCGTCGAGCCGGGGGTCGCCGAAGAGGGGCGCCCGGAACCCCCAGTAGATGCGTGCGTGCGGGACCCGGTCGGCCACGACCTCGCGCCGCTCCAGGCCCAGTGTCGGTGGCAGGTCGCCCCCGTCGATCCGGGCGGGCAGGCCGGGGTTGCCCGGGATCCCCCCGAAATAGCGATCCACCCAGCGGCGGACCTGGGCTCGCTCGACGTCGCCGACCACCGAGATGACGGCGTTGTTGGGCGCGTAATGCATGCGGAAGAAGGCCCTGACGTCCTCGAGTGAGGCGGCATCGAGATCGGCCATCGAGCCGATCGTCGTGTGGTGGTAGGGATGCTCGGGCGGGAAGAGCCCGGCGAGCATGTGCTCCCACCACGAGCCGTAGGGCCGGTTGTCATATGACCAGCGCTTCTCGTTCTTGACGACCTCGCGCTGGTTGTCGAGGTTCTCCTGGCTGAGGGCGTCGAGGAGCGTCCCCATCCGGTCCGCCTCGAGCCACAGGGCGAGCTCCAGCTGGTGCGAGGGGACGGTCTCGAAGTAGTTCGTCCGGTCGAGCCATGTCGTCCCGTTCATCGTCCCGCCGACGGACTGGATGAGCCCGATGTGCTCGGCCTTCGAGACGTGGGCCGAGCCCTGGAACATGACGTGCTCGAAGAGATGGGCGAAGCCGGTCTTGCCCGGCTCCTCGTGCTTGGAGCCGACCGCGTACCAGATGTTGACCGCCGCGACCGGCGCCAGATGGTCCTCGGCGACGATGAGCCGGAGGCCGTTGGCGAGCCGCTCATCGCTGAACTCGATGGTCGGAACGAGCATGGGCAGGCAGGCTCCCGGATTCGGCGGAGACCGATGGACGCGACCCGCGAACGATACCGCAGCGGGCCGCGACGACGGCCCGGCCCGCCAACCTGCAGCCGCGACAGCGCCGGTTCGCGTCCGCATCGGGCTCGTGGCCGGCGCCCGCGTCCGCTCGCGCCGGCTCGCGGCGGCACTCGGGCCGGCTCGCGGCGGCACCCGATCCTGTCCAATTCTCGTGGTGCGAGCACTACATCGAGTCGTGGCGGACTGGGTGTCGGTACCGAGCATGATCATGCAACGTGGGCGATGGTCCCAGCACGGCGACCTTCCTCGGCTGCATGAAGATGCAGCCCCCGGCGACCGAGCATCGAAAGACCCCGCGTAGTACTCCCGGGGGCAGAAATAGACAAGCAGGCCTAACCGCCGACGCGGGCGGCCGGCGGTCGAGGGTGGCCGGTCAGGGTCCGATCGTCGCCCGTCGCCGGCCGATCCCGGCCGTGGTGACGGACACCGCGGCCACTCCGTACACTCTCGCCCATGGACCGTCCCCGATCCCTTCGCCCGGGCCGCCGAACCCCTCGCCGTGTGCTCGCCATGGGGGGCGGAATCCTCCTGGGCCTCGTGGCCCCGGCGGTCGCCCTCGCCCACGTTGAGCTCCTGTCGTCCTCGCCTGCCCCTGGCGAGGTCGTGGAGGCCGGTCCGGTCGAGGTCGTCCTGACGTTCGACCTGCCCGTCGTCGGCCGCTCGTCGTTCTCCGTCGTCGACGCGAATGGCTCGTCCGTGGCCACCGGCGGCCCAGATCCGGCAGAGCCGACCGTGATGCGCACCACGATTCCCGAGCTCAGCGCCGGGACGTACACGGTGAAATGGACGTCGGTCGCCGAAGACGGGTACGTCGAGAACGGGTCGTTCACCTTCGCTGTCGCCGTCCCTTCGCCACCGATCTCGACGGCCACGCCCGGGCCGACAGTCGCGGTCACCGCCCCCACGGTCGCACCGAGCGAGGCGCCGTCGGCGAGCCCCGCCGCGTCGCCGAGCCCGGCCCCCTCCGCCGGGGACGAGCCGGGCAGCGACGCGACAGCCGCGTACCTCTCGATCGTGATCGCCGGCCTCCTCACAGGGGGCGGCCTGGCTTGGTTCCTTCGGCGTCGAAGCGCCGCGTGAGCCGCCTGTTCGGACGCGCCGCGGGCGTCGCCGGCGGTCTCGGGCTCGTGCTCCTGGCGCTCCCCGGAGCGGCGTCCGCCCACGCCCTGTCGAAGACCTTCGAGAGCCGCCTGCCGCTCGTCGTGTACCTCGCCGGAGCGGCCGGGGCGGTCGCCCTGTCGTTCCTCTTCGTCCTCGTCCGCGACCTCCGGTCAGAGGCCCCGCCCGCTGACGGCCGGCAGGTCCGGGTCCCGGGTGTCGTCCGAAACGGGCTCCGGGCGATCGGCCTCCTGGCGCTCGCCTGGATCGTCGCCCAGGGGATCGTCGGTGGCGATTCGGACGCCGAGGTGTCGCGCCTCTTCGCCTGGGTCTACGGCTGGGTCGGCGTGGCCCTCGTCTCGGCCTTCGTCTTCCCGATCTGGACGTGGCTCAACCCGTTCGCGACGCTCCACGACCTCGGCGCGCGGGCGATGAAGGCGGCGGGCATCGGCGGGATCGCGGCCGCGGAGTACCCGGCGGCGCTGGGGCGATGGCCGGCAGCGATCGGCTTCGGCGCGGTCGTCTGGCTGGAGCTCGTCGCCTCGGGCGCCGGCTCGCGGACGCTGGCGATTGTGATCACCGGCTACACCGTCTTCAGCCTCGCGATGATGGCCCAGTACGGCCGCCGCGCGTGGCTCGAGCACGGCGAGATCTTCAGCGTCTGGTTCGGGCTCATCGGCCGTCTCGCACCCCTCGCCGCGATCCCGGGCGACGAGCGGACGGTCCGGCGGCGCGACTTCGGGACGGGGCTCCTGGAGCGCGGCTGGGCGGTCAGCGACATCGTCATCATCGGCCTCGGGGCGGGCTCGGTGCTGTTCGACGGGCTGTCCCAGACCCAGGTCTGGGTGGACGCCTTCGGGCTCCCCGGGGCGCTGCCGCAGACCCTCATCCTGGCCACGTTCATGGGACTCATCGTGGGCGCGGCGCTCGTCGTCGCCCGCCTCGTCGGCGTCCCGGCAACGGCCG
>MGOD01000019.1:22335-25290 GCA_001795245.1 Chloroflexi bacterium RBG_16_70_13
ACCTCTTCGCCCACTACTTCGCGTGGCTGCTCGTCGACGGCCAGCGGATCGTCATCGCCATCTCCGATCCGCTCCAGCAGGGGGCCAACTACCTGGGCACCGCCTTCTTCGAGACGACGGCCGACTTCCTGCCGCCGGGCCTCGTCTGGACCCTCCAGCTGGCCGCGGTCGTCGGCGGGCACATGATCGGAGCCTGGGCCGGGCACGTCGTGGCCGCCAGCCAGGCCGGTCGCGAGGGGATCCTCGCCGCGCGCGCGATCCGGCTCCGTCAGGTGCCGCTCGCCGTGGTCATGGTCGGGCTCACGACCCTGACCCTGTGGTCGCTCGGTCAGGCCCTCTTCATCGCGACGTCCTGACCAGCGCGGGCGTATCCGGCGACGGCGTGGCCGGCGGTCTCGGCGCCTGCGGCACCCAGTCCGTGAGCGCCCGGACCTCGGCGAGGCGGCCGGCGATCGCCGGATCGAGGGCCTCGGCCGCGGCGATCGCGGTCTCGATGGCGGTCAGGCACAGGATCCCCTCGGCGACCGCGGCGTGGCGGATCTCGGCCGCGTCGCGAACGGCCCCGGAACGCGGGGTCGGGGTGTTGACGACGAGCCGGACCGCGCCGCTGGCGATGACCTCGATGATCCCGGGTCGGCCATCGTCGGCCCCGCCGCTCTCTCCGAGCTTGGTCACGACGTCGGCCTCGAAGCCCTCGGCGGCGAGCGCCGCGGCCGTGCCCGGGGTCGCCGCGATTCGGTAGCCGGCCGTCGCGAGGGCGGTGGCGAGCCGCGGCAGGGTGCCCTTGTCCCGGTCGGCGATCGAGAGCAGGGCGACCGGGGCCACCGCCCCCTCCCCCACCCCGGCCGATGGCGGCACGAGCGCCGCGCCGCGGAGGGCCTTGGCCATCGCGACCCGCGGATCGGTGTGGATCCCGATGACCTCGCCGGTCGACTGCATGAACGGCCCGACCGACGGGTCCACGCCCCGGAGCTTGGCCGTGGAGAAGGCCGGCGCCTTCACCGCAACGAGCTCCGGCTCCGGCAGCAGCCCGCCCGGCCAGCCGAGCTCCTCGAGCGACGCCCCAAGGGCGATCCGCACCGCCAGCTCGACCATCGGGACCCCGGTTACCTTGGACAGGAACGGCACCGTCCGCGAGGCACGCGGGTTGACCTCGATGAGGTAGACGCCGTCGTCGCGGACGATGAACTGGGCGTTGACGAGGCCGCGGGCCCCGAGCGCCAGCACGATCCGCTCCATCGTCGCGACGATCAGGCCCTGGTCGCCTTCGCTGACGGTCTGGGGCGGGAAGACCCCGACCGAATCGCCGGAGTGGACGCCGGCCCGCTCGACGTGCTCGAGGAGCCCGGGGATGAGGACGTCGCGGCCGTCGGAGACGGCATCGACGTCGACCTCGATGCCCTCGAGGTAGCGGTCGATCCGGACGGGTCGATCGGGATCGACGACGGTCGCGATCGCCAGCTGTCGCTCGAGGTCCTCGGGCGAGTAGCAGAAGTCGATCGCCAGGCCACCGATGACGAAGGAGGGGCGGACGATGACCGGGTAGCCGATCCGCTCGGCGAGGGTCAGCGCCTCCTCGACGGAGTGGGCCATCCCGCCCTCCGGCTGTGGGATCCCCAGCCGGTCGAGGAGGGCCGAGAAGCGGGTCCGCTCCTCGGCCTGGTCGATGGCCTCGAGGTCCGAGCCGATCAGCGCGACGCCGCCGGCCGCCAGGGGCGCCGCCAGGTTGAGCGGGGTCTGGCCGCCAAAGGCGACGAAGGCCGGCAGGAGCTCGCCCCCGGCCGAGCTCTCGGCGTCGATGACGCTCCGGACGCTCTCCGGGTCGAGCGGCTCGAAGTACAGCCGGGTGGAGCTGTCGAAGTCGGTCGAGACGGTCTCCGGATTCGAGTTGATCATCACCGCCGACCAGCCGGCCCGTCGCAAGGTGTCCGCGGCTTGGACCGCGCAGTAGTCGAACTCGATGCCCTGCCCGATCCGGACCGGCCCGCTGCCGATCACGAGCGCGGCGGGCCTGGCGACCGGCGGGGCTTCCGGCGCCGAGCCGGCGGCAGCGTACGTGGCGTAGAAGTACGGCGTCTCGGCCGCGAACTCGGCGGCGCAGGTGTCGACCATCGCGTAGCCCGGGACGAGGCCGAGGGTGAGGCGGGCCTCGCGGAGGGCTTCCGGCTCCACGCCTGCCAAGGTCGCGAGCTCGCGATCGCCGAAGCCCGCCCGCTTGGCCGTGGCGAGGAGCTCCGCGGCTTCGGCGTCGGACGGGTCGGCGACGCGCGGCCCGGCGGCGTGGACCTCGGCCTCGAGGGCGACGTTCCGTCCGAGCTCGGCCAGGAACCACGGGTGAATGCCGGTCGCGACCTGGATGTCGATCTGCGAGACGCCCCGGCGGAGGAGGGCCATGACCCGCCACAGCCGGTCGTCGGACGGGGCGAGGAAGCGGCGCAGCACGATCGGCGCCGCGGTCCGCTGGGCGAGGCGCGTCGATTCGCAGGCGTCGCCACGCTCGTCGATCCAGCGGACCGGCTCGTCGGGCTCGCGGGGCTCGCCGGTCTCGGGATCCAGGCCCAGGACGGCGGCGAGGTACTCGACGGTCGATGCCCAGGCGGGGTACTCGGCCAGCGGGCCGGCGCCGGCCTGCTCGAGGCCCCGCAGCGCCTTGTTGAGCGAGCTGCCGAACGTCCGATCGATGGCCATGACCTCGCCGGTCGCCTTCATCTGGCTGCCGAGGCTGCGATCGGCGGTCGGGAACTTGTCGAACGGGAAGCGGGGCAGCTTGACGACGACGTAGTCGAGGGCCGGCTCGAACGCGGCCACGGTCGTCCCGGTCACCACGTTCGGGATCTCGGCCAGTCGGCGCCCGATCGCGATCTGGGCCGCAACCCGGGCAATCGGGTAGCCGGTCGCCTTGGAGGCCAGGGCCGACGACCTCGACACCCGTGGGTTGACCTCGATGACCGCGTA
>MGOD01000019.1:25297-27110 GCA_001795245.1 Chloroflexi bacterium RBG_16_70_13
TACTCAGTGGAGTCCGGCGAGAGGGCGAACTGGACGTTGCAGCCGCCCTCGACACCGAGGGCCCGGATGATCGCGAGGGCGGCGCTCCGGAGCCGCTGGTGGACCTGGTCGGTCAGGGTCTGGACGGGGGCCACGACGATCGAATCGCCCGTGTGGATGCCGAGAGGGTCGACGTTTTCCATCGAGCACACCGCGATGCAGGTGTCGTCGGCGTCGCGCATGACCTCGTACTCGATCTCCTGCCAGCCGACGAGGCACTTCTCGACCATCACCTGGCCGATGGGGCTGGCCCGGAGGCCGGACCTGACTCGCTCGCGGTAGCCGGCCTCGGTCTCGACGATCCCGCCGCCGGTGCCGCCGAGGGTGAAGGCCGGCCGGACGATCGCCGGCAGGCCGATCTCGGCGAGGGCCGCGTCGGCGGAGGCTTCGCGGGCCGCGGGCGTCTCGCCCTCGACGATCGCGGATGGCGCGAACGGCTGGCCGATCCGGTCGAGGAGATCGCGGAAGGCCTCGCGGTCCTCGGCCATCTCGATCGCCTCGAGCGGGGTCCCCAACAGCTTCACGTTGTAGCGCGCTAGCACGCCAGCACGCGCGAGGTCCATCGCGAGGTTCAGGCCGGTCTGGCCGCCGAGGCCGGCGAGGAGGCCCTCCGGCCGCTCGGCCGCGATGACCGCCTCGATCGCCTCAATCGTGAGGGGCTCGAGGTAGACGGCGTCGGCGACGCCGGGATCGGTCATGATCGTGGCCGGGTTCGAGTTCACGAGGACCGTCCGGACGCCCTCCGCGCGAAGCGCGCGGCAGGCCTGCGTGCCCGCATAGTCGAACTCGGCCGCCTGGCCGATGACGACCGGCCCCGAGCCGATGATCAGCACCGACGCGGGCTTCCTCGCGCGGGCCTCGACGCTCAACCGGCGATCCTGCTGCTGGCAGCCGCGACGAAGCGATCGAAGACGGCCATGGCGTCGAGCGGGCCGGGGGCGCCCTCGGGGTGGTACTGGACGGTCTCGATCGGGAGCTCCCGGTGGCGAAGCCCCTCGACCGAGCCGTCGTTGAGGTTCACCTGGCTGACGTGAAAGCCGCTCACCGCGGGCACGGAATCGCCGAGGACCTGGACCTCGTGGTTCTGCGACGTGACCTGGACGAGCCCCGAGTCGACGTCGCGGACCGGGTGGTTCGCGCCGTGGTGGCCGAACCGGAGACGGGAGGTCTCGGCGCCGGCGGCCCGGGCCACGATCTGATGGCCGAGGCAGATCCCGAGCAGCGGCCGCCCGTCGTCGATCACGGCCCGGGCCAGCGCGACCGGACCGTCGAGCCGGGCCGGGTCGCCGGGCCCCGGCGACAGGATGATGCCGTCGACATCGGGCGCGATCGCGATCGAGGCCGGGATCGTGTGCGGCAGGATCCGGACGCGGACGCCGCGCCGGCGCATCGCCAGGACAATGTTCGTCTTGAGGCCATAGTCGACGATGGCGACGAGCGGGCCGCCGTCCTCGGGGCGGCCGACGTCCACGATCGACGACGGGGAGACCTGGCCGACGAAGTCCTCGTCCTCCCAGCGCGGAACCGCCGCGGCCGCACGGACGGCCGCCGTCTCGTCGAGCGCGCCGGGCTCCATGATGATCCCGCGGAGGCTGCCGTTCGCCCGGAGGTGACGGGCGAGCGCCCGCGTGTCCACGCCCGCCATCGCCGGGATGCCGTGGTCGCGGAGGAGCGCCGCGAGCTGGCGGGCATCGTCGAGGACGGCGGCCGTGGCGTTCGCCACGACGAGCCCGCGGAGCCACGGCCGGAGCGACTGATCCTCGTCGAGGAGCCG
>MGOD01000019.1:27120-28908 GCA_001795245.1 Chloroflexi bacterium RBG_16_70_13
GTTGCCGATGAGCGGGTAGGTCATGACGACGACCTGGCCGGCATACGAGGGGTCCGTGCAGACCTCCTGATAGCCCGTCTGGCTCGTGTTGACAACGAGGTCGCCACCGGCCGCCACGGGCGCTCCGAAGGCGACGCCGGGGAAGATCGAGCCGTCCTCGAGGGCCAGCACAGCCGGCCCGAGGTCCCCGATTCGAGGGTCGACGACGGCGCTCGGCCGGGGGAGCGGCGGCGCGACGGGCGCCGCGGCGACCGGCGCGGGCACGGGCGCTGGGCGGCCGATCACAACAACGGACCCACCGGCCGGGTGGCGCCGTGGGCGCGTTCGGGCGCGTGCAAGCCAGTGCCTCCTTCCCGGCCTCACGGGACCGGTTCGCCGGCCTCACAGGACCGGCCGCCAAGGACGGCGGAAGCGTAGCAGGGCCGGCCCTCGGGATGCTCGCCCCGGACTGCCGGCCCCCGCGCGACGAAGCCGCCGCGCTACCGTTCGAGCCATGCGGCTCAGCCTGGAACGCGCGCGCCAGATCGCGGTCATGGCCCAGCGATTGGATGGCAATCGGCCGCGCGATGGGCCCCCGGCAGGTCCCAGGGCAGGCCGAACGTCACGTGACGGCGTTGTGCCCGCGTCGTACAGTGCCGTCGCCCCCCGAGTCGATCCCCTCGTCAGCCGCGCGCACCCAGCTCGAGGACACCGCCACATGCACCGCCGATCCGCCCCGTTCGCTTCCTCCCTCCTGGCCGTCATGGCGGTCGCCGCCGCCTGCGGCGGCTCGTCGGGTGGCGACCCCTATGACCTCCTCTACAAGCCCATCGAGGCCGATCGTGACCCGGTCCAGGTCAACGTCGGGTTCGCCGTCACCGCCGAGGGCACCTCGATCGTCGTCGACCCGTCCCAGGTCGGCTTCGTCGTCGACAGGGCCGGTGGCAGCAGCGCTCTCCACCTCGCGATCCCGTTCGGCGCGCTCGACATCGACCCGGCGACGCTCGCGCCCCTCGGCGTGGTGGGCGATTCGATCGACGTGGACATCGTCCTCGACGGCGACGCGGTCTATGCCCGGAGCCCGATCCTGGGGACGCTGCTGCAGACCCTGCTGGCGCAGTCAGGCGAGCTGCCCGACGGCGACCTGGGCGACTGGCTGCGGCTGGGCACGACTGCCGAGCTCGAGAGCGTCATGGGCCTGCTCGGTGGCGGGGCCGCGATCCCGAGCGCCACGATGCCGCCAGCCGGCAACGCCGGGGAGTTGAAGTCGACGCTCGAAGGCCTCGGGATCACGCTGAAGAACGAGGGTCGGCAGAACCAGAACGGCGTCGATGCCAACCACGTCAGTGTCAGCCTCGACGTCGACAAGCTCCTGGCCAGCGACTACCTCGAGATGGTCAGCCCGGCCGAGCTCGAGGCCGGTCGGTCCGCCCTTCAGCAGGTCGAGCTCGAGGTCGACCTGTGGCTCGATGCGTCATCGGGCAACCTCGCCGAGGTCGACGTCAAGGCCGCCTCGACGACGGGCACCTCGGGGGTCATCGAGCTGACGCTCCGCTTCCGCGACCCGGACGGCACGATCCAGACCGATGCACCCGGCTCGTTCGTGGAGCTGCCCCTGCAATCGATCGTCGAGGAGCTGATCAGGGGCGGGGGTCTGCTCGGCTTTTGAGGGCCTCCGCCGGAGGCGGCGGCCGGCGGATCCGGCGCCGCCCGGCGGGTCCGGCGGCGGCCGGCGGATCTGGCGCCGCCCGGTGGATCGAGCCCCGGCTACCGCGCGCTGCCCGGCGGTGGGACGTCCCCGGCGAGCCC
>MGOD01000020.1:0-8148 GCA_001795245.1 Chloroflexi bacterium RBG_16_70_13
CCGGTGAGGAACGGGGTCACCTCGCCGAACGCGATCCGCTGGAACATCCAGAGCAGGTAGGCGGCCCCCAGGATCATCACGAAGGCCGCGATCGCCGCCGCCCAGGGGTTCGTCGCGAACGTCCCGACGAGGGTCAGGAACTCGCCGACGAAGCCGGACAGGCCAGGTAGCCCGGCCGAGGCGAAGGCGAAGAAGCCGAAGATCGCCACGTACACCGGCGTCCGCGCTGCGAGGCCGCCCATCTTCGCGATCGTCCGGTCGTGGGTCCGCTCGTAGATGACACCGACGAGCAGGAACAGGGCGCCGGTGATGAGGCCGTGGCTGATCATCTGGAGGATCGCCCCGGCCATCGCCTGGGGCTGGAAGACGAAGATCCCCAGGGTCACGAAGCCCATGTGGCTGACCGACGAGTAGGCGACGAGCTTCTTGAGGTCGGGCTGGACGAGGGCCACGATCGCGCCGTAGATGATGGCGATGAGGCTGAGGACGATGATCGCCGGCGCGAACGTGTGGGCCGCGTCGGGATAGAGCGACAGGGTCCAGCGGATGAGGCCGTAGCCGCCGAGCTTCAGGAGCACTCCGGCCAGGATCACCGAGCCCGCCGTCGGCGCCTCGACGTGGGCGTCGGGCAGCCAGGTGTGGAACGGGAACATCGGGACCTTGATCGCGAAGGCCAGGAAGAAGGCCGCGAAGGCGAGGAGCTGGAGGGTCGGGTCGAAGCCTGCACCTGCGGTGGCGAACTCGCGGAGGGCCTGGAAATCGAACGCCCCCTCCCAGCTCCCGCCGTGGGCGGCCTGGTAGGCGAAGGCCGTGGCCAGGATCGCCACGAGCATGAGGAGCGAGCCGACGAGGGTGTAGAGGACGAACTTGATCGTGGCGTAGATCCGGTTCGCGCCGCCCCAGATGCCGATGATCAGGTACATCGGGACGAGCACGATCTCCCAGAAGATGTAGAAAAGGAACGCATCGAGGGCCAGGAACACGCCGGTCATGCCGACCTCGAGGATCAGGAACGAGACCATGTATTCCTTGATCCGGGTCTGGATCGGCTTGAAGCTGGCGAGGATGCTGATCCAGCTCAGGGTCGTGGTCAGGACGACCAGCGCCAGCGACAGCCCGTCGACGCCGAGCTTGTACTCGATCCCGAAGAGCGGGATCCAGCTGACCTCCTCGACGAACTGGAAGAGGCCGCCGCGCTCACCCGATGACGAGAAGCCGACGACGAGCAGGAGTGAGGCCAGCCAGGCGAGGAGTGCCGCGGCCAGCGCGATCGGTCGGGCGTAGCGGGCCGGGAAGAGGGCCACGACGACGGCCCCGACGAGGGGCACGAAGGTGATGACCGAGAGGATCCCGGGTCCGGTCATCTCGTTACCGCCCCGCGATCATGAGGTACGAGCCGGCCATCACGAGCAGGCCCACGGCGATGCCGAGGGCGTAGTTCTGGACGTGGCCGGTCTGGACCCGGGCCAGGCCGCCGCCGCTGCGGCGGGTGACCGCGCCGATGCCGTTGACGATCCCGTCGACGACCTTGGCATCGAACCACCAGGCGAACGCCGCGACCCGGCCACCGATGACGATGAAGACGAGGTGGTTGAGGTCGTCGAACCACCACTTGTTGAGCGAGGCCCGGTAGAGGAACGGCACCCGCGCCGAGAGGGACTTCACCTGCGCCGGCTCAGCCCGCCTCCGCAACGATCCGATCTCGACGCCGAAGAGGCGCCACGCGGCGAGCATGCCGCCGACGGCGACGGCGATGCTGACGAGGATGAGGACGCCATCGATCCCGAAGATCGCGAACTCGGCCTCATGGCGGCCCAGGATCTCGAGGCCATGCTCGTAGACCGGCTCCAGCCAGCCGGCGAGCAGCCCCGGCCCCTCCAGGCCCAGGAGGGATCCAAGCGGCGGCCCGGGCCAGGCCAGGACGAGGCCGAGCAGGAGCGAGGGGATGGCGAGGAGCCAGAGCGGGACGGTCATGACCCGGGGCGACTCGTGGACATTCGGCTCCACGGCCTTGTCCACCCGGCTCTCGCCCCAGAACGTCAGGCCGATGAGCCGGAACATGTAGAACGCGGTCATGATCGCGACGACGACGCCGATCGCCCAGACCCAGGCGAAACCGAGCTTGTAGGCCTCGCCGAGGATCTCGTCCTTCGAGAAGAACCCGGCCAGCGGCGGGATCCCGCTGATCGCCACGGCGCCGATGAGCATCGTCCAGTAGGTGTGCGGGATCTTCTTCGCCAGGCCACCCATCTTCCGCATGTCCTGCTCCTCGTGGACGGCGTGGATGACCGAGCCGGAGCCGAGGAACAGGAGGCCCTTGAAGAAGCCGTGGGTCATGAGATGGAAGATCGCCGCCGTCCAGGCCCCCACGCCGAGCGCGGCGAACATGTAGCCCAGCTGTGACAGCGTGGAGTAGGCCAGGACGCGCTTGATGTCGGTCTGGGTCATCGCGATCGAGGCCGCCAGGATGGCCGTGAAGATGCCGATCCCGGCCACGACGACCATCGCCTCGGGGGCGCTGGCGAAGATCGGGTTGGCCCGGGCCACGAGGTAGACCCCGGCGTTCACCATCGTCGCCGCATGGATGAGGGCGCTGACCGGGGTCGGACCCTCCATCGCGTCGGGCAGCCAGACGTGGAGGGGGAATTGGGCGCTCTTGCCCATCGCCCCGGCGAAGACCAGGAGGGCGATGACCCAGACCGGGATCGGGAAGGCGACGAGGGTTTCGCTCGTCAGGACGTGGATCGATTCCTGGATGTTGAGGGTGCCCGTGTTCACCCAGATGGCCATGATCCCGAGGGCGAAGCCGACGTCCCCGACGCGGTTGACGAGGAACGCCTTCTTGCTCGCCAGGGCCGCCGTGTTCTTGCGAAACCAGAAGCCGATGAGCAGGTAGGAGCAGAGGCCGACGAGCTCCCAGGCGACGAAGACCGTCAGCCAGCTGTCGCCCAGCACGAGCAGCAGCATCGAGAACATGAACAGGTTGAGGTAGGCGAAGAAGCGCCAGTAGCCCGCCGGGTCGTGGGCCATGTAGCCGATCGAGTAGACGTGGACGAGCAGGCCGATCGTGGTGACGACGATGAGCAGGACGGCGGTGAGGTTGTCGACGACGAAGGCCGCCTCGACGTGGAAGTCCCCGGCCGGGATCCATTCCCATAGCCGGACGGTGTAGCTGCCTTCGGCGAAGCCGCCGGTCAGGGCGGTCGCAACGACGACCATGGCGATCGCCCACGACGCGCCGACGGCGAGGACCGGGATCCACCAGGCTCGCCGGCCGAGCCGCCGCCCGATCGCGGCGGTGATGACGAACCCGGCGAGGGGCAGCCCGGCGATGAGCGGGATGAGGGTATCCATTCTCAGCGCCGCATCGCGTCGTACTCGTCGACGAGCGGCGTCTTGCGGTTCCGGTAGATGGCGATGACGATCGCCAGGCCGACGGTCGCCTCGGCGGCGGCGACGGCCATGACCATCAAGGCGATGACCGAGCCGTCGGCCTTGAGCTCGGGGATGAACGAGCCGAAGGCGACGATCGCCAGGTTGACGGCGTTGAGCATGAGCTCGATCGACATGAGCATGCTGATCGCGTTGCGCCGGGCCAGGAAGCCGAACGTCCCGATCGCGAACAGGGCGCCAGCCAGGACCAGGTAGGCGTCGAGGGAGTCGGCCATCAGTCGGGCTCCTGCTCGGTCTCGCGCTTGGCGATGAAGACGCCGCCGATCACCGCCGCGAGGAGGAGGACGCTGACGACCTCGAACGGCAGGACGTAGTCCCTGAACAGGACCGTGGCGAGCGCGCTCGTGGCGAGCCGGACCCGCTCCGCCGCCTCACCCCAGTCCGTGGCCGAGACGCCCAGGGCGATGAGGACCGCCAGGACGATCGCGGCGATGGCCGCCGGCACCGCCTGGGTCTGGAACACGAGGCTCGCCGGGCCGGCCTTCGACTGGGTGAGCATGATCGCGAAGAGGATGAGGACGCTGATCGCACCGATGTAGACGATCACCTGGGCGGCGGCCACCAGTGGGGCCCCGGCCACGACGTAGATGCCGGCGAGGGCCAGGAACGAGACGATCATCGCCAGGCCGCAGCGGATGATGTCGCGCATCGTGACGACGGCCAGCGCCGAGACGAGCATCAGTGTCGCCAGCGAGGCGAACAGGGCGTCGTCGACCGTCCCGCCACCGAGGACGTAGACGAGGAGCGCCGGCGTCGTGATGATCGCGCCGGCGATCGCGGCGGCGAGGAGGTAGAGCCAGGCGCGCATCGGTCGCCTACTTCGCGTGGGCGTGGGTCCCGCCCGCGCCGCCGCTGTCGTGGCCGGCCGGCACCACGGCCGAGCCGCCGTTGCCGTTCCCCGCGGCGAGGCTCGCCGGCAGGACCGGCAGGAGCCTGCCGCGATCGATGAACCGGCCCTCGTCCGTCGCCCGCTGGAGCCAGTCGCGCTCCTTGCGGATGTACGTCATCTCCGTCTCGCGATCGACGGCGGCGAGGGCCATGAGATCGATCATCGGCTCGGCCCGGCTAGTGTGGCTGAGCTCGAACTCGTTGCCGTCCCGGAGGGCGTCGTAGGGGCAGGCGTCGACGCAGATGCCGCACAGGATGCAGCGACTCTCGTCGACCTCGTACTTCGTCAGGACCCGGGGCTTGGGCATGAGCGCGCCGGTCGGGCAGGTCTCGGCGCAGCGGCCGCACGACACGCACGGGGTGTCGTTGAGGCTCATGTCGAGCGGCGTGGTGACGAGGGTGTCGAAGCCGATCCGCATGAAGTCGTAGCAGGCCGCGCCGACGACCTCGGCACAGACCTGAGCGCAGCGGCCGCAGTCGATGCAGCGCGATGGCTCGCGCAGGATGAACGCGTGCGAATCGTCGCGGACGTAGTCGTGGTTGATCCCCGTAAAGCGGTTCTCGGTCACGCTCCGGTAGCCCGCCCCCCGGTGGTACTGCGGCTCGAGCGTCTGGAGGGTCGTGCCGTACTCGATCCCGAGGCGGCGGAGATCGCAGAAGCCGATCGCCTCGCAGGTGCACTGGAGGCAGCGGGTCGATTCGGCCACGATCTCGGCGGTCGAGTACGGGATCTCGTACTCGATGTAGCTGTGATTGCGCGCCTCGGCCTCGAGGGCCTTCATCCGGTAGCGCGGCTCCTTGACCTCGGCCGTGAAGGGCGTGATCGAGAGGAACTCGGGCTGCGGCTCGGCGAGCGTCTGACGGGTCCGGATCGAGGCCAGGTCGTGGCCGCGGAGGTAGGCGTCCATGGCGTAGGCCGCCCGGCGGCCCTCGGCGATGGCCTCGACGACGGTCGCGGCGCCGATCCGGACGTCGCCCGAGGCGAAGACGCCGGGCCGGCCGGTCGCGAAGGTGACGGCGTCGGCCTGGAGGCGCTTGTTGCGGGTCGCCGTGGGCCCGGTGGAGCCCGGCCCGATCCAGTCGAGCTCGGGGCCCTGGCCGATGGCCAGGAGGACCCGGTCGCAGGGGATCGTGAACTCGGTCCCGGGCGCCGGCTCGGGGCGGCGCCGGCCGGAATCGTCAGGCGCGCCGAGGGCCATCCGGATGAACTCGACGCCGCAGACCTTGCCGGTCTTCTCGTCCGTGATCACCCGGGTCGGTCCGGCCTGGAGGATGGCGGTGACGCCCTCCTCGATCGCCTCGTGGACCTCGCCCGCGGCGGGCATGTCCTTCATGTCGCGGCGGTAGACGAGGGTGACCTCCTTCGCCCCCTGGCGGACCGAGGTCCGCGAGCAGTCCATCGAGGTGAAGCCGCCGCCGATGACCACGACCCGGCTGCCGGCGTGCCCCGGGTACTCGAGGCCGAGGGTCGCCGTCCGGAGGTACTCGAGGCCGTCGATGACGCCGTCGGCGTCCTCGTTGGGGATGCCCAGCTTGTTGGTGTCGTAGCAGCCGATCGCGATGAGGACCGCGTCGAAGCCCTGGAACTGGAGGTCGTCGAGGGTGAAGTCGCGGCCGAGGGCCTGGTTGCAGACCATCTTGCCGCCGAGGCGGGTGACCGACTCGTACTCCGCCTCGAGGACCTCGACCTTGGGCAGGCGGTACTGCGGGATGCCGTAGCGGAGCATCCCACCGGGGGCCGGGTCGCGTTCGAAGACGGTGACCTCGTGGCCGGTGATGAGGAGGTAGTAGGCGGCGGCCATGCCCGCCGGCCCGGAGCCGATGACGGCCGCCTTCCGGCCGGTCTTGGCCTGGACCTCGAACGGGACCGGCGGGTCGAGGTCCTCGTCGAGCATCGCCTTGATGACCTGGTCGCCGGCGTAGCGGTGGCTGTCGCGGATGGCGATCGCCTCGTCGACCTCGTCGCGCCGGCAGTGCTCCTCGCAGGGCGCCGGGCAGACCCGTCCGAGGACCGACGGGAAGGGGATCGTGCGCTTGAAGATCCGCGTCGACTCGCGCCAGTTGCCTTCGGCGTTCTGCTTCAGGAAGCCCGGGATGTCGATATGGCTGGGGCACTTGTTCTGGCAGGGCGGGAGGCAGTAGGCGTTGTGGTCGCTGAAGATCAACTCGAGGTTCGTCCGGCGGAGGCGGCGCAACTCCTCGGTCTGGGTCTGGACCTTCATCCCCGCCTCGGCGTCCCGCGAGCAGCTGATCGGCGGGTGCTCCTCGCCCTCGACCTCGACGACGCACATCCGGCAGGCCCCGAAGCCGGGCAGCTTGGGCTCGTAGCAGAGGGTCGGGATCTCGATCCCGTTGTCGCGACAGACCTCCAGGATCGTCTGACCCTCGAAGCCCTCGATGACCCGCCCGTCGACCTCGATCCGGATGGCCGGCGTCGCCATCGGGCGCTGGGGTGCCTGGGTCGTGAGGAGGCGCTCGGCGAGCGTGTCCTCACGCGCCGTCGTCGTGTCGTACACGATCGGCGTGTCGGGCCGGGTGTCCGGGCGCGTGATCAGGTCAGCCAAGCTCGGGGCCTCAGTGCGTCGCGCTCGCTGCCAACGCGATCGGATGGCAGACGCCAGCGGGGCAGGAGCTGCGCTCGAGGTGCTCGTCGAGCTCCGCCCGGAAGTATCTCATTCCGCTCATGAGCGGGAGGGTCGCCAGGCGCTCGTGATCGCACAGTGCCGAGCCGACGATGTCGGCGGCGAGGTCGGTCAGGAGGCCGAGGTCGCCTGCCCGCGAGGTGCCCGCCGCGAGGCGGTCGCCGATCTCCGAGAGCCGCCGCGTGCCGATCCGGCAGGGGATCGTCTTGCCGCAGGCCTCGTCGGCGCAGAATCGCGTGAGCACCCGGGCGAGATCGACGATGCAGGCCCGGTCGTCGGCGACGATGACGGACCCCGAGCCGATGTGGGCTCCGGCAGCCCGGAGCGGCTCGAAGTCGTACGGCGTGTCGAGCCGGTCCGGGGGCAGGATCCCGCCCGACGGTCCACCGACGAGGAGGGCTTTCAGGGTCCGCCCGGCGCCGAGCGGGCCGGCCAGCGCGGCGACGTCGCGAAGGGGTGTCCCGAGCGGGACCTCTGCCACGCCGGAGCGCTCGCCGCCGCGGACCTGGACGAGGATCGTCCCCGGGCTGCCGGCGGCGCCGACCTTCGCGAAGGCCTCGGCGCCGTTGACGAGGATCCAGGGGATCGCGGCCAGGGTCTGGACGTTGTGGACGACCGTGGGCCGGTCGCGGAGGCCGCGCGTCGCTGGGTGCGGTGGGCGCTGCTCCGGCTGTCCGCGCTTCCCCTCGAGGGCCTTGAGCAGAATCGTCTCCTCGCCGAGGAGGTAGGCGCCCTGGACGGGCCGGACGGTCACGTCGAGATGTCGTCCGGCGCCCAGGACGTTCGTCCCGACGAAGCCCGCCTCCGCGGCGGCCGCGAGGGCGGCCTCGAGGATCCGGATCGTGACCGTCGCCTCCGCCCGGACGGCGATGATCGCCTCCTCGGCCCCGATGGCGTAGGCGGCGATGGCGAGGCCCTCGATGACCGCGTAGGGGTTGCGCTCGAGGAGGGCCCGGTCCGTCTGGCTCGAGGGGTCCGCCCCGTAGCCGTTGGCGACGACGACCCGCCCCGCGGCCGGCGTGCCGCTGGCGACGCGCCACTTGTCGGCGGCCGGGTAGCCGGCCCCGCCGCGGCCGCGCAGGCCGGCGGCCCCGACCGCGGCGATCGTCGCGGTCGCACCGAGGTCGCGGGCGGCCTTCCGGAGCCCCTCGAAGGCGCCGGCGCG
>MGOD01000020.1:8181-8654 GCA_001795245.1 Chloroflexi bacterium RBG_16_70_13
CACCTCCGCCGTCGCCTCGGCCGTCGGGGCCGGTTCATCGGCCCTCACCCGGGCCTTCGTCGGCTTCCTCGCAGCGGCGTCTGGCCGCGGCAGGAGGATCGCCGGCCAGCCCTTCGGCGTCTCGAGGATGGTGACGTCGGTCATGCGTCGCCACCCGCGCGACCACCGAGCGAGGCCCCCAGCCTGGCCAGGTAGGCTGCCTCGGCCGGGCGGCGGGAGCTGACCTCGGCAGCCTGGGCCTCGTCCGCCGGCGGCTCGAAGCGGAGGTGCCGGTAGTACGAGGCGGTCCCGTAGATCATCGCGTACCACGCCCCGGTGACCTGACTGATCCGCTTCAGGGCCGCGACCGGGAGGTAGCCGTAGGCGGCCTGGGTCGCCTCGAGGATCTGGAGCATCCGGGCCGGGTCGTGGTCGTGGTCCTCGAGGATCTCGTCGAGAGCCCGGACGTCGAGGCCCTCGAAGTGGGTGTAGGC
>MGOD01000020.1:8665-11511 GCA_001795245.1 Chloroflexi bacterium RBG_16_70_13
CCGGACCGCCGGAGGGCCGATTCCTCGCGCCGCTCGCCGTACGTCTCGGCGGGGCCCCAATGGACGTGGAAGCGGCCCTTCGTGTCGAGGCCGCCCATGTCGATGCACTCGATCGGGCAGGCCTGGGCGCATTGGAAGCAGGTCTCGCACTTGAGCGTGCCGTACTCATCGTAGAGGAGCTGGAGGCGGCCCCGGAACTTGGGCGGGACGTCGGCCTTCTGCTCCGGGTAGCGGATCGTCGCCTTCGGCTCGAAGAAGCGGCGCAGGGTCAGGGCCATGCCCCGGGCGATCCCGAGGCCGGGGATGAGGCTCACGGCGCCGCCCTCACGACCTGACCAGGACGACCGCGAAGGCCGTCACGAAGAGGTTGAGGAGGGCCGCCGGCAGGAGCCACTTCCAGGCGAAGCCCATCAGCTGGTCGATCCGGACGCGGGGCAGCGTGCCCCGCATCCAGACGAAGACAAAGACGAAGACGAAGGTCTTGCCGAGGAACCACAGGAGCCCGGCGACCCACTCGAAGCTGACGTACGCCCAGGCCATGACGAGACCGCCGGCGACGACGTTGAAGAGGAGGAAGCCGATGATCAGGGCGACCCACCAGCGCATCGAGCTGCGGAGGAGATAGAACGGCGCCGCGAACAGGAGCGTCCCCAGCGGTGGCACGAGGAGGATCAGGAACAGGAGCGGCAGCCCCAGGCCGCCGGGGTCGAGCGCGACCGTCACCGGCGTCGTGATCCCGAGGCCGGGCAGGACGCCGCCGATCCAGTCGAGCAGCGGGTCGATCTCGAACGGGGCGTTCCAGCCGCCGAGGAACAGGACGACCGTCAGGGCCGAGAGGATGAAGACGTTGACGTACTCGGCGAAGAAGAAGAACCCGAACCGCATGCCCGAGTACTCGGTGGCGAATCCGGCGACGATCTCCGAGTCCGCCTCGGTCAGGTCGAACGGCGTCCGGTTGGCCTCGGCGGTCGCGGCGATGAAGAAGATCACGAACGCGAGCGGCTGGCGGAAGACGTACCAGTTCGCGAACCAGCCGTCCTGCTGCTCGACGATCGTGTTCAGGCTCATCGTCCCGGCCAGGATCAGGAGGCCGACCACGGACAGGGTCAGCGGGATCTCGTAGCTGATGATCTGGGCCGCCGAGCGGAGACCGCCCAGGAGCGAGTACTTGTTGAAGCTCGCCCAGCCGCCCATGAGCAGGCCCACGACCCCGAGGCCGCCCATCGCGAAGAAGTAGAGCAGCCCGATGTTGAAGTCCTGGCCGTACAGGCCGGGCGCGAACGGCAGGACCACGATCGTCAGGACGGCCGCGGCATAGGTCACGACCGGTGCCCAGGTGAAGACGACCGGATCGGCGCCGCTCGGGGTGAAGTCCTCCTTCATGAGCACCTTCAGGCCGTGGACGACCGACAGCGCCGTGCCCCACGGCCCCACCCGGTCCGGTCCGATCCGAAGGTTCATGAGGGCGATCACCTTCATCTCGAGGTAGATGTTCAGGAAGGCGATCGGGATCGTGATCACGAGGATGATCGTGGCGGCGGCGACGAAGCGGACGACCCCGAGGTTGGCGTTCAGGACCTCCACGACGGGGCCGCCGAAGAGGACGATTGCCGCGATCAGCCCGGACGTCAGGACGGCCAGCAGCGGGATGAGCGTGAAGACGACCTTGCCCGGCAGGGTCAGCCGGCTCCAGGCCCGCGCCACGGCCGTCACTTATCGATCCCACCCATGATTGGATCCAGTGACGCGTTCACGGTCATCCAGTCGGCGATCAGCTTGCCCGGCACGAGCCGCCCGAAGCTCTGGAGGTGGAGGAAGCTCGGGTCGTGGATTCGGAACCGGAACGGCTGGTCCGTGCCGTCGCTGACGGCGTAGATGGCGTACTCGCCGCGCGGACCCTCGACGGCCGCGAAGGCCCGCCCGGGGCGGGGCCGGAGGAGTCGCGGCAGCTTGGCCATGACCGGTCCGTCGGGCATCTGGTGGAGGCACTGGTCAATGATCCGGAGGCTCTGCTTGACCTCGTCGACCCGGAGCAGGTAGCGGGCCAGCGAGTCGCCCTCCAGGCGGGTCGGGATGTCGAAGTCGAGCTCGGGGTAGACCGAGTAGGGATGCGCCCGGCGAATGTCGAAGGGAACGCCCGAGGCCCGCAGGTTCGGTCCGGTCCAGCACATCTTGATGGCCAGCTCGGGATCCATGACCCCGACGCCGCGATTGCGGCGGACGAAGATCTCGTTCTCGTTGAGGAGCCCGACGTTAGCCTCGATCTGCTCGGTCGCCCGGCTCATCCAGTCCCCGAGGCGGCTCATGAACTCGTGGTTGAGGTCGCCGTTGACGCCGCCGATCCGGAAGTAGTTGAAGAGCATCCGCTGGCCGGTGATCGAGGCCAGCATCTCCACGATCTCGTCGCGCTCGATGAAGCTGTACAGGATCGGCGTCAGGCCGCCGCGGCCGAGAGCGTGGAAGCCCATGGCGAGGAGGTGGCTCGAAACCCGGTTCAGCTCACCGGTGAGGACGCGGATGTACTCCGCCCGCCGGGGGACCTCGACGTCGAGGAGCTTCTCGTAGGCCATGACGGCCGGCCACTCGCAGAACAGCGAGCTCACGTACTCGAGCGGGTCCAGGTAGGCGATCGTCTGGTGGAGGTCCGCGTTCTCGCACAGCTTCTCGACGCCGCGATGGAGGTAGCCCAGGACCGGATCGAGGTCGACGATCGTCTCGCCGCTGAGCTTCATCACGACCCGCATGACGCCGTGGGTGGCGGGATGATGGGGGCCGATGTTGATGAGGAGCTGACCGTCGCCGAGGGTGTAGAACTCGGCCTCGCGCTCGGTTCGCGGCGGGTACGG
>MGOD01000020.1:11526-11940 GCA_001795245.1 Chloroflexi bacterium RBG_16_70_13
CATTCCGACCTGCTCGTCGAGGAGGACGCGCGGGTCGTCGGCCGATGGCCGGCGGTGGTCTGTCGTCGTCATGGGCGGCGGCCTCAGGTCCCGCCGCGGCGAACGGCGCCGGCCGGCGTGTTGCGGGGCGCGTGGGTGGCCTCCATCGGCCGGACGCCGGCGCCGGGGGAGCGGGCCGCGTCGTCCGGGAGGAAGAAGTCCTTGCGGAGCGGGAAGCTCTTGTAGTCGGGCGGCATGAAGATCCGGCGGAGGTCGCGGTTGCCCTCGAAGACGATGCCGAACATGTCGTAGGCCTCGCGCTCGAGCCACTCGGCGCCCGGCCACAGGGACACGATCGACGGCGCCCGCGGGGCGTCCCGATCCAGCCCGATCGCGATCACCCGCAGCCAGTCGGGGGACGTCGTGCTCCAGAGG
>MGOD01000020.1:11952-12795 GCA_001795245.1 Chloroflexi bacterium RBG_16_70_13
TGCATGGAGTCGCCGGTGTCCACGCCAGCCAGGTCGCCGAGGAGCTGGAACCGGAACGCCGGTTCGTCATAGAGGGCTCGCAGCACCTCCGGCACGTCCTTCGGCTCGATCCGGATCTCGGTCTCGTCGTGACGCTGGCGCACGGGCCCGGCGAGGACCTCGCCGAACCGCTCCTCGAGCCGCTGCCGGATCGCTCGATCCACGGCCTCAGACGCTCTCGGGGACCGTGGGGCCAACGGCCCGCTCCGGCCAGTGGCCGCGTCGGTCCTTGACGAGCTGCTGGAGCTTCATCATCCCGTAGATGAGGCCCTCCGGCCGGGGCGGGCAGCCGGGCACGTAGACGTCCACCGGCATCACCCGATCGATGCCCTCGACCGTGCTGTAGCTCCGCTTGTAGCGTCCACCCGAGCAGGTGCAGTCGCCCATCGCGACGCACCACTTCGGCTCCGGCATCTGCTCCCAGATCCGGACGAGCGGGCCGGCCATCTTCGTCGTCAGCGTCCCGGCCACGATGAGGACGTCAGCCTGGCGGGGCGAGGCCCGGAACGGGAACATCCCGAAGCGGTCGATGTCGTTCTTGCTCGTCGCGCTCGACATCATCTCGAAGGCGCAGCAGGCGAGGCCCGACAGGAGCGGCCACAGGCTGTTGGCCCGAAGGAGGTCGAGGACGTAGTCGGCCTTCGTGGGGATGATCTCGAGGACACCCGACCAGCGGGCGTCGTCGCGGCTGGCGATGCCGCTCGCCTCGAGCTCGGCGAGGTGGGTGATGTCGGACGCACGGCCGCCGTCGTAGGCCGTCGCGTCGGCGGCCGACCAGAGCTCGTTGCGGACGACGATCGGAGC
>MGOD01000020.1:12810-13323 GCA_001795245.1 Chloroflexi bacterium RBG_16_70_13
GCCGAGAGCGCTCGAGGGACCGGCCGGCTGTCCGGCGGACGGGACGACGAGGTCGTCGGCGCCGTCGCCCACGGCGCCCCGCTCATCCGCGGTCATCGCCAATTCAGCACTCCCTTCCGCCAGGCGTAGGCGAGCCCGAGAAGGAGGATCGCGACGAAGATCAGCATGCTGATGAAGCCGCCGAGCAGGAGGTCCCGGAAGACGACCGCCCAGAGGTAGATGAAGACGACCTCGATATCGAAGGCGACGAAGAGCAGGGCGTAGATGTAGAAGCTGAGCCCGAACCGGCCGTGCGTGTCGCCGTACGTGTCAATGCCGGATTCGTAGGGCAGGCCCTTGTGGACGTCGCCACGGTTGCGATGCGAGATCAGCCACGCGGCGCCGAAGGTCACGAACGTGAACGACCCGGCGGCGAAGGCGAACCCGACGACGTACCAGATGCCGGTCAACCGATCCTCGCTCCGAACGGCGCCGGCGATGGGCGACGTTCGCAATTGAAGGCCACGTCCTGGG
>MGOD01000020.1:13359-13641 GCA_001795245.1 Chloroflexi bacterium RBG_16_70_13
GAGCCGCGTCAGAACGGCCGTCGCCCGTGGGCATTCTAGCAGCGGCGGCCCCTGCAGGCGGTCGCGGGCGGGGGTCTCCAGGGCAGTCGCGGAGGCGCTACGGCGGCGTTCCCGGGCCGGCTCGCGGCGCCTCCGACGGGTATGCAACGTGCCGTGCGAGCCCGTCCGGGCACGCCGGCGCGCCTGAACGCCGGCGGAGGAGGAGGGGGGCGGAACGGTCGGGGGGCGGTTCGCGCCGAGCGCGCGTGCAGGATCGCGAGCCGCCCCCCGGCGGGGATTCCC
>MGOD01000020.1:13760-14034 GCA_001795245.1 Chloroflexi bacterium RBG_16_70_13
CACGGCGCGGAACGCCAGGCCGGAGAGGCGCGGCTCGCTGGCGATGCCACGCCCGAAGACGAGCACGGCGAACCGGCCGCTGACCCCCGGTTCCAGCATCCTGACGAGCGCGGAACGGGCCTCGAGGTAGGCCTGGATCGTCGTCGACGGGGCCGCCTGGAGGGAGGCGAGGAGCTCGCCGGCACCGAGGCCGGCGAGGAAGGCCGCCTGGGTCGTCGACCCGAGGAGGGCAAGGCCGGCGGCCGCGGCCGCGCGCTCGACCGCGGTGAGATCC
>MGOD01000021.1:0-6421 GCA_001795245.1 Chloroflexi bacterium RBG_16_70_13
CCGTCGGGTTTCCGGCGTGCCACCGTCTCCGAGAGCGTCGCTGGCGTCCAGCGGTCGAGACATCCCCTGACGACACCCCACGTCGATTCCCAGGCTCCCGCGACCTCGTCGCCGGATCGGACGACCTCGAGCTCGTCTTCCCAGCCGAGCCCGGTCGGATCGGCGAACGGGGTTTGTTCGGCGCCCGGCTCGCCGAATACGTGGCAGAGCCAGTAGACGCGGGCGCCGGCGGTGTGGGCGGCGATCGCCCAGATCGGCCAGTGGCCGTCGTGAGCCCGCAGGGCGAGGTCCTCGGCGGACAGCCCGCGGAGGTGGGCAACCACCCGGTCGTTGTAGCCCCGCCAGTCGGCGTAGAAAGGGGCGATCGATGCCGGGACGCTGGTCACGGCTTCGATCCGGGCCCACGACCCCAGGAGTTGACGAGCCCGACGATGGCGATGAGGAGACCGAGGACCCCGGCCCCGGTCGCCAGGCCGCCGTTCCCGGTCGTGAGACCGAAGACCATGATCGCGATGCCGAACAGGATGATCGCCGCGCCCGACGTTGCCGGATCACCCTGCATGCTCAGCTGCCCGTGATGAACTCGCCGCCATCGACGCTGATGATGTCGCCGTTGATGAAGTCCGTGCCCGGGCCCGATAGCGCCACGATGGCGTTCGCGACGTCCTGGGGCGTGGTCATCCGGCCGGTGGGATTGCGCTTCATCGTGAGATCGATCATCTGCTGGCTCTCGGGGATCTTCAGGAGCGCCGGCGTGATCGTGACCCCGGCCCGGATGGCGTTGATCGTCGCGCCGGTGCCCTTCCGGGCCAGCTCCATCGCCAGCTGCCGGACGTGGCTCTCGAGGGCCGCCTTCGCCGACGACACGACGCCGTACGACGGGACGACGCGGGTCGAGCCCTCCGAGGTCATCGCGAAGATCCGGGTGCCCTTCCCGATCAGCCCCCGTCGGTAGAGGTCCTGGACCCAGTAGACGAGGCTGTTGGCCATGACGTCCTGGGTCATCTCCATCCTCTTGCGATCGACCGCGTCCTTGGGGTCGTCGGCGAGGTACGGAACGAGGCTGCCAAACGCGAGCGAGTGCATGACGACGTGGACGAACGGGTCGCGGCCGGCCGCCCGGGCCGCGGCGAAGACGCCCTCGAGCTGGTCGAGGGCGGTGGCGCGCTTCTCGTCGTCGGCGGCGTTCATGTTGATGAACAGGACGTGCCGGCCCGCCCCGGCGAGATCGGTCTTGAGCTCCTCGACGTGCTGGAGCGCGGCCCGGAAGTCGAGGTGGATGCCGCAGATGTTGTCGCCGGCCGCGGCGAGGGCCCGGGCGGTGGCCTCGCCCATGCCGGACGAGGCGCCGAGGATGAGCGCCCAGCGCTCGCGGGTGTCGGTCATCGGGGTGGGGTCTCCTGGGGTGTCGAGAGGCCGAGTCTAGCGCGCGGCCCGCCCGGCCGGCCGCGCGATCCGTGCACCGCTGCACTTGCCAGCCCTCGCGTCGCCGGCCCACCATCGGCGGCGATGACGCCCCTGTCCGCGCCGACCCTGCACGGACCGCGCGTCGGCCTCCGCCCCGTCGAGGTCGACGACCACGCCGTGCTCGCCGCGATCCTGGCCGAGCCCGAGGTGGCGCGGTGGTGGGTCCACGGACCACTCGAGGACGCCGTCGCGGAGCTCTTCGAGGTCGACGAATCCAGCGCGATCCTGGCGATCGAGGTCGACGGCGAGGGCGCCGGGATGCTCCAGTTCAGCGAGGAGACCGAGCCCGACTACCGCCATGCCGGGATCGACCTGTTCGTCGGCGCTCGCTGGCAGGGGCAAGGGATCGGCCCCGAGGCGATCCGTCTGATCGCCGGCTACCTGTTCGACGCGCGCGGCCACCACCGGATCACGATCGACCCCGCCGCCGCCAACGCCCGAGCGATCCGGGCCTACGAGAAGGTCGGCTTTCGCCGGGTCGGGGTGATGCGCCGGTACGAGCGCGGCGCCGACGGCACATGGCACGACGGTTTGCTGATGGACCTGCTCCGCGGGGAGCTCATGGGGGCGTAGGGCCGGCGCTCGGTCAGAGGATGCCGTCGCGGCGGAGCCGGTCGATGGCGCCGGCGTCATAGCCGAGCTCGCCGAGAACCTCGATCGAGTGCTCGCCGAGGAGCGGCGGCGGGGTGCGGATGGTTGCCGGCGTCGCGGCGAAGTCGAACGGGCTGCGGACCTGGTCGACCGCCCCGAGGGACGGATGGGTCACCGCCACGCGCGCGCGGACGGCCTCGGCCTGTGGCGTCGCGAATGCTTCGAGGACGTCGAAGAGTGGGCCGGCAGGGACGTCGGCCGCACCCAGTCGCGCCAGCCACTCGGCGGTCGTCGCGGTCGCCAGTCGCGCGGCGAGGAGGGGGATCAGCGCATCACGGTTGACCACGCGCTCGCCGTTCGTCGCGAACCGCGGGTCGGCCGCGAGCGCGGGCACCCCGAGCGCCGCGCAGAACCGCGGCCACTGGCGCTCGCTACCGACGCCGATCGCAATCGTCCCGTCGGCCGTCTCGAACGTCTGGTACGGGACGATGTTCGGGTGGGCGTTGCCGCGCCGACCGGGGGGTCGCCCGGTCACGAACGCGTTCTGGGCCTGGTTCACGAGGATGGCGAGCGTACTCTGGAGGAGCGAGACATCGACGCGCTGGCCGCCGGCGTTGGGCCGGGCGAGCAGGCTCGCCAGGACGGAGATCGTCCCGAACAGACCAGCCGCGACGTCGCTGATCGCGACGCCGACCTTGGTCGGGGGACCACCGGCCTCGCCCGTGATCGACATCAGCCCGCCGGTCGCCTGGATGATGAAGTCGTAGCCGGGCTTGGCCGCGTCCGGCCCGCCGATCCCGTAGCCGCCGATCGCGAGATGGACGAGGTCCGGGTTGATCGCCGCGAGCGCGGCCTCGGAGAACCCGAGCCGGTCGAGGCCGCCGGCGCGGAAGTTCTCGACGAGGACGTCGCCCCGGGCGAGCAGGCGCCGCAGGACCTCCCGGCCCGCCTCGGTCCGGAGGTCGAGCCGGAGGCTCCGCTTGTTCCGGTTGACCGCCAGGTAATAGGCCGCGGTCCGCGTTCCGGCGGCCTCGTCGCCGACCCACGGCGGCCCCCAGCCGCGGGTCGCGTCGCCGTCCGGCGGCTCGACCTTGACGACGTCGGCCCCGAGGTCGGCGAGGAGCATCGTGGTGTAGGGGCCGGCGAGGACCGTCGAGCAGTCGACCACCCGGATCCCGGCGAGGGGTCCGACGGGGTCCGGGTGCGGGAGATCGGGATCAGCGGCCATCGTACGGGATGGTACGGCGCGATCGACGCCCGCTGGCCGTTCCCGCGCTACGATCCGGTGGTGTCCGACCGGCGCCCCCTGACCCTCATGACCGTCCATGCCCACCCCGACGACGAGACGATCGGCACGGGCGGACTCATGGCGACCGCCGTCCGTGACGGCCATCGCGTCGTCCTCGTCACCTGCACCCGCGGCGAGCTCGGCGAGATCGTGGTCCCCGAGATGGACACGCCGGATAACCATCGCCGCCTCGGCGAGATCCGGGCGGCCGAGCTCGAGGCGGCGATGGCCGACCTCGGCGTCACGGAGTGGGAGAACCTCGGCTATCGCGACTCGGACATGATGGGCCGGGTCGGGAACCTCGATCCTCGATGCTTCTGGCAGGCCGACCTCGACGAGGCCGCCGGTCGCCTGACCTGGCTCGTCCGACGACATCGGCCGGACGTCATGACGACGTACAACGACTTCGGCGGCTACGGTCACCCCGACCACATCCGGACCCACGACGTCGCCGTCCGGGCGTTCTCCAGGGCGGGCGATGCCTCGTGGTATCCGCAACAGCTCGCCCCGGAGCACGGCGGGACGGGCCCGGCCGAGGCCGACGGCGGCCTCTCGCCGTGGAGCCCCTCGAAGCTCTACGAGCAGGCGATTCCGGCCTCGGTCAGGAACGCGATGCGCGACCGAGTGGAGGCCCTCGGTGAGCGATCCTTCTGGTCCGAGCCGGAGAACGCCACGCCCGATGAGCTCGAGGCGTGGCGCGACCGGATGGCGAGGATGCTCGTCCCCGACGAGCAGATCACCACCTGGATCGACGCCGGCGACGTCCTCGACCGGAAGTGGGCCGCGATCCGGCGGCACCGCACCCAGATGAGCCCCGACCACCCGTTCCTCCGCTTCGGCCTCGACGCCTGGCGCGAGTACTGGGCGAAGGAGGCGTACATCCTCCGCGAGTCGCGGGTCCCGGCGCCAACCCCCGAGACGGACGTCTTCGCCAGGCTGGGCTGACCCGCTCCGCCGTCCCAGCGCGCGGTGCCGGCCGCCGAACCACCACTTACGACCGAGGGTGCCTGCTTCGCTCAAACCTGAGAGTGCCTCGCCTACCACTACCCGGGTTCATCATCGGGCCTGGAGGTCGCGCGACTGGACCTCGAGCTCGCTTGGTGTACCCCAATGTCACCCGGGCGGCTATTCGTAATAGCCGGCGGCCAGCACAACCTGCGCAGCTCGCTGCCATGCCTCCGGCGGAAGGTCGACGTCGGCGGTAGCAGCCCACGCAGAGAGATTGGCGAGGTGGGCATCGAGCGCGTTCTCGTCACCGGACCGCTCCGGTAGCAAGAGCTGCCAGACGCCGAGGAGGATCTCGTCAACCGGCATCGTCGTGTCAGCTCTGTATCGGTGGCCGGCGCTGACCCATGAGTCGAGGGTCCAGTTTTCCCAGCCGTCGGCTAGCCCGCTCCACGGACCCGGTTCAGGGCCGCTCAATGCCACGGCCAATGAGGCCCGAACATCGGTGGCGACGAGCGCGAATTCTCGTCCGGACTGGACATCCGACGGGTTCACCTGCCGATGGTGGGAATGCATGCGCCGGTCGTCAAGATCGCATGGCGTCCCGTCACCAGTCCAGGGTGTTCTTCGAGGCGGCCCAGACCTGGCCCATGACGACGGCCCCGGAGCCGGCCGGGTCCATGAAGTTGGGCTGGGCCCGGTCGAGGATGAGGTGCGGCCGCATCCGGACCTGGACGAGCTCGGCGCCCGAGAACGTCAGCTCCAGGGTGATGCCCTCCATCGTCGGCTCCGACCAGGTCTGGTCGAAGACGAAGTTGCCGAGGGCGTACCAGATCGGCTTGCCCTTGTAGACCTCGATGCCGGCGGCCCAGTGCGCGTGGTTGCCGATGACCATGTCGGCCCCGGCGTCGATCGCCGCCTGGGCCAGCTTCCGCTGGCCGGCGAAGGGCGTCGGGTCGTACTCCGCGCCCCAGTGCGGGAAGACGATCACGAGATCAGCGCCGGCAGCCCGCGCCGCGGCCACGTCCACCCGGACGTTCTCCACCGTCAGCGGCGCGCTGCCAGCTCGCTCAGCACCGGCGAAGGAGCCGCCGGCGATCGTGTCGTAGCCGAGGACCGCGACGGTCGCCCCGCCGGCCTCGAGGAGGGCGGGAGTGCGCGCCGCCGCCAGGTTCGCGCCCGCGCCGCTGTGCGCGATCCCGAAGCCGTCGAGGGCTTCGATCGTCTCGAGGATTCCCCGCGCCCCGGCGTCCCGGATGTGGTTGTTGCCGAGGGAGACATAGTCCAGGCCGGCGTTGACCAACCCCTCGATGTAGGCCGGGTTGGCGCTGAAGACCGTGCCATGGTCGTGGAAACGGAACGCTTTCGGAGCGGGGTTCTCGAAGTTGGCGATCGCGATGTCGGCGCCCGTCAGGAGCGCGCGCATCGCCCCCTCGCCGCCCGTCCGCTCCGTCCGCGGCAGGTCCCAGCCGAAGACCGAGCAATCCTTGCATCGCGAGGTGATCTTCACCGTCCCGCCGTCCCACGGGAAGTCGACGCCGCGGGCCGAGCCCCGGATGGCCAGCGACACCCCGCGGTCGAGGAGGATGTCCCCGCCGGCGACGAGGGTCCAGGCGGTCGCGGGGTCATAGCGGGGCGCAGGCACCGCCTGAGGTTGGCCGGGCTCGAAGGTGAACGTCGCGTGCAGCGGCCAGTCGTCGGAGGTCGCGACGCGGTCGACGCCGAACAGGAAGGTGCCGTCGAAGCCGAGCACCTTGAGGCTCGGGTCGACGTCGTCCGCGAGGACGAACCCGAGCCGCTTGCGGCTGGCGACGAGGTCCGCCCGGAGGGTCGCGACGTCGGCGACGACGACGAACGTCGCCCTCGCGCCCGGATGGCCGAGGCCGAGCGCCTCGACGACCTTGAACTGCTGGGCCGCGACGACCACGACGGCGTCGTAGCGGTCCGACGTCCCGGCCAGCACGGCCGCCACCTCGGCGGCAGAGGTCTCCGTCCACGGAGCCCGGAAGTCGGTGACCGGGACGAGCGGGCGCCGCAGGAGGATCGGGGTCGGCGCGGGCGTCGGGGGCAGGGTCGGCTCGACCGTCGGGGACGGTGACTGGGTCGGGATCGGAGATGGCGTCGGGGATG
>MGOD01000021.1:6450-18757 GCA_001795245.1 Chloroflexi bacterium RBG_16_70_13
CCGCTGCGAGCGCGATGGTGGCCGCCACGGCGAGGAGGCGCGAGCCTCGAGGCGCGGTCTCCCGGCGCGCTGGCCGGCGTCGGTCTGGTGCCACGGCGGCAGGGTACCCCGGACAAGGGGACGCCCCGTTCGGGCGGGCGAACGGGGCGTCGGGTGGAGTCGGTAGGGAGGGCCGCTCGGCCGGCGGCGGTGCCGGGTGCCGTCGGTCTGGATGGCGGACCCGACCGGATTCGAACCGGCGATCTCCAGCGTGACAGGCTGGCATGTTGGGCCGCTACACCACGGGTCCGTGCGGCGACTGCGAAGGGTAGCAGGCATCCGGTTCGTTGTCGCCGGCCTGGCCTCGCCGACGCGGCCGGCCAGCGTCGATGCCGGGGGCGACGCGGTATCCTCCCGGGGCCCATGGACATGATCGACCTGCGGTCCGACACCGTAACCCAGCCGACCCCCGAGATGCGCCGGGCGATGGCGGCCGCGGAGGTCGGCGACGACGTCCTCGGCGACGACCCAACGGTCATCGCCCTCGAGGAGCGGGCGGCGGAGCTGCTGGGCAAGGAGGCCGGGCTGTTCGTCGCCTCCGGGACGATGGGCAACCTCGTTGCCCAGCTGGCCCTCCTCGGGCGAGGCCAGGAGACGATCGCCGGGCGACAGCACCACATGGTCCTCGACGAGGCCGCCGGCCACGCGGTCATCGTCGGGACATCGATCCGGACCCTCGAGGAGCGGCCGGACGGGACGCTCGATCTCGACGAGATCCGCGACGCCTTCCGCGACCCGACCGACCCCCACGAGCCGATCACCGGCCTGGTGACCCTGGAGAACACCCATGCCCACTCGATGGGCCAGCCGATCTCGTCGGCCTACACGGCGGCGGTCGCCGCCATCGCCCACGAGCGGGGCGTGCCGCTCCACCTCGACGGAGCGCGCTTCTGGAACGCCGTCGTCGCCCTCGGCGTGGCCCCGACCGAGCTCGCCGGTCCCGCGGACACCGTCACGTTCTGCCTCTCGAAGGGCCTCGGCTGCCCCGTCGGCAGCGTCCTCGTGGGCTCCCGCGACGTCATCTGGCGAGCCCGTCGCGGGCGGAAGCTCGTCGGCGGCGGGATGCGCCAGGCCGGGATCATCGCGGCCGCCGGGCTCGTCGCCCTGCGCGATGGCGACGCCGGGATGATCGAGCGCCTGGCCGAGGACCACGCCACCGCCCGTCGGCTGGCCGAGGCTCTCGCGGGCATACCCGGGCTCCTGTCCCCCGGCGACATCGCCCAGCCGGGCGACGGCCCGCTGGACCCGAACCGTGTCCGGACCAACTTCGTCCTCTTCCGGGTCGACCGGGACCGAACGGCGTTCCTCGATGCCCTCCGCTCCGAGGGCGTCCTCCTCGAGCGGTTCCCGCACGGGCAGGTCCGGGCGGCGACCCACGTCGGGATCAGCGCCGCCGAGATCGAGCGGACGATCGAGGCCATCGGGGCTGCCCTTCGCGCGACCGGCCGCGACGCCGTGACGGCCGCGACCCCCGCGTGAGCTCGCCCTCGATCCTCGGCGGCGTGGCCCTCCCACGCCCCGGCCGGGCACCAGATGAGGGTCCCCTCGATGACGCCTTCTACGACCTCGTCGAGGCGCGCTTCGCCCGGGTCGTGACCGAGGACCCGGTCATGGCCACGTACCTCGGCATCCACGCCTGGGACGACCGGCTGCCCGATGCCTCCCGAGACCACGTCCTCGGTGAGATCGCGGCCGATCGGCGCCACCTCGCCGAGGTGGAGGCGATCGACCCGGCCGGCCTGTCGGCCGCGGCCCGCTTCGAGCGAGAGATCGAGCTCCACAACCTTCGGCGCGCCATCTTCGATGCCGACGTCGTCCGGCGCTGGGAACGCCACTCGGCCGGCATCGATGCCGTCGGAGACGCCCTCTTCCCGCTCTTCACCCGCGACTTCGGCACGCCGGCTCAGCGGTTCGCCGCCATCGCGGCCCGCCTCGAGGCCGTCCCCGGGCACCTCGTCGAGCACCGAACGCGGGCAACGGCCCCCCAGGTGCGGGCCTGGCAGGAGCTGGAGATCGCGGCGGCCCGGGACCTGCCCGCGTTCCTGGGGGAGATCGTCGAGGCGGCCGGGACCCTGACCCTCGGCGCCCCGCTCGTGCGCCGCCTGGAGCGGGCGGTCGAGCGGGCCGAGGCCGCGGTCGCGGAGCACGCCGGGTGGGTCCAAACCACTCTCGCCGGCGGGACCGACGAGTGGGCCCTCGGGCGTGATCGCTACGACGAGCTGGTCCGTCTCCGGGCCTTCGACGGCCTCGACGCCGGCGCGATCCTCGAGATCGGCCAAGAGCAGCTCGCCGCGAACCACGCCGCCCGGGCCGCCGCCGCCCACGAGATCGACCCGGCGGCCCCGGAGCTCGACGTCGTCGAGCGGATCAAGTCGGATCACGCCCCGACCTTCGAGGCGGCGCTCGACGAGTATCGAGCGGCGATGGCCCGCGCCCGCCGGTTCCTCGTCGATCGCAGGCTGGTCACGGTCCCGCCCGGGGAGCGGGTCGAGGTCGTCGCCACGCCCTCGTACCTCCGCCGGGTCATGCCCTTCGCCGCGTACTTCGCGCCGGCCCCCTTCGATCCCTCGCCGGTCGGGACCTACGTCGTCACGCCGTCCGTCGACGACGACCCCGACGCGATGCGCGAGCACTACCGGGCCTCGATCAGCAACACCGGCATCCACGAGGCCTACCCGGGCCACCACCTCCAGCTGACGGTCGCGGTCCGGCACCCGTCGCTGAGCCGGCTCCTCTGCGACGCCCCGGAGTTCGTCGAGGGCTGGGGCATGTACAGCGAGCAGATGATGCGCGAGGAGGGCTTCGACGATGGCCCGGAGTTCCGCCTGGCGCTCGCCACGGACGCGATCTGGCGGGCCTGCCGGATCGTCCTCGACATCCGGATGCATCGGGGCGAGATCTCGATCGAGGCGGCGACCAACTTCCTCGTCGAGCACACCCGGTTCGAGCGCCCCAACGCCCTGGCCGAGATCCGGCGCTACACCTCGTCGCCGACCTACCCCCTTTCGTACCTGCTCGGGAAGGTCCTGATCCTCGGCCTGCGCGACGACCAGCGGCGGCGGCTGGGCGGCGCGTTCTCGCTCCGCGCGTTCCACGACACGCTCCTCCGCAACGGCGGGCTGCCGATCAGCTTCCACCGCCGGCTCCTGGCCGGCGAAGACCAGCCCATGGCGCCGCGCGCGAACGGGATCGATCGCGCCGCCGCGCGAGCCTGAGGCCGGCCCGGCGCCGTGCAGGTCATCCCGGCGATCGACCTCGAGCGCGGCCGCTCGAGGGTCGTCTTCTGGCCGGGGGTGGCCTCCGGGATCGGCGCCCCGACCGACCGACCGGAGCGGATCGCCGAGCATTTCGTGAGCCTCGGGGCACCGCTCATCCACCTGGTCGACTTCGACGGGGCCCGAGCGGGGGCGCCGGTCAACCTCGAGGCGGTCGGCACGATCGCGGCCCGGGTGGCGACGCCGCTCCAGCTCGCCGGTGGCGTGGATTCGGCCGACGGGATCCGGCTCGCCTTCGCCGCCGGGGCGACGCGCGTCCTCGTCGGGGTGGCCGTCGCCGACGACCCGACCACGCTTCGGGGCTGTCTCGCAGTTGCCGGCGACTGGCTCGCCGTGGGCCTTGACGCGAGGGCGGAGCGGCTCGCGGCCTTCCCCTGGCACCGTCCGCGCGTCCCGAGCCTTCGCGAGCTCGCCGACGAGCTCGTCGGGGCCGGCGTGGCCCGGCTCGTCCTGTCGCATGGCGGCGGGGACCCGGAGGTCGAGGCACTCGCGGAGCTCGCCCGGGCCGTCGACATCGAGCTCCTCGTCGCCGGCGGCGTCCGTGACCTCGATACGGTCCGCCGCCTGCGCGATGCCGGCGTCCGGGGCATCATCCTCGGCGAGGCGCTCCTGTCCGGGGCGATCGACTACGCCGCCGCCCGGGAGGCCGCCGCATGACCCAGCCCCGCGCCCGCCGTCTCGCCTGGCTCCTCACGACCGCAGCGGTCGCGAGCGTCGGGATCGCCGCCTGCAGCGCCGCACCGACCCTGCCGCCGATCGCCACGCCGTCGCCGACACCGATCGTCACCCCGGACGCTCGTAACTGCCCGACGACCGCTCCCGACCCGCTCCCCGCCGGCGAGACGCGGACCGTGACGATCACGACGGCGAAGGGCACGATCACGATCACCGTCGAGGCCGACCTCGGGCCGCGCGCGGCCGGCAACTTCGTGGGCCTTGCCGAGTGCGGCTTCTACGACGGGATCGTCTTCCATCGGGTCGTGCCGGGCTTCGTAATCCAGGGCGGCGATCCACTGGGCACGGGCTTCGGCGGCCCGGGCTACGAGTTCGACGACGATCCCGTGGACGTGCCCTACGACCGCAGCGTCGTGGCGATGGCGAACGCCGGCCCGAACACCAACGGCAGCCAGTTCTTCATCGTCCTCGCCGACAGCGGCCTCGACCCGAACTTCTCGGTCTTCGGTCGGGTCAGCGCGGGCATGGAGACCGTCGACGCGATCGCCGCCGCGGCCGACGCGGAGAACCCGACGAACCCGGTCGTCATGGACTCGGTGACGGTCTCGAACCCCTGACAACCGGCAAGGCTGCTGGCCCGCCATCGCACCCGAAGGAGGCGCCATGACCCGCGCGACCATTGCCACCGACCTCGGCGACATCGAGGTCCAGCTGTACACGACCGATGTCCCCCGGGCGGCCGGCAACTTCGTCGAGCTCGCCCGCAAGGGCTTCTACGACGGGGTCGTCTTCCACCGGGTCATCCCGGGCTTCGTGGCCCAGGCCGGAGACGGCCAGTTCGGCAAGAAGGCGACCCTCGACTGGAGCCGGGTTGGGACCGGCGGGCCCGGCTACAAGTTCGAGGACGAGCCGTTCAAGGGCGACTACACGCGCGGCGCGCTGGCGATGGCCAACGCCGGCCCGAACACGAACGGCAGCCAGTTCTTCATCTGCCACCAGGACCTGACCGGCAAGCTGCCCAGGAACTACACGCTCTTCGGGATCGTGACGAAGGGGATGGACGTCGTGGACCAGATCGTGGGAGCGCCGCGCAATGCCCGCGATCTGCCGGACGAGCCCGTGGCGATGACGTCGGTCACGATTCACGAAGAATGAGCCGGCGAGGGCTGAATCCCGGGCCGGCCTCGGCCGCTTGTCCTGCCCGTGCGAGAATCGTTAAGGAATTTACACATCTTGCGCGTCGAAAAGGGTTGGATTCGAGCGCCCGTTCGGATAGACTCGCTCGTGCACTGCGTTCGCGCAGTCCGCTGCCCCAGCGGCAAGGTCATGGGTAGGTTGGGTCAGGGTAGTCGGTGCAGCCGACGTGATAGATGCCTTTGACGCGTGGGGAGCATCCGTTTCGGCGGGTGGTCACCGGGACAGCAACGGAGCGGCTCCTTCGGGAGCCGCTCCGAACGTTTCCCCGCCATCGTGCGAATCAAGAACCCCTGCGATGCTTGTCGAGGTCCTGGTCCGCCCCGACGACCGCCGACGCCTGATCCCCCGCACCTCGCTCGCCACGGATGATCATCGACGCGAGAGCCGACGGCCCAGCATGCGTCCCGAGGAGCGAGGTGAGGTCGGCTACCGCTGCCGCGACGTCGGCCGGTGCGCCCTCATGGTGGCCCTCGACGGTCACGAGCACCGTGCGCGTCCCGGGTCCGGCGGCGCTCTGGACCGACTGGCGCCAGCACCACCGCCGGGCGCAGACCAGGCCGGCCTCGTCGACGAAGATCACCTCGCCGGGCAGGGGATGCTCCCGCTCACCGGAGCCGAGGTCGGTGAATGTTTCATCGCCGGTCGCAAATCGGACCGTCGTCCGCCCGCTGGCCGCCCGCTGATCGAAGATCGCCACGGGCAGGGCATAGCGGATGCTGACCAGGTTGCCCAGGTCGACGAGGCTGTTGATCGACGGGATCGAGCCCTGCTTGGTCAGGCGCCGGAGGAGTGCCTCGGCGGCTGAGCGATAGCCGGTCGGATCGACGCCGAAGGCACGGAACGCCCGCCTCCAGGCCGCGAGGCTCGGCAACTCCGAGAGCGGCGTGTCACCGACCCGGGCGAGGGCGGCTGCCTGCTCGGCGAGGTAGACCTCGGCGAGGGTAGCCGACGTCGGACCGTTCACGACCCCCACTGCATGGATCGCCCCGCCGACGACCGCCGGGAAGCGATCGAGCACCGCCGGGTCGTAGGCGAACGGGACCACGGACGCATTGTGGCAAGCCGACGGCGCGGTGGCGCGGGACGGCCGGCGAACGAATCAAGGCCGGGCCGGCACCCTGAGGGGACCGGTGGCTTCGACTCGCACGTCCGATCTGTCGGCGATCGAACATCTGTGCTATGCTACGGGCCTCGCCGCGCTTCCGCGACGACGCTCCGCGTGGTCAACCTCCCCTTCTCGAACGGACCGTGCGACCTGCCATTCCCTGTTCGGGAAGCGTTGGAGGTCCATGTGACCACCGGAACCATCAAGAAGGTCATCGCCGATCGCGGCTTTGGCTTCATCGCCGCCGAGGATGCGAAGGAATACTTCTTCCACCGCGGTGGGCTCGATGCCTCGCTCGACTTCGACCGCCTCGTCGGCGGCGAGAGGGTCGAGTTCGAGATCGAGACGAGCGCCAAGGGCCCGCGCGCGAACCGAGTTCGCTCCGCCTGACCGCCCGGACGGCCCGCCCGGCTCGGGCGGGCCGCTTCGAATCCGTCGAGGCGCCGAGTCCGGGCGACCCGCAATCCAGGTCGCCCTCGATGCCTCGCGACCGGTCCGACGCGGCCCGGCGAGAGGAGCCCCGCCATCGCCCGAACCGCCTTCGCCGCCACCTACCCGCCGCGCCGCTGCGGGATCGCCACCTTCACCCACGACCTCGCCGCCTCGGTCGGCAATCGCGAGATCGTGGCGCTCCATCCGCCCGACCAGACGGGCCCTTACCCGATCGAAGTCCATCACCGGATCCGCCGCGACGAGGCCGGTGACTACGCGCACGCCGCACGGTCGGTGAGCGACTGCGTGGACGTCGTCTCGATCCAGCATGAGTACGGGATCTGGGGCGGTACCGACGGCGACCACGTCCTCGACTTCATCGGCGCCCTCCGTGCCCCCGCGATCGCCACGCTCCACACCGTGTTGCGGACGCCCACCCCCGGGCAACGCGCGGTCCTCGCCGAGCTCGTGGCCGGCGTCGAGGCGACCGTCGTGATGTCGCGCTCCGCGGCGACCCTGCTTGCGACCGCCTACGGCGTCGACCCCCGTCGCCTCGAGGTCATCCCGCACGGCGTTCCCGAACTGCCCCTCGTCGACCCGGAGGCGGTGAAGCCATCCCTCGGGCTCGAGGGCCGCCGGGTCATCCTGAGCTTCGGTCTGCTCGGTCCGGGCAAGGGCTATGAGCTCGCCATCGACGCCCTTCCGGCGGTGGTCGCCGCGCACCCCGAGGTGCTCTACGTCATCGTCGGCGCGACGCATCCGGACCTCATCCGCAGCGAAGGTGAGGCCTACCGCCACGGACTCCTGGCCCGCGTCCAGGCCCACGGCCTCGGCGACCACGTTCGGTTCGTCGATCGCTTCGTCGGTCGGGTCGAGCTGACCCGCTGGCTGGAGGCGGCTGACGTCTTCGTGACGCCCTATCCCAACCTCGACCAGATCGTCTCGGGGACTCTGTCATACGCGATGGGCGCCGGGCGCGCCATCGTCTCGACCCCGTATGCCTACGCATCCGAGCTGCTCGCCGAGGGCCGAGGCCTGCTCGTTCCGCCGGGCTCGCCCGCGCTCCTCGGCCGTGCCCTCGACAATGTCCTCGAGGACGCCGGCCTGCGGGCGTCGATGGGCCGCCGGGCCTATGAGCACAGTCGGCGCATGGTCTGGTCTTCGGTCGGCGCCGATTACGGTCGCCTTATCGCCCGCGTCGCCGGCGACCATCGTGGGTCGGCGCTCGCGCCCGCCATGGCCGCTGTCGGTGCCTGAGGACGCGCCGCTCCACGACGTCAGCCGACACCACCTGGACGCCCTCGCGGGGCGGGACGGGATCATGCAGCACGCCCGGGGGTCCGAACCGGATCCGGCCCACGGCTCCTGCACCGACGACGTCGCCCGAGCCCTCCAGGTCGACCTCCTCCACGCCCGCCGGATCGGCTGGCCCGTGGTTGCCGACAGCGCCCGTCGCAGCATGGCGTTCCTCACGAGTGCGTTCGACACCGCGACCGGCCGGTTCATGAACTTCCGAGCCGCGGACGGGACATGGGTCCGGGGGTCCGGCTCCGAGGACTCCCACGGGCGGGCGATCCACGCGCTCGGCGACGTCGTCGCCGAGGCTCCGGACGTCGCCCTCGCCGGTGGGGCCGCGTCGCTGTTCCGACGAGCGGTCCCGGCCGCGCTGCGCCTGTCTGCACTCCGCGCGCAGGCATCCACGCTGCTGGCCTGCGACGCGTTCCTCCGTGGCGCTGACGACGCCGAGATCGAGGCCGGCTTCCGCATCCTGGCCCTGGACTTCGGGGCGCGCTTCGAGGCATCGATCGCGCCGGCCTGGCCGTGGCCGGAGCGGTGTCTCACGTACGAGAACGCCTTGCCAGCTCGGGCCCTCATCGTTGCCGGGCAACGGCTTGCCTCGGCCGAGATGGCGGACCGCGGCCTGCGGATCCTCGACTGGCTGATCGACGCCCAGACGGCGGACGACGGCCGGCTCACGCCGATCGGCAACGGGTGGTGGTTCCGGGCCGGCGCGCGCTCCAGGTTCGATCAGCAGCCGATCGAGGCCACCGCGCTCCTGCTCGCCGCCGAGGTGGCGCTTGAGATGACCGGCGACGACCGATACCGGGCCACGATGGAACGCGCCTACGCCTGGTTCCTGGGCCGCAACGACGTCGGTGTCGAGCTGGCCGACCCGGTCCGCGGCGCATGCCGTGACGGCCTCGGGCCGCGGGGCGCCAACGCCAACGAGGGGGCCGAGTCGACGCTCATGTGGCTGACTGCCCTCGAGCACATCCGGGCCCTGCGGGAGCCCGGGATCCGCGGTCCGGAACGCCCCGATCGAGAGCGGCCGGGACGGGAACGTCGTCCGCTCGGCCTGGTGACGGCAACACGATGACCCGCCCGACCGACGTGTTCGTGCGCTCCGAGGCGAATCCGATCCTCACCGTCGCGGACGTCCCGTATCCGGCGAACTCGGTCTTCAATCCCGGCGCGGCGACGGTTGGCGGCGAGACGATCCTGCTGGTCCGGGTCGAGGATCTCCGCGGGATGTCGCAGCTCCACGTCGCCCGGAGCGCCGACGGCATCTCGAGCTGGCGCTTCGATCGGAAGCCGCTCCTGTCCTCGCGGGGCGACCAGGATCCCGAGGAGACCTGGGGCTGCGAGGACCCCCGGCTCACCTGGCTGCCGGAGCGCGAGGAGTGGGCGATCGCCTACACGGCCTACAGCCGGCGTGGGCCGCTGGTGTCACTGGCCATGACCCGCGACTTCCGCCGGGTCCGGCGACTCGGACCGGCGATGCCGCCGGAGGACAAGGACGCGGCGCTCTTCCCTCGCCGCTTCGGCGGCCGCTGGGCGATGATCCATCGACCGTCGCCGCTGCGTGGCGGCGCCCACATGTGGATCTCGTACTCGCCCGACCTCCGGCACTGGGGCGACCACAAGCTGCTCCTCGAGGCCCGCGACGGCGCCTGGTGGGACGCCGGCAAGATCGGGCTCGGCCCGCCGCCCCTGGAGACGCCCGACGGCTGGCTCGTCATGTACCACGGTGTCCATGCGACGGCCGACGGCCCGATCTACCGGGTCGGACTGGCCCTCCTCGACCTCGAAAACCCGGGCGTCGTGCTCCATCGGACCGATGAGTGGACGTTCGGACCGACGTCCCCGTACGAGATCACCGGCGATGTCGGCAGGGTGGTGTTCCCCTGCGGCTGGACGCTCGACGAGGCGGCCGACCGGCTTCGGCTCTACTACGGGGCGGCCGACAGCGTGATCGGCCTCGCGACGGCCCGCTTCAGCGAGGTCATGGCCATCGTCCGAGCTGCGCCCGTGCCGGGTCATGGACGGGCGGCGGATACTGCTTCCCGGTGACCTGCTTCCCGGTGACCTGCATCCCGGTGCGCTGCCGGACCGACCAGGAGTGATCGACGTGGTGACGTGGGACGCGCGCGAGTGGCTGGCGGGCCTCATCGGCTGCTCGCGGGACGAGCTGGCGGTCCGGAGCATCGACAAGTACGGCGATTCTGAGACCCAGGTCCGCTACGAGCGCGCCGGGGAGGCCGTCGCACGGCTGATGGTCAGGGGCCCGATCCGAACGATGGGCGTCAAGGCCGGTGGTGGGACGTGGGAAGTGTCTGTCCGGATCGGGACCGGGTCAGAGGACGTCCACGAGATCGAGGTCCCCGAGACCGACGAGGTCCGCTACTGAGGCCTGGCGCTAACGCACGCCGACGCCGATCGCGAGGCCCACGGCGTAGGTGAAGGCGGCGGCGATCCCCCCGAGCAACACCTGGCGAACGGCGCCGAACAGCGCCGGCCGGCGAGTCAGCGAGGCGATGCCGGCCCCGAGCAGCGCCAGGGCGGTGAGGCTGGCGGCCAGGCTGCCGGCGAAGGCGGCCGGCCCGCTCGCCAGGAGGTAGGGCAGGAGGGGAATGAAGGCGCCGGCCGTGAACGCGGCAAACGAGCCGGCGGCCGCGATCAGCGGCGAGCCGATCGAGCGCTCGTCGAGCCCGACCTCCTCGAAGATGAGCAGCCGGACCGCGTGATCGGGCTCGTCGAAGACCGCGTCGACGAATCGCGCCGCTTCCTCGTCGCTGAAGCCGCGCTCCCTGTAGATCCGGGCGAGGATCCTTCGCTCCTGCTCCGGGGCGTCGCGGAGCTGCTTGCGCTGGAACGCGACCTGGTAGTCGAGCAGCTCCCGCTGGCTCTGGACCGAGATGTACTCGCCGACGCCCATGCTGAAGGCGCCCGCGATGAGGCCGGCCACGCCGGCCAGGACGATGATCCCCGGCTCGGGGTTGGCCCCGGCGACGCCCATGACGAGGGCGAGGTTGGAGACGAGCCCGTCGTTGGCCCCGAAGACGATGGGCCGGAGGACCGTATTCGCCCGGGTTTCGTGGGGCTCGGACGCGGCCGGAAGCGACCGCTCGTCGACCGCTGCGCTGCGCATCTGCCTCCGCGGGAGTTGGACCTGTCCGCGGGCGCGGTCGTGGCCGGTCCGCTGCTACGTTCGGTGCCGCGGCGGCCGTCGGCCTAGGGCCAGATCGCCCGAAATCGCAGGGTCTGTCGCGTCACTCGTCAGGCATCGCGCGACGCTCGCCGACATCGACGGCGGCGCCCGGAAAGGCCAACGTCCCGGCGGCCACCCACCACTCGAACATGTCGTAGGTGAGACGCCCCGCCTGGAGGGAGGGATCGAGGTCGCTCGCTCGCCGGGCCTCGTCGAGATCGCACGACAGGATCGAGAGACCACGAAGCGACGGATCCGACTGTTCCCGGAGGGGGCCGTTGGTAACCCGCACGCCGTCGCTGCGGAGCTTCGCCCGGTAGGCAAGGTACCGTGCCTGCAGGGCCTCGAGCTGAGCGGGTCGTACGGCGCGGAACAGGCAGTCTGAGGCCCAATCCGGCCGGGTTTGCGCTCTACGAGCGTTGTTGCCGCCACGGCCGTGCTCGTGAGACTCGCGAGATAGACCCTCAAAGCAGAAGCCGAAAGCCGATTCACATTCGACGGGTATCATTCGGGGCCGCGCGCCTGTAGCTCAGTGGATAGAGCGTCGGCCTCCGGAGCCGAAGGTCGCAGGTTCGAATCCTGTCGGGCGCGCCAGTGTCATGAGTCGCGACATCGGCGACACATGAGTCGCGACATCGGCGACACATGTGATCAGCCGGTCGCTTGAGGCCCCGGCCATCGGCCGGGGTCTCGTCGTTGGTTGCGCCAGTACCTGCGCTCCGGCTCGATCAGGTGGGTGGAGAGAACCTCGCCTGTCTCGAGGGCGACAACGGTGACGGCCACTTGGTCGACGATGGCCAGGACCCGCCGCCGGGCATGGGCCGCGCCGATCCTGAGGGTGGTAGAGGCGTCCGGCCCGGCGCAAGGTGATCGCGCCCGTCTTGTCGGCGATGTCGAAGCGGAGGCGGAAGTGGCTCCCGGCGCGGGAGCCTGCGGGCAACACCTTGGGCCTCGCCCGGTACGCCTCCCCGGGCGTGGCCCGTCCGATCGCCCGGTGGGGCCGGTGCTCGTTGTAGGCGAGCCGGAAGACGTCGAGCTGGGCCTGCAGCTCGGCCAGGGTCCGTGCCGCCGGCTGGCGCTCCAGCCATCGCTTGA